>JBBRFK010000080.1:0-15882 GCA_038224435.1 Cytophagales bacterium | reverse complement strand
AGCTTGGTAAGATTGTCTTGCCGCATCTGCGCTTGTATAGGCACTTTCGATGTCTTGTCTCAGCTGGTTTACGGTTTCTACTTCCTGGATTTGACTCAGCCTTTTCTGAAGTTTTGCCCTTTGCACATTAGCCCTATTTCTTAAATTGGAAAAAATAGGAATGTTTAGTTGCAAATTCCCCGAGTATGAAAAGTTATTCCCTATTTGGGTGCCGAATCCATCTCTGACACCAAAGAAATTTGGTTGGTCGATATAGTTAGAGAATGCACTGCCTCCCACCCCAAAAGTGGGAAAATATCCTCCTTGAGCCAACTTAATTCCTACTTCAGCGCTTTCTACACCCAGTTCTGCAGATTTAATTTCAGGCATCAAAGCAAGTGCACTTTCAAAAACCTCACTTACTTCTTTGTCCGCCATGGAATAGTCATCTGCTTCCAATTCTGGAATGACGACATTGAAATTATCGTTAAAAGGAATTTGCATCGCTTGGGCAAGGTTCAACTTTGCAATCCGAAGATTGTTGGAAGCATTGATTACCTCCAATTCATTGGTAGCATTTTGCGCCCGTATGTCTAATTTGTTTGCCAAAGGAAGCGACCCTGCATCGACCAATTTAGTCGTGTTTGCAAGTTGTTCTTGGGTGCTTCCCAATTGGTTTTCGGCGATCTTGAGTTGCTCAGAATTGAAGACCACATTGATAAAGAAATTGACAACGTTTAAGGTAATGGTGTTTTCAGTCGCCAAAACATCAAACTTTGCAGCTTCAATATTGATTTTATTTTGCTGGATTGTGTTGGTGATCTGTTGACCTGCAAAAATGGTAAAATTTGAGCTTGTGAATAAGTTGGTGTTTCCTATCCGATTGTTTTCAAACAAGTTGGTAACCGGGTTGATAGAACGACCCCATCGGTATCCTGAACTCGCTCCGGTGCTCAAGGTTGGAATGCGTTGCCCTTTATTTTCAATCAGATTGGCTTCTGTGATTCCAAGGTTCGCTTGACTTCTCTGTAGCGTCAGGTTATTTTCCAAGGCGATTTCGATGCAAGTCTGCAAATCGAGTCTGCTGAAATCAACATCCTGGGCTTGGATGGAACTAATGGAAAGCAGCAAAAAAGCAACTGCTGATAGGTAAATTTTTTTCATCATGGGTTAATCAATATCAGGAATGTAAATTAATTCTTTGATCCAGGTCAGGCTATTTAGGTATGCGATGGTAGTAGGCCTGATGCCACTATCCATTTCGATCACGTGGCAAGCGATGTCATTTTTCCCTTTTCTGGAAACTGACATCGTGGCAATGTTGGTTTTTTCTTGGGCTATTACACTCGAAATGAAAGCAATCGCTCCGGAAACATCCTCTGCTTTGATGATCAAAGTATGGGATTGGGCGGAGAAATTGGCGTTGAAACCGTCCACTTCAGCGATGTTGATCACACCGCCACCAAGGCTTTCTCCAATTACCTCTACTTTCCTTTCCCCTTTGGTGAGGTTGAGTTTGATGGTATTGGGATGGTATACAGAAGCATTTCCAATAGATTTGAAGCTGAATTGAAGCCCCTTTTCTTGGGCAAGCTCAAATGATTGTTTGATTTTGGCGTCATCGGTTTTGAAATCAAGCAAACCGCCAATGACCGCTTTGTCACTGCCGTGTCCTTCATATGTTCGGGCAAAGGAATTGTAAAAAGTGATGACCGCTGAGTCCGGCACCCCTCCCAAAACTCTTGTGGCAGCCCTTGCGATCCTGACAACCCCTGCGGTATGTGAAGAGGATGGCCCAATCATCACCGGACCGATCATATCAAAAATACCACTTTTTGTTCCCATAGAAAACCCCACTTTCAATTAGCATGCTAAAGTATGAAGGATTTTAATTTGAAAAAGAGATTTGGGATAAGTTTGCTCATAATCAGGGGTAAATCATCATTATTTAATTATTTTTAACGCTCATTAATAATAACAAAAATCTGTTTTGTTCAATAATGAACACTCCTATGGTCGGATACGATACAATTTTTCTTTACAAACACCAAGACGGGATTTGGTCCGATCATGCAGATGAATTCCACAATAGGGGATTTTTGTTTGGAGATGGCCTTTTTGAAACTATGGTTTTTACAAAAGGCAAAATCAGGTTTGGAAGTCAACATACGGAAAGGCTAGCCGGAGGCTTAAGTACTTTGGCTTTGGAGGCTGACGGGCTTTCTCATATAAATGAAATAGAAGTTCTCCTCAATGAAATCTGGGGGGATAAAAAAAATCTGCGGATAAGATGGAATGTATATAGGGCAGGTTTGGGTAGGTATACCCCTGAAGACAACAGAGTCCTCGAAAGCCTACAAATTCATACTTTTCATCCCGCTCCAAAACTGAAAGAAATCGCCTATCTCAGTAAGACTATTCAGATCCAAAAAACACCTTGGAGCCATTGTAAGACTTTGAGTGCTTTGCCCTATGTAATGGCCAATCAGGAAAGAAAGTCCAAAGGATTTGATGAAGTGATATTGACTTCTGCGGAGGGGTGCATTTGTGAAGCTGGTGCGTCTAATTTATTCTGGGTAAAAAACGGCCATTATTTCACACCTTCTTTGGATTCAGGCTGTATTGCCGGTGTGGGAAGGGGAGAGGTTCTCAGGTATTTCAAAGAAAACAACATTCCTTATTCGGAAAGCCTTTATAAAATGGATGATTTGCTTTTGGCAGATCAAATATTGACAAGCAACGTGACTGGATTAAGTTATCTTAAATCAATTGAAAAGAAAGATTTTGATACCAATCGCGACAAAGGCTTGGATGCAATTTTTGAACTTTAATAACGCAATTTTTTGAAAGTCCTCAGATGGCCACCGCTGCCTTGATGTGAGGATGGGGATCGTAATTAAGCAATTCAAAATCCCCATATTCAAAAGCAAATATATCCTTCACATCCGGATTGATTTTCATTACAGGAAGTGGCCTTAATTCTCTGCTAAGTTGCAGGTGGGTTTGTTCTATGTGGTTGCTATAAAGGTGTGCATCGCCAAAAGTATGGACAAATTCTCCCGGCTCAAGGTCACAGACCTGTGCGACCATCAGGGTAAACAAAGAATAAGAAGCAATATTAAAAGGCACTCCCAAAAACACATCCGCGCTCCGCTGATAGAGTTGGCAGGAAAGCTTGCCATCTGCCACATAGAACTGGAACAAAGAATGGCATGGAGGAAGGGCCATGTGGTCGACATCCGCCACGTTCCAGGCACTTACGATGTGTCTTCTGCTGTCAGGTTTGGTTTTGATCTGATGGATGAGGTTCTTGATCTGATCGATTTCCCCTCCTTTTCCGTCCGGCCAATGCCTCCATTGATAACCGTAAACAGGACCCAAATCGCCGTTTTCATCTGCCCATTCGTCCCAAATGCTTACTTTGTTTTCATTGAGGTATTTGATGTTGCTTTCACCTTTTAGAAACCAAAGCAACTCGATGATGATGGAGCGGAGGTGGAGTTTTTTGGTGGTGACTACCGGAAAGCCATCAGCAAGATTGAAGCGCATTTGATAGCCAAAAACACTGATCGTTCCTGTTCCGGTTCGATCTGTTTTTTTTACACCGTTATCCAAAATATACTGCATCAAATCGTGGTATTGCTTCATAGCCAAAGGAGGGATTTTTATGTCGGCAAGATAGGAAGATAAGTAAAATTAGGAAAGGAGGATTTTGCTTTTATTGCTGAAATTGAAATTTTGAATTTTTCGATTTCAATTAATCAATTTCAGAAAGGTGATTTTTTAGGAATATGGTTTTTATGGAATTATTACTTTTTTGTGAAGTTGTTTACAAAACCAAGGCTAACCTGTATCTTTCACAGGCATTATGTTTACAAAAAGAAAGTCGTTTTGGTCATTGGGATTTGCATTGTTGATCACATTGGGAGTCGTTGCATTTAGGCCTGCCGTCATTTTTGACTATGATTTTGAAAGTTTTTTTCCCCAAGAGGATGACGACCTTGTCTTTTATCAGGATTTCAGAAGCAGGTTTGAAAATGACAATGATTACCTTCTTATAGCTCTTGGTCGGAATCCTGATGTTTTTGATTCAGTTTTTTTGGGATTGGCAAATTCCCTGAACGAAAACCTTAAAAAACTCGAAAAGGCAGACAAGACAATTTCGCTTCTGGACCTTGAAGAACCTATCATAAATCCTTTCGGAATCCGTTATCGAAGGATATTGGATTGGGAGAATCAGGAAAACCTTGATTTGTCAAAGAAGTCTATCCTTGGGTCGGGCCAATGGAAAGGCAATTTGGTAAGTGATGACGGCGATTACCTTTTGATCATATTGAAAAACCAGCAGCGGATCAGCAAAAAAGACGGCGATATATTATATGGGCAGATTAAAAATCTGGTTGAAAATTCAGGCATCAGCGACTTTCATATTGCCGGGAAAATCAGGGCTCAGGGAGAATTTGTGCAATTGATGCAGGAAGAGTTTTCATTTTTTTTGGGGATATCCGTATTGCTGATTGTGTTGCTTCTCATCGCCATCTTTAGGACTTGGTGGGGGGTTTTGGTTCCTTTGACAGTCCTGACTTTTGGGATTCTATGGACGATAGCACTCTCTCTTTATTTTGAAAAACCTCTTGATGTGATGTCTGTGATGCAGCCAACAATTCTCTCGGTGGTAGGACTTGCAGCACTGATACACTTTTTTAACCACTATTTGACCCAAATCAGAAATGGATATCCGAAAAATGAGGCAATTCAAAAATCATTTTCAGAGTTATGGCTAGCTGTATTTTTGACTTGCTTTACCACAGCATTGGGTTTTGTTTCACTCTACTTTACGAATATTCCGAGTTTAAAATTTTTCGGACTTTTCACGGGAATAGGGGTGATGCTGATGTTTTTGGCGGTGGTTTTGGTAGCCCCGGGAATGTTATATCTCCTGACACCATTTAAAGTTTCAGAGAATGATTCCTTTTCTATCATGTGGCGAAAGGCAATGCGGATGTTTTTTTCATGGACCATTTCCAATATCAAACCCATAGTGGTGGTATTTGTCCTTGTTACAATATTTTCCGGTTTTGGGCTGTCTGAATTGAAAGTCAACGGATATATTTTGGACGATTTGCCTGAAAAAAATGATCTGATAGAGGAATTTCGGTTTTTTGATCAGGAGTTTGGTGGGTCTAAGCCATTGGAAATTTCTTTGGAAACCGGGCCAAAGGGTGATGGTTTGATGCAATATGAGGTTTTGAAAGAACAGGAAAAACTGGAGGATTTTGTAAAGGAGACCTTTGCTGCCTCAGCCATTGTTTCACCTTTGACTTTGGCCAAAAGCCTGAATAAAGCAGTGAATGGAGGAAATGAAAAGGCCTATACGGTGCCTTCCGAAGGGCAGCTGCTGCGTGTTTTGCCGTATTTGGAAAAGGCCATTGAGACAGTGGCGGCTCAGGTTCTTTCTCCTGATCTTCAGTCCGGCAGGATTTCAACCCGGACGGATGACATGGGAAGTTTCGAATCAGGGAAGATGAAAACCAAACTTTCAGAGTTTTTAGAAGCTGAGATCGATCCCGATCTGCTAAAAGTCAGGATCACAGGGACTTCCCACCTGATCGATATCAGCCATGAAAGCGTCACCGCCCAAATGGCAAAAGGACTTGGTTTCGCATTTCTGATTGTGGCGGCAATTGTAGGCTTTTTATTTAGGTCATGGAAAATGGCCGTGGTGGCATTGATACCAAATATTATCCCGCTTATTTGGGTCTGCGGGATCATGTATCTTTTTGACATTGAGCTTAAACTGACTACAGCCATCATTTTCACGGTAGCTTTTGGGATAGCAGTCGATGATACGATTCATTTTATGACAAAATTGAATGTTGAACTGCGCAAAGGAAAATCATGGTTATATGCCATCAAAAGGACCTATTTGGAAACCGGAAAGGCGATTATTCTCACCACGTTTGTTTTGGTTTCAGGCTTTTCAATTTTGACCTTGAGTCAGTTCGGGGTGACTTTTTATTCAGGGGTGTTGGTAAGCACCGCATTGGTTTTTGCTTTACTTGCAGATTTGATATTACTTCCTGTTTTATTGATTTTATTAAAAAGGAAAGTCCATTGAATGACTTCTATTCTTCTATGGCGGGCGTGTTTTTTTTGCCTTGTTTTTCCAATGAAAAAACTGCGGAAACAGGATAATGATCAGAATAGTCTACTTCTGAATGGGTTTTGAAATCCAGGATATCCAAGACACCATCGTAAAAAATATTGTCAATCCTCAAAAAGAAAAGGACTTTGTTATAAGTAAAACCAAAACCCTTTCCTGCTTTTTCAAAGCCATTGTCCATGATATTTCGAAGGGTAAAATAAGTATAACTGTACGGAACATCATTGAAGTCCCCGACCAGAATATTGGCATAGGGACTGTTTTCCATATGCTCCATCAGGATTTCCAATTGGGAGGCTCTTGTCACCTGTCCCCTTTTAAGTTTCCTAAGGGTTTGCCGGTAATTTTCTTTGATTCCTTCGAAATCTTTAAGTTCAGCAGAAGGAATGTTCATAGATTCAAGATGCGCATTATAGATTCTGATGGTGTCTTTTTCCACTTTGATATCGGCGAATATTATTCCGTTTGTACTTCTGGAATCCAGTACGATTCCTTCGTTGACAATCGGGTATCTGCTAAAAATAGCCATACCAAAGGTACTTGATTTTGGGTTTCCCTGAATTACCTGGTAGAAATGATGGTAACCGGTTTCTTTTCCGAGCTGCTTTATGGTATTTCTCGAAGGCGTGGTTGGGTCCTGATAAAATTCCTGAAAACATTTGATGTCAGAAGGATTTTCTTTGAGCCACTGAATCAGGTTTTTTGAGCTGCTACTTTTTTTTGCATCTCCGGTTTTGTTGTAGCTGAACATGTGGACATTGTAGCTCAATACAGATAGGCCTTTTTCAACTTCAGGTTCAGTTCGAAACTGGAAAGTCACCCCGACAAACTTCCATCCGACGATCAAAGCGATCAATGGAAGGAGTGCCAATTTTCTTTTTGCCAGCACCAGGATTATAAAAAGGAAGCCATTGATGATCAACAGAAGCGGTATCGTCAGGGTAGCCAAACCCACGTAAGGGAAATATTCAGGAGAGATGTAGACACTAAAAAACAAAGCCAGGGAAACCAAAAAAAAGAAGGAAGTAAGGAATCTTATCATTGGCTAAAATAATTTGTTGCGAAAATAAAGCGAATTCAATCCTATTCCAAATAGGAAATAGGGGTAACCATAGTTACGGTTTGGAATACAAGCCGATTTATTGGGCACCCCCATTTTTTTACTTGATGAGGATAAGTTCACTTTGTGGCTCCATCAAATACCTCGCCCCATCTTTGGTGACTACAGCGGTCTCTTCGACGGACATGGTTTTGGTGCCGGTTTCAGGCAGTTTCCAAGCATGAAAGCCGTCGAAAGCAAATAGCATACCTTCTTTCAGAGGTTTCATTGCTGCAGGCCTTACCGAAGGATCTGGCAGCAGTCCTCCTCCCAGATTTGGTCCGATATCGTGCGCTACGTAGCCCACTGGGTGTCCGGTACTCCACATGACTGGCTCTGAACCTCTTTCTGCCATCCAATCTCTCTGGGCTTTGTCCACCTGATATCCCAAAACTCCAGGCCTCATTGCCTCAAGGGCTATCCTGTTGCCGCCGATAGAGGATTCAAAGAAAAACTGCACGGAATCTGGCGCCTTTGTTTCACCTTCTCTCAAAACATAAGCGAAGCGTTGGATATCGGAAACCCACAAATCATAAACCCTGATCCCAAAGTCTGTCTGGATGACATCTCCTGGCATGATGACTTTGTCGGTAGAGTGGGAGTGGCCACGGTCCGGCCCGGAGTTCACATTTGGATTTTGATCGGGTGACCAGCCGTCTTTGACACCATATTCTTCCATCTTTTTCTTAAGAAATCCCGCAATATCAGCATCAGTACTTTTTCCCGGAATGACGCTCGCATAAGCCTCATGTTGCCACTTGGAAGTCAATATGGCAGCTTTGGTCATGATTTCCACTTCTGAAGGAAGCTTGATAGAAAGCCATTCATATATCAAATCATCTGCAGAAACTAACTTTCCGGCTTCAGTGCCCATTGCCTCCTCTAAAGTTTTTCTTTGTGTAAAACTTAAGCCATCCGCCAATTCATTTTCAAATGAACTGTTGATCGCTATTTTTTGAAAATTCTTTGATTTTATAAAAATAGAAGCATCCGAGATGGCTGAATTGCCTCTTTGTACAGGAATGACCTCATTGTGGATTTTCAGATCCGCCAATGCCGTGGCCTCACCGATTGGACAGAATACAACAGATTTTACGTTTTCTCCATCAAGGTAAAAAAGAAACAAAGCCTGTCCTCCGGCATTTTCACCTCCAACATGATGGGCGATGGGATCATTGTTATTTTCCCGACAAAGTATGATCCAGGCGTCGGCTCCGGCAGTTTTCATGGCTTCCGGCAATAATTTTTGAATCCTTTCCTTTCGGATTTCAGGCCATGGACTTGGTCCTGAAAATGGGTTTTCAAATGTTTCCGCTTTTTGGGCTTCTGGCTGGCATGAAACAAGTAACAGTAATAGGATAAAGGCAAAAGTGGCTGAAATGTAATTTTTGGTCTTACTTGTCATAATATTTTCTTGGGATTTGGAATAAAGTCAGGAAATTAATCACACATAGAGAGAATAAAAAGCCTTTTTTAATTCTTGGGATTTTAATTTAAGGCAATAAGGCTTTTTTTGATCCTCTTCCATTTCATCCGGCACTTTGGACGAGGTCTGCTTGTCAGTATAAAGGCAAGGATTTGGTTTTGTTGAAAAAAAAATAATTATCTTCGGGTCGTAAAAACTACAACTTTATGAAAAAATCAAACTTGTTCACCTTAGCTGTTTTATCGGTTACAACCATGTTTTTTGCGGGTTGCGGAGCTGAAAAAAGTGCCGAGACTACTGCCACAGATGAAGCAGTGACAGAAGAAAAACCTGCTTCAGAAGGAAAACCCAGTCCTTTGAGAACTTTGGAAGGGAATGTAGGGGCGTCAAAATTAATGGTTCAATACGGTGCACCTTCTATTAAAGGAAGGGTCGTCTGGGGTGATTTGGTACCCTATAATGAAGTATGGAGAACAGGTGCAAATGAGGCTACTTATGTGGACTTTAATTCAGATGTGTCTGTAGAGGGTCAGCCTTTGAAAGCAGGAAAATATTCTTTGTTTACTATACCAAAGGCTTCCGGCGCTTGGACGGTTATTTTCAATTCAGAATGGAACCTTGAGCATGGCCATTTTCAATATAAAGAAGAAAATGATGTGCTCCGTGTAGAATCTACCCCCGAGTGGGCTGGTGAAAGCCAAGAACAACTTTCAATTGCCATCGAATCGCCAGGTATAGTGGTGAGATGGGAAAAGCTAAAACTTCCTATCGCAATCCAGTAATTTTGAATACCTAAAAAGGACCCTGTCGATTTTTTGACAGGGTCTTTTTTATAATATTTTTATTTGATTTTTATAAATCCCAAGCAATCGTTTAATTTCAATTTTGCCTTCAATAAAATATTACTATGAAATACATTGGTTTTCTCCTTGTTTTCTTGGTCACGCTCGCTTTGGGAATAATTCTTTCCCTGCAGTTTGGGTCTGTTCCCCCGATAGGTAAGTTGCTTGATCCCAATCAAGGATTCTGGCAAAATTCTTACAGTGAGGATATGGATTTTCAAGAAACGTTTGATTTAAAAAACCTAGCTGAACCTGTTAAGGTAATCTATGATGAAAATCTTATCCCCCATATTTTTGCCGAAAATGAAAAGGACTTGTACCGGATTCAAGGATTTATCACAGCCAAACACAGACTCTGGCAAATGGAATTCCAAACCATGGCAGCATCAGGAAGGATATCTGAAATTGTAGGCCCGGTTGCAATAGAACTTGACAGGATGACGAGGCGAAAGGGCCTTGCCTTCAGTGCTGAATCCGCTTTACTCTATGTCCAAAAAGAACATCCAGATACTTATGAGTTGCTGGAGGCTTATGCTGACGGGGTGAACCAATATATTGAAAGTATGGGTGCTTCTGACCGACCTATTGAATATAAAATACTTGATTACAAACCTGAAGCCTGGAGTTCGTACAAATCATTGTTGCTTTTGAAATACATGGCAGACATGTTGGTCGGGGACAGGGATCTGGAATATACCAACTTAAGAAATCAGATTGGTCAGGAAATGCTGGACAAGCTTTACCCTAATTATCCGGAAGAAAATGATCCGATCATCGAATCTGAAAAAATTTGGGATTTTGTTCCTTTGGAAGTTTCCAAACCGGAAGGCTTAGAGTATCCCACATCTGATATTTTTGTAAACAGTTTGCCGCAACCAGTGGAAGGAATAGGCTCCAACAATTGGGCAGTATCTGGATCAAAAACAAAAAACGGAAATCCGATTTTGGCAAATGATCCACATTTAAGCTTGAACCTGCCATCACTTTGGTATGTGATGCAACTCACCACCACATCTCATAGCGTCAAGGGAGCCACTTTACCTGGAGCTTTGGGTATCATTTCCGGTTTTAATGAAGATATAGCTTGGGGAGTAACCAATGCCACAAGAGATACGCGAGATTGGTATGCGATTCAGTTTAAGGATGAAAGCAGAACAGAATACCTGTATGATGAGGTTTGGGTCAAAAGCACTTTTCGGTTAGAAGAAATAAAAGTCAAAGGGCAAATCGCCTTTTTGGATACCGTAGTGTACACCCATTATGGGCCGGTGGTCTATGATAAAAATTTCAGATCCGACCGCAAAGATGTCAATTTCTCCCTGAAATGGACTGCCCATCAGGAGTCAAATGAGCAAAAAACCTTCCTTTTGCTAAACAAAGGGAAAAGCCACGATGACTATATCAAGGCATTGAATCATTATACTTCACCTGCCCAAAATTTTGTTTTTGCATCGAAAGAGGGTGATATCGCCATGAAGGTTCAGGGAAGATTTCCACTGAAATGGGAAGGTCAGGGAAAGTTTTTGATGGAGGGGAAAAACCCGGATTTTGAGTGGAAGGGTTTTATTCCAAACGAGCAGAATCCCTCAACGCTTAACCCTGAGCGAGGATTTGTATCTTCTGCCAACCAACATTCAGTGGATCCTTCCTATCCCTATTATATTTTTGACCATAGTTTTGAGCATTATCGAAACAGGAGATTGAATAACCGCCTCCGGGAAATGAATCAGATTTCTGTGAAAGATATGATGGATCTCCAATTTGATAATTTTTACCTCCATGCTTCCGAGGCGCTGCCGGTTATGCTGGGCTTGCTTGATTCTATGGATGTCAGCCAAATGGATGAATTTGGAATTAAATACCTGAATCAGTTAAAGAAGTGGAATTTCTACGCCTTTCCAAATCAGGAGGAACCCACCTTGTTTTTTGTTTGGTGGGAAAAACTTTATGAAGAAATCTGGTCAAAATGGAAAATTGAGGGCAAGCCAATTGTATTGCCCAATAAATACCAAACTACCGGATTATTGAAAAAAGAGCCTGAAAATGGACTTTTTGACAATCCTGCAACAGGTGAAAAAGAAACAGCCAAATCCTTGGCCAAAGCCTCTTTTTTAGAAATGGTGGAGAAAATAAAAAAAATAGAAAATACCGAAAAGGATTATTCATGGGCAAATTTTAAGAAAACTTCCATTTTACATTTAGTGCCAAACTTCAAATCCTTCAGCCATTTCAATGTCTACACCGGTGGAGGCGCTGGGATTTTGAATGCCACAAGCGAAAGACATGGGGCGAGTTGGAGGATGATTGTGGAGATGGGAGAAAATGGTGAGGCTTGGGGTATTTATCCCGGAGGACAATCGGGGAATCCGGGAAGTAAATACTATGATAACTTGCTGAAAAAGTGGGCAAACGGAGAGTATGTGGATGTTTCGCTCAAATCAGAGGCAAATTTCTTTAATCCTCTTTTGATCACCCACTTTAACAATTGATTTATGAAAAAATCCCTAATATTATTTGTTTTGATTGCGCTTATTGTACTGATCATTGGCCCCTATGCACCTTATTGGGTTTTGATGATAGGAGTTGCCATTGTCTCATTTGTGGTTGGCGCAGGGAAGGTTTCATCGTTTTTTAGTTCAGGCCTATCCTTTGGTTTGGCTTGGTTGGGACTTACATTATATATATCTATCAAAACGGATTCAGAGCTTCCGAAAAGAATTGCTGACTTGATGGGATTGGAAAATGAAAGCATGCTCATGCTTGGCACAGCTCTATTGGGATTTGTCATCGGTGCATTTAGCGGATTGACAGGGACGATGTCTAGAAGGATGATCGAAAGAAAAATTTAAAATTCAGCCTAAATGGAAAATTTTGTATCACTTTAAATCATAATTATTTGTGTTTTAAATTCTATTATCTTCTTATCGTAGAATCCCAGTCAAAAAAACTGAAATTATTTTGCTTTTATTCCTAGTACGAGTACTTTTGTTGCTCGTTTTGTGCTAGTCACTTTTATGCTAGATTATCTTATTACGTCTAAGACCCGATTAAAACTTTTGGTAAAGTTTTTCAGCAATGCCCAAAACCAGGGACATTTGCGTGGCCTTGCTGACGAGTTTGGAGAATCTACCAATTCAATTAGAAAAGAGCTCAACCATTTGTCTGAAGCTGGTTTTTTGGTGAAAGTTGCGGACAAAAACAGGATTGAATATCAAGCCAATCCCCATCATCCGTTGTTTTCTAATTTGCAGGATATCATTCGAAATTATCTCGGGTTTGATCGTTTGTTGGAGGCCGTTTTGGAGAGAATGGGTGAAGTAAATGAAGTGATATTGACAGGTGATTATGCTCAGGGGATTGATTCAGGGACGATTGAGGTCCTGATAAATGGAGATTCTCTGAATGAAAGTTACCTAGAACACCTAACAGGTAGGATTGAAGAGTTGATAGACAGAAAAGTTAAATTTAAAATTAATCAGGAAATCGATCCAAAAGACTCGTTGACCCTTTTTAAAAGGTAAATTTTCAATTTGTCAACTTTTAGACATTAGATTATTCTATTAAGCACAATGAAAGATGTGACTGAAAGGGCGAAGCTGTATCAGGCAAAATAAGTTTGAGCGGTTTTTTTTAATAATCTGGAGAGTTTGTTTTAATTTTCAAAAAAAGTGACAAGCGATATTTTAAGCGATATCAAGTATTGAGATGAACAATCTTTTTGTTTGGATAAACGAAGGCTAATATTTTCAAAATGAACAAAAAAATTAACAATCAATTTTCGGTTATCAAATTGATTTTTACCGGGCTATTGATAGTTGCTGTGGCAATTTCATCACATGGTCAATCCATGTCAGACATTCAAAATATAAAGGTGGATGAGCTCTCTGACGCCCAATTGGAGCAATTGATAAAAAGGGCGGAAACCTCCGGAATGACTGAACAGCAATTGGAGGCCATGGCAAGGGAGCGGGGAATGCCTGCTATTGAAGTTGCTAAGTTGAGGCAGAGGATTGAAAAAATCAGAAAAGGCGGAAAAGTAAATGAAAAATCCACTTCCCCTAATAACAATGATAGGGTTTGGAATGAACCTGAAGAGCCCATGGGTGAAAAAGAAGTCAAATTGACTGAAAAGGAAGAAAAAATATTTGGATTTTCTTTATTTAGAAATAACAACCTCACTTTTACACCAAATTTGAATATTCCCACTCCCCAAAATTACATGTTGGGTTCAGGAGATCAACTTTTGATAGATATTTATGGAGCTTCCCAATTCCAGTATGATGTCAGTATCAACAGTGAAGGCTTGATTTTTATCCCAAATGTTGGACCGGTAAATGTGAGTGGCATGACTGTAGAGGCAGCTACTTCGCGTTTGAGTAGAACTTTAAGCAATATTTACTCAGGTCTTGGTGGCAGTTCGCCTAATACTTTCATGCAAGTCAGGGTAGGCAATATCAGGTCCATTCAAGTTTCTATGGTGGGAGAGGTATTTACTCCGGGAAACTATACTTTATCCTCTTTTGCTTCGGTTTTCAACGCATTATATGCAGCAGGAGGAATAAAGGAAAACGGTTCTTTTCGAAATATAAGGGTCTATAGGAATAGCCGGATGGTTGCCGAATTGGATGTATATGATTTTTTGGTCAATGGAAATCAAGCCTCTAATGTTCGGCTTGAAAATAACGACGTGATCTTGGTGCCACCGATAGAAAAGCAGGTTGAAATCAGTGGCCCTGTCCTTAGGCCCGGTTTTTTTGAGATCAAAAAAGAAGAAAGCCTTGAAGATTTGATTCGTTTTGCAGGTGGTTTTGCAAGTAATGCCTATGCCAATATTTCAACAGTATTCAGAACTACCGAAAAAGAACAGAAAGTTGAAAATATAGATCGGGCAAATTTTAGAGATTTTTTACCCAAAGGGGGAGACAGCTTTGTATTCGGTGAATTATTGGACAGGTTCGAGAACAGAATCCAAGTATCCGGAGCTTTGAAGAGGCCGGGGACTTTTGCCTTGGAGGAAGGCATGGGTGTCAAAGATTTGATCAACAGAGCAGATGGATTGAGGGATGATGCCTTTATGAATAGAGCTGCACTATACCGTACAAGGAATGATTTCACTTTGGAAATCGTGACAATCAATATAAGTGAAATTGTAAATGGTAATGAGGAGGACATTACTTTACAAAGAGAAGATGTGTTGTACATTCCCAGCATATATGACCTTAGAGAGGAATTTTATGTTGTTATCAGTGGTGAAGTCAATAGACCGGGTTCATTTGCATTTGCAGAGAAGATGAGTGTTTCTGATCTGGTTTTTATAGCGGGGGGCTTAAAAGAATCTGCGACTTCATCTCAAATCGAAATAGCAAGAAGGGTAAAAGACGACGTCTCCGGAAAGCTGGCTGAGATCATACATATAGATATTGATAAAGGATTGAAGGTTTTAGGTGAAGATTCAAACTTTGTTTTGACGCCATTTGACCATGTGATTGTCAGGAGAAGTCCTGGATTCCAAAGGGGAAGATTTGTGAGTGTTGAGGGTGAAGTTTTATTTCCCGGGGAGTTTGCAATTGCCCATGCCAATGAACGGATTTCAGACTTATTGAAAAGATCTGGAGGGTTGAATCAGTTTGCTTACCCAAAAGGAGGCACTCTTATTAGAAGAAATGAGTTTTTTATAGGGCCAAGTGAAGATGAAATCAAGTCAACCAATTTGAAGGAAGTAAAAAGAAATCTTCAAAGGATAGAAAGAGATACGACAGAAGCGGAGAAAATTTTACTTAAAAGAATTGATCAAAAAATCGAAGAAAATGGCGGTGAAACAGCCAAAAAATCCGGGGGGCTGTTAGTTGACGATTTTAGAAAAGAAACGATTGAGGACTTGATTTCTGAGAATGACAGTGTGAAGCAAGAAGTGGTAAAAACGCAAGATATGATTGGGATCAATTTGGTTTCGATTATTCAAAATCCCGGAAGCCAATTTGACCTGATTTTACAAGAAGGAGATGTATTAAGTATACCAAAATTATTGCAGACAGTGAAAATGCGGGGTGAAGTTTTATTTCCAACGACTGCACGGTATGAAGAAAGTATTGGCTTTAAATCATATATTTCAAGAGCGGGTGGATTTACTGATAAATCAAGAAAGAGACGGTCGTACGTTGTTTATGCCAATGGAGATGTCCGAAAAACATCAAATTTCCTATTCTTTATGGTTTATCCAAAAATTGAACCAGGTTCTGAAATAATTGTACCTACTAAGAAGGATAAAGAACCGCTGTCTATTCAGGGATGGCTTGCCATCACGACCACCTTGACTACCTTAGCGTTTTTGATAAGTAATTTTATCCCATAGCTTTTATCTTGGATTAGCCTA
>JBBRFK010000079.1:0-15997 GCA_038224435.1 Cytophagales bacterium | reverse complement strand
GGCTGATGGTAGTCGTCATGCACGCCGTTGAAGAAGAAGATCACCGGGATATTGTGCTTCGCAAAATTGTAGTGGTCAGACCTGTAATAAAACCTGTTTGGGTCGTCAGCAGCATCGTACCTATAATCCAAAATCAAATTGCTGTAAGTAATGTTGTTGTATTCATTGATGACTTTGAGGTGTGAAGAAAGCATCTCTGAACCGATCACGTAGACATAATCCTTGTTTTCTGCATTTTGGTATTCATAGTCTATCCTGCCGACCATGTCGATGTTGATGTTGTTGACGGTATTGGCCAAAGGGAAAATTGGGTGGTCAGAATAGTATTCAGAACCCAAAAGACCTTTTTCTTCTCCTGTCACATTAAGAAACAAAACACTTCTTCTTGGCTTTTTGCCTTCTTTGGCTGCGGTGGCAAAAGCTTCCGCAATCTCCATGACAGAAACTGTACCCGAACCATCATCGTCTGCGCCGTTGTTGATTTCGCCTTTGCTGTTGATGCCAACGTGGTCATAGTGGGAGGAGATGACCAAAACTTCCTCTTTTTTGTCAGTACCTTCAAGGTATGCCATCACATTTTCTGTTGGCACCACTTTAGTCTGTTTCTTGATGAGGTAGCTTGCTTTCTGAGACTTGATGGATTCAGGATTGTTTTTGGCTGCTTCTTTCAATGTCTCCACGGGAGTGTCAAACAAAGACGCCATTTTTTCACTGCTGACCAAGAAGACAGGTTCCTGCTTGGTAGGTTGCTCAAAACCCAACCTGCCTGACCCACTGAGGGATTCGTACCTGTTGGCAATCCTGTCAAAATTTGCCTGACCTTCCATCGTGACAATGACGATTCCGGCTGCGCCTGCTTTCATGATATCACCGACTACAGTCTGTGCCCCTGCACCGATCGCCCAAAGTCCAACCAATTTACCTTTGACATCCACTTTTTTGAGGTTTTCCTCAGAGGCAAGCCCAAGAAAAACCAATTCAGCTTTACCTGCTTTTTTCATATCGCCATCACCGAGAAATACGAAATCCTTGTTATTGACCAATTTTTGTTTCCCAACTGTAAAAGTGACTTCAGGATAATTGATAGCTACTAAGTTGAATTTTTGGAGGTAAGAACCCTCAACCGGTCCGGTTAAGCCCAAACCTTTATAAAATTCAACAAGGTATTCAGCTGCCATTTTTTGGCCTTTGTCTCCTGTATTTCTTCCTTCCAATTCATCAGAAGCTAAGTAATTCAAGTGTTTTTCGAGGTCAGCTGCAGTGATTGTGGAAGCGTACTTTACAGCGCTTGCATCCTGAGCAGATAGATTTAAGGAAAGCAATAATCCAAGTGCTCCTGAGATCCAAATTCTTTTTTTCATAAGTTATATTTGAGATAATCCAATTTAAGGCCTCAAAATTAGAAAATATTCCAGCTATAGTAAAACCGTTTATCAATTTGGATGTTTACAGGTTGTATTTCTTCCATTTGAGATTCAAGTTTCTTCCAATAATCCTTACCTTTGCACAACGAAAATCCGATCAGAATATAACCCAAGTAAGTCCCCCTTTATTTATAGATATGAAGATTAATCTCAATCCATCTACCAAGTTTGAAAATAGGCATAATGGCCCGTCAGCCGATGAAATCGCAGTAATGTTAAAGAAAATCGGAGCAGCCTCGCTGACCGAGTTAATTGACCAAACCATCCCTAAATCCATTCAATTGGAGAAGCCTTTGGACCTTCCCGAGGCAAAATCCGAAGCAGGATTTTTGAAGGAATTCAAAAAAATGGCTTCCAAAAACCGGATTTTCAAAAGCTACATCGGCTTGGGATATTATGATACGATTGTTCCCGGAGTGATTTTAAGAAATATTCTGGAGAATCCCGGATGGTACACTGCTTACACACCTTATCAAGCCGAGATTGCCCAAGGACGTTTGGAAGCACTCATTAACTACCAGACCATGGTTATGGATTTGACCGGAATGGAAATGGCTAATGCTTCCCTACTTGACGAAGCAACTGCCGCAGCGGAGGCCATGACGATGCTGTATGCTTCCAAACCAAAGGAAAAGAAAAACGCACATACCTATTTTGTTGATGAAAAAATATTCCCGCAGACGAGGGATTTGCTGATTACCCGTTCGGCACCAATTGGAATTGAATTGGTGATTGCACCGCTATCTACCCTAGACCTGACTGATCCGGATCTTTTTGGGGTAATGGTCCAGTATCCAAATATCGATGGAGAAGTGATCAACCATGCATCTTTGGTCAGTGCTGCCAAAGAAAACAATGTTCTCACCGCTTTTGCATCCGATTTGTTGAGTTTGACACTATTGACGCCTCCAGGCGAAATGGGTGCTGACGTAGTAGTCGGGACAAGCCAAAGATTGGGTGTCCCTATGGGATATGGTGGTCCTCATGCTGCTTTCTTTGCTACCAAAGAAGCCTATAAAAGGCAAGTTCCGGGAAGGATTATCGGCGTCTCTGTCGATAGAGACGGCAACAAAGCTTACAGGATGGCGCTTCAGACCCGCGAGCAGCATATCAAAAGGGAAAAAGCCACCTCGAATATCTGTACCGCTCAGGTTCTTCTTTCTGTGATGGCCGGGATGTATTCAGTGTATCATGGGCCAAAAGGATTGAAAGAAATCGCATTGAGAACCCATGGACTGGCGCAATTGACTGCCAAAGCCCTTGCGCAAATCGGATTCGAGCAAACTAACAAAAACTTTTTTGACACCATCAGAATCAAAACCGATTCGGTACAGCAATCCAAAATCAATGCTTTTGCTGTTTCTTCTGAATTGAACTTCAGGTATGAAGAAGGTGCAATCCTTCTTTCTTTCGATGAGGTGAAGACCGTAAAAGACGTAAAAACCTTGGTGGAAGTATTTGCCAAATCCACCAACCAAAAGGTAAAATCCACTTGGGAGGAATTGATCGGAAGCCTTGAAATCAACCTTCCTGAAGGAATCAACAGGAAATCCAATTTCATGACCCATCCGGTCTTCAACCAATACCAATCGGAACACGAAATGCTCAGGTATATCAAGAGACTGGAAAACAAGGATCTTTCCCTCGTACACTCAATGATTTCATTGGGTTCATGTACCATGAAGCTCAACGCGACAACCGAAATGATTCCGGTCACATGGCCTGAATTCGGTCAGCTGCATCCATTTTGCCCACAAGATCAGGCGGCAGGATATTATGAAATGTTCCAAAACCTCAGAAACTGGCTGACAGAAATCACCGGCTTTGCGGATACTTCCCTTCAGCCAAATTCCGGTGCCCAAGGTGAATATGCAGGTCTGATGGTCATCAGGGCATACCATATCAGCAGAGGAGATCAACACCGAAATGTAGCTTTGATCCCGACTTCCGCGCACGGTACTAATCCTGCTTCTGCTGTCATGGCAGGGATGAAGGTGGTTTTGATAAAATGTGACGAAAGAGGAAATATTGACGTCTCCGACCTAAAAGCCAAAGCCGAAGAGCATTCAAATGAACTTGCAGCCCTGATGGTCACTTATCCTTCTACCCATGGGGTATTTGAGGAAGCGATACAGGAAATCTGCCAGGTCATCCATGACAACGGTGGGCAGGTGTATATGGACGGTGCCAATATGAATGCGCAGGTTGGTCTGACTAGTCCGGGCCGTATCGGCGCGGATGTTTGCCACCTCAACTTACACAAAACCTTCTGCATCCCCCATGGTGGAGGCGGACCGGGCATGGGACCAATCAGCGTTGCCAAGCAATTGGTGCCGTTCCTTCCGGGTAATCCAATTGTACAAACCGGAGGTACCGAAGCGATCCATGCGATATCGGCAGCACCTTTTGGAAGTGCAAGTATCCTTCCGATTTCCTATGCTTACATCGCCATGATGGGCGGAGAAGGGCTGACCAATGCTACTAAAATCGCCATCCTCAATGCCAACTATATCAAGGTAAAATTAGAAGCACACTATCCGATCCTATATACAGGAATCCACGGAAGGGCTGCGCATGAGATGATCTTGGATTGCAGGTCTTTCAAAGATTTTGGGGTGGAGGTAGAAGACATTGCGAAGAGGCTGATGGATTATGGATTCCATGCACCGACAGTTTCCTTCCCTGTCGCCGGAACGTTGATGATCGAGCCGACGGAGTCAGAGACCATGTCCGAACTCGACAGGTTCTGCGACGCCATGATCGCCATCAGACATGAAATCCAGGAGGTAGCAGATGGCAATGCCGACAAAGAAAACAACGTCTTGAAAAATGCACCGCACACTGCGGTTTTGGCTTTGGCTGACACTTGGGATTTTCCATATAGCAGAGAAAAAGCAGTGTATCCATTGCCATATGTGAGAGGTAACAAATTCTGGCCAACCGTCAGGAGAATCGATTCAGCCTTTGGTGACAGAAATTTGGTCTGCTGCTGTATTCCTGTTGAGGAATATATCGAGGCTGAAGCAGAAGCTTAACAATTCTAAACTGAATATTATAAAAGGAGCTGAGAGGCTCCTTTTTTTTGTCCGTGACTTTTGGAATTGTCGGTTTTGTTGATAATCTTAGTTTTATTGAAATTAAGGCTTTTCCTAACACAATATAAAATTTAGTATATGATATTAGCATCAGAAATATTATGGCTTGGAAGTCCAATAACGGATTGGATACAAAGCCTTGCTGCATTAATTGCTGTGCCGGGTGCAATAGCAGCGTTTATTTTCTTGTTTATGAAGAATAAAGATCATGAAGAACAAATCAAAAAATTAGCAGAGATCGCAATAAAAATAGAAGATCAAAACATGATTATGAAGGAGGGAAATTCACTTCTAGAAGGTCAAGTTATGGTTTTAAGGAGTGTTTTAATTTCACAAACAGAAG
Organism: Cytophagales bacterium; assembly: GCA_038224435.1. Lineage (GTDB taxonomy): Bacteria > Bacteroidota > Bacteroidia > Cytophagales > Cyclobacteriaceae > Cognataquiflexum. The sequence goes on along the minus strand of JBBRFK010000079.1, from coordinate 11,135 downwards.
CAACGGAAGGAGCAAAAAAATTGGCGGAGCTTGAAAAGCAAAAATTTCTTTTAGGCATAAGACCTCGACTTCGGTACAATGGCGGTAAAAGCAGTATTAATGAAGTGTCTTTTTGGATATATAATGTTGGCGAGACAGCATTCCTTAAGTCAGTAGAAGATATTTCAGGATCTAAACAATTGAAAATCACAACAAAATTCCCTTCTTTATTTACAGTTGAAAAAGGCGGTGAATTTATTATTTCAACGGATGTTTCAAATCCCACCCATACAAAGTCACAAACTCTGATTTTTAAAATTGAAATAAAGTATTCAGATAACGCTGGTAATCTTTACAGTCAAGAAATTTATGGGACAGTCGGTTCTGAATATCTGACCACAGACCCAATTTTAATAGTAATTGATCAATGAAAAAATAACAATGGGTTTAGATATTTTGGTTTTACCACGAATGTTGTGAAAACTTTGTATCCTAAGAGAATAAAAGTTTTAAGATTTCCAAAAACAGGCAACTCAGTGGTCAAAATCAGATATAAAGCAGCCTGTAAAAAGAATAAACCACAAAGAATCAAAAGAAAACAAAAAGCGGGCTTTTGTTTTCTTTGTTACTTTGTGGTAAAAAAATACGGATTCACTCACCATTTTAGAATTACTTCTATATTTCGAATCGGGTTATTTTAACAATTATTTTATTGATCTTAAAAATTTCCCCTTTCACAAAATTCAGGGTAGAACCGATATTTTTAAACACAACTTTCTAAAACCCTTTGATAATTATCAGGGTTGATTCCTTTTTTTGAGACAAATTGTCACATAATAATGAAACGATTATTAATTTATAGAAATCAATTCTTTGAATCGTAGGTAGAAAAATCCCTTCAGCGGGTTTGAAATATATTTCACCCAAATCAGGCACCAAATTAATTTAGAATAATGTCCTATTTTTAAAGACAAATGTCTAAATTGAGAATCATGAATTCCACAGATAGCAGCATAATAGCAAGACTTGACAAAGAAATTACCCATGTCGTCAAACATGCCGGTGGGCAAAAACCACTTGATGGCACAAAAAAAATCAGCCATTCGGATTTTTTCAAAGACAAGCTGATGATGATAGGTGTGATCAGGGAGGGAGTTCCCTATTCTTTATTCACTATTATTCAGGATTACACGCCATTTACTGAAAAAGATTGGTCAAATTTTCTGGACCTTTCCACCAAATCCCTTTTGAGATATAAGCAATCCACCAAAAATTTTAAACCGATACACTCTGAAAAAATCATTGAGATGGCCGAAGTGACAACAATCGGCTTGGATGTGTTTGGGAATATGGAAAAGTTCAAGCTCTGGTTGGAGACACCCAATTTTTCGCTAGGCAATCTAAAACCCATTGATTTATTGCGGGATTCCTACGGAAAGGAGCTTGTCATAAGCGAATTGACAAGGATCAACTATGGAATCTTGGTTTGATGGAGGCGTATCGACTGTGCAGGGAAAAGTTTTCTGCGACGCTTTCGGGTATCGGCGCAGCTATGAAAGGAGCAAGATGGAATTCGATTGGCGTAGAAATGATTTATACTGCCTCCAATAGGTCCTTGGCCATGGCGGAAGTTGCAGTTCACTTGTCATTGGCAACACTTCCGGAGGATTACATGATGATGACAATCCATATTCCTGATGATATTTCTATGAAAAGACTGAATGTTAGTGATTTGCCGATTGATTGGAATAAATTCCCACATCCATCCACCACCCAAATTATTGGCGATAGGTTTATTTCTGAAAATCTACATTGTGTGCTTCAAATTCCTTCGTCAATAACAGAAGGAGATTATAATTTGCTGATAAATCCCCATCACATTGAATTCAAAAGAATCAAAATCTTAGGTGTAAAAAAATTCATTTTTGACCAAAGGCTTTTTAAATAAGCTGCTTCCAATATTTTTCTAATACGTGGTTGCACTCTAAGGTACACCTTCTAAATTTTCTCCGGATTGTATGATTCTTAAAGGTAATCCAAGGGTTTTTTCTATTTTTAGAAATCAAGTGCCAATCCATATGAAAAAAGCCGTATTCTTTCTACTCTTTGTTCTAAATTCCACCTATTCTTTTTCCCAAATCCAAAAAAACTGGACTTGGGGTGGTCCCATCGATCCTTTGCAAGCCAAATTTCAAGTGATGCATTACAGGCTTGAACTGGAGATTTTCCCAGAAAAACAGGAAATCCAAGGTAGGAATACGGTGACTTTTTCCTCGGCAGAAAAGCTTGATACTTTGCGGCTAAACCTGATCGAAGAATACACAGTCAATAAAGTCATCATGGACGGCAAGGAAATTGCCTTCAGACACTTTAGCGATACCCTTGATATTTTTCCGATAGACTGCACCTGTCAGGATGTAGAAATCCACTATGGAGGCAAAACACCAATCGCAATCCGACCACCTTGGACAGGAGGATTTACTTGGGAAAAGGACTTGTTGGGCAATCATTGGATGGGTTTGTCTTCACAAAATGAAGGAGCCAAGATCTTCATGCCTAGCCTTGACCATCCTTCAAGCGAACCGTTAAATGGCGTGGACCTGATCTTCACTGCACCCGAACCTTATTTTGTTGCGTCTAATGGAAGATTGGTGGAAACCAAAAAAGCAAATGGAAAAGTCACCTACCACTGGACTTCCCAATATCCCATCAACAATTACAATATCAATTTCACTTTGGGGGTTTTCCATCAGGAATCCAAGACGTTCATAAGCAGTGACGGTACCCAAATCCCCATGTATGTCTATGTGTTGCAGGAAAACAGGGACAAAGCCAAAACGTTATTGGATGTGTTGGACAATTCTGCAAAGACTCTGGAGAAGTACTTTGGACCTTACCCTTTTCCCAATGACAAAATCGCTGTCGTCGAGACTCCTTACCTCGGCATGGAGCATCAGACCATCAATGCCTATGGCAACAATTTTCAGTTCGTACCCATGGGTTTGGTTCAATATGACTGGCTGCTTCACCACGAACTCGGACACGAATGGTTTGGGAATAAAATCTCTGTGAAGGATTGGGCGGATTTCTGGATTCATGAAGGCCTGACTGCCTATGGGGATTGGCTTTTCTATCTTGAGCATGGCGGCGAGGATGCTTACCTAGAAAAAGTGGCCTCTGTCCGCAAAGGAATTGCCAATGCACGTCCGGTGGTTTCACCCCGCAACTCCACTTCGGACTATGCCTATCACGGGGAGATTTATACCAAAGGGGCATTTATCATCCATTCCCTCCGGTATTATTTGGGTGATGAGGTCTTTTTTCCGATGCTCAAAGCTTTTGTTTCAGATGAAAGATTTATCTACGAAAACCTCGTGGAGACAGCAGATTTCACAGATTTTGTGCAGCGCTATACCGGGCAGGATTTAGAAGGATTCTTTGACATGTACCTGAAAAGCATCCGGGTTCCAAAAGTCAAGGTAGCTAAAAAAGGCAAAAAAGGATATGCAGTTAGTTTGCCGAATATCAGCTTTTCCATGCCTGTCGAAATCAAAACTTCCAACGGGATTGAACGGCATATACTGTCTGCCAAGCCTGTTATGGTCAAAAGTGCAGGTACCATTGAAGTAGATCCGAGAGGTTGGTATTTATTGGAGAAATAAGTTACACAAAGGAACAATGGACAACTCGCAGGCTCGCTTTTTTATCACGCGAAGAGAAACCCAAGTCGGAAGGCTAAAAGCCATCAGACTTCCGCTATCCTGCTTCTCCTGAAGCTGGATCAATTGCCCTTATTTTGTAGATGCCATAAAGTCACGCTAAGCAACCCTGATTTTTTTATTCAATCAACAATAAAGGATGAAGGTCTTCCAGTTTCCCTGCTTCTCCTGAAGCTGGATCAATTGTCCTTATTTTGTAGATGCCACAAAGTCACTAAGGCACTAGGCAACCCTGATTTTTTTATTCAATCTATAAGAAAAGGTTGAAGGTCATTCCAGTTTTCCTGCTTCTCCAGAAGCCGGATCAATTGTCCTTATTTTGTAAATGCCACAAAGTCACTAAGGCACTAGGCAACCCTGATTTTTTTATTCAATCAACAATAAAGGTTGAAGGTCATTCCAGTTTTCCTGCTTCTCCAGAAGCTGGAACAATTGTCCTTATTTTGTAAATGCCACAAAGTCACACTAAGCAGCCCCGATTTTTTTATTCAATCTATAAGAAAAGGTTGAAGGTCATTCCAGTTTTCCTGCTTCTCCAGAAGCTGTATCAATTGTCCTTATTTTGTAGATACCACAAAGTCATGCTAAGCAACCCTGATTTTTTTTCAATCAGTAATAGATGATGAATGAGAATTCTACTTGTTCAAATTGAAATAAATTTTCCATATTGGATTTTCCTTCAACCATTTCAAATTTGTGTCTTCGGGGGATTTGAAATCTAAATTCGTACCTTTTTGTGAACTTAACCTATGAACTCAACACTACTCGTCCGGCTTTCCTTAATTTTCAACTACATGGTTTTCGCCGTGTTGCTCAATTCGGTAGGAGCGGTCATCCTGCAGGTGCAGCGCACTTTTGATGTCAGCAAGGCGGATGCTTCTGTTTTGGAAGGTTTCAAAGATTTGCCGATTGCTATTTTCTCTTTTGTAGTAGCTTCCTTTCTGCCAAAACTCGGGATCCGAAAGGGCATGTTGATCGCATTGTTAGCGGTGGCGGGCATGTGTTTCCTGATGCCCGTTATCGCTGATGAGTTCTGGTATTTCAAAATGTTGTTTGCTGTCGTGGGGATTTCTTTTGCCATTATTAAGGTCAGTGTCTTCGCAACGATTGGTTTGGTAACGGACTCCCCAAAAGAACACAGCAGCCTGATGAGTACGGTTGAGGGATTCTTCATGGTCGGGGTATTGCTTGGCAACGTATTTTTCAGCCTTTTTGTCGATGACAGCGACCCCACTTCCCAATCTTGGCTTAGCATCTATTGGTATCTCGGGGTCTTGACTTTGGTTGCGGCTTTGTTGATGTTCTTTGCCCGGATCAATGAATCCGAATCCAAAAGGGAAAATACCAAAGCGTCTGAGGAATTCTTGGACATGATCAAATTGGTAGCTAAACCGCTTGTTTTGGTGTTCGCCGCCTCTGCATTTTTGTTTGTACTGATTGAGCAAAGTTTCATGACCTGGACGCCGACATTTTATCAGGATGTGCTGAAAGTTCCGGCAAGCATGAGCATTCAGGCTGGGGCAGTATTGGCAGGTGCATTGGCTATCGGAAGGTTGTTGGCGGGATTTGTTCTGAAAAAAATCCATTGGCTGACATTTACCCTTACCTGTACGGTCCTCGTCGGAGCCTGTGTTTTGTTGACTTTGCCCCTCACCGCAGACCAGCCGGTCATGAATGAAAAAATCACTTGGTTCAATGCCCCTTTTGTCGTTTATCTTTTTCCTATCTTGGGGATATTCTTGGCGCCGATCTATCCGACGATCAATTCTGTCGTGCTGAGTGCGCTTCCCAAGTACATGCAAAGTTCCATGTCAGGATTGATAGTCGTGTTCTCCGCTTTGGGCGGGACGACAGGGTCGATCATCACCGGAAATATCTTTGAGGCTTACGGGGGAACCACCGCATTTTATTTTTCACTGATTCCTATTGTAGGACTTTGTGTAATATTAATTTTGTTGAATATTCAAGTCAGGAAACAAGCAGCATGAAATTTTACGATCAACCGGAGGATATATACCTGGAACTTTTTGAAGTGATCCAGATGAGCGGGGTTTTTCCAGATTCCAAGACATTTGTGGATAGCATTCCCAGAAGAGATGCCCACGATATCCTTGTAGATTTTTATGAGGAAATAAAGCAACCGGGATTTGACCTAAAATTATTTCTTGACAAAAATTTTGACTATCCTGAAGAACCGGAATATAAAAAGCTCAACCTTCCCAAGGCCATTAACCTGGAAGACAGGCTCAAATTGCAATGGGACCTGCTCACCCGGGAAGCGGATGTGGAAGTTGAAAACTCCAGTCTGATCCCATTGCCCCATCCCTATATTGTGCCGGGGGGAAGGTTCAGGGAGATTTATTACTGGGACAGTTATTTTACCATGCTGGGTTTGAGGGTTTCCGGACGGACTGATTTGATTGAAAACATGGTCGAGAATTTTGCCCATTTGATCCGGACAGTTGGGTATATCCCCAATGGCAACAGGACTTATTTCCTCTCTAGGTCACAGCCGCCTTTTTTTGCGAAAATGGTAGAACTGTTGGCTGAGGCAAAGCAAGACGAAGAAATCATCAAAAAATACCAGCCTGAAATCTGGATGGAATACCTTTTTTGGATCGAAGGGGAAACGGAGATCCCTTTGCCGGGGAAATATTACAACAGGGTCGTCAGGATGGATGACGACACGGCCTTGAACAGGTATTGGGACGATGAAAATACCCCGAGGGCGGAATCCTTTGTGGAAGATGTGGAGCTTTCCGATCAATCCACAAGGTTTCCGGAAAAACTTTTCCGCAACCTGAGGGCTGCCTGTGAATCAGGATGGGACTTCAGTTCCCGATGGCTTTATGACCCCAATGACCTAAAAAGTGTACAGACCATCGCTTTGATTCCCATTGACCTGAATGTGCTGCTTGCAGAAATGGAGCGTATCATCATCAAGGGGATGAAGTTGGAGAAAGAAGATTCCAAGGAAATCACCAGAATGGAATTGTTCCATAAAAACAGGATGGAGGGCATAGAGCGCTATTGCTGGGATGAGGAAAAGGGAATTTACCTGGATTACCATATCAAGTTTAAGGAAAAAGTGGAAAGACCTTCTTTGGCAATGTTATATCCGCTGTATTCCGGAATGGCAAGTCCCGAGCAGGGAGCAAGGGTATTGGATTATGTCGAAAAGAATTTTCTCAAACCGGGGGGATTGGTCACCACCAATTTCAATACCGGACAGCAATGGGATGCACCCAATGGCTGGGCGCCGCTACAGTGGATAGGATTTCAGGCGATGCTGAGTTACGGCAGAAAAGACCTCGCCAAAACCTTGGCAGAGAGATGGACCAAACTCAATGAATCGGTTTTTGACCGGACGGGCAAAATGATGGAAAAGTATAACGTAGAAGACCTCAGCCTCGAGGCCGGCGGAGGAGAGTATCCTGTTCAGGATGGATTCGGTTGGACCAACGGCGTGTATCTGGCGATGAAGGAATGGCTGAGGGATAATCCGTAGTAAAAGCTTCCAAGGGTTTTGAACCCTTGGAGAGGAATTAAGGTAAGGTTATTTTTTTCGCTATTTTTTGAAACCCTGAATATTGAAGGTATTTTTAAATTCCGGTACAAATCATTTTCCTCCCGATGAAACAATTCAAGAAAACCTTTTTCCTCCTCTCTTTTGTCCTGATTGCACAGCTTGGCTTTGCCCAGACAGAACCCCATGCCTTTTACCTCACTTGGACTTCAGATCCCACGACGACCATGGATGTGGATTGGCACATGGATGACATCAATCCCACCGCTTTGTATTTTAGGAGGAAAGGCACTGAAAAATGGCATTCATTTGACAGTGATGTTTTGCCGTACCCCTTTTCGCCGAGGTTTATCCATCGGGTAGGGATTCAAGGTTTGAGGCCCGATACAGAATATGAGCTCAAGTTTGCGGCTTCGGAACCGGTTTATTATTTCCGCACGCTCCCAAAAAATCTAAACAACAAATCCCTCAAAATCGCAATCGGAGGTGATTCCATGCATCGAAAGGAATGGTTAGAAAAAACCAACCGGGTGGTGACTGCCCAGGATCCTGATTTTGTGATCATCGGAGGCGACATGGCTTATGAAAATGGCCTTGCGGAAAATATCCAGAGGATTTACGATTGGTTTGATGCCTATAAAACTACCTTGGTGACGGCTGATAAAAGGATTTTGCCATGCATCGTCGCAGCCGGCAACCATGAAGTGGTCGGCGGTTATTATTCCAATCACGAAGGTTATGTTCAAAACAATGAATTCAGGGCACGCATTGCTCCTTATTTTTACAACTTATTTTCTTTTCCCGGTCAACCGGGATACAATGTCCTTGACTTTGGAAAATACCTGAGCCTGGTCATTTTGGATACCGAGCATTCCAATCCGATTCCCGGTGTGCAAACGGATTGGTTGACAAAAACATTGGAAGAAAGGAAAAAAGTGAATCACAAAATACCGATCTACCATGTAACTGCTTATCCATCAGTAAGGGAATATACCGGTGCTGTACAGACTTTGGTAAGAGAAACCTGGACGCCAATCTTTGAAGCCAATGGCGTGGAGATCGCTTTTGAAAACCATGACCATGCCTACAAAAGGACCTTTCCGATCAAAAATATGGAAGTCAACGAATCAGGAATCATCTATGTCGGCGATGGTTCCTATGGTGTCACACCCCGGGAAATCCACCCTGTGGACAGTACTTGGTACCTGAAAAAAGCACAATCTATCCGCGCTTTTACTTTATTGACTTTAGAAGAAAACAGCTGGAGTTTTGTCTCGATTGACGAAGATGGCAATGTTATCGATACCTTTCCGGAAAGTCCTTTGGCTGTCAAAAAGGAGGACTAAGGGATTTCCTTCACTTTTTGTCGGGTTTTGAAAACCAAGCCTAGGAAGAAGCCAACCAAGAAAATAGCCATTGTCCCAAAGACGATGGCTAAATTTTTGTTTAATAAGAATGATGGGCGGAGATCTCCTGGAAGCAAATCAGCCAAGCTGATGTACCCTATGACTGCCAATCCTGAGATCACTGCGGCAATGGCGGAGAAGTTGTTTTTGGTTTTTCCCAAAACCGCCAAAAAAAACAAACCCAAAATCCCTCCACTGAATATCGAAGCCAAAGCCCACCAAGCTTCCAAGGCACTTTCCACCCCATTGAAACCCAGTCCAACCAATATTCCCAAAATCCCCATGCCAAAAGAAGCGCCGTACAATACCTTGCTTTGGGTTTTTTCGGAAGGGTGCGGTTGGATGTATTTTTTGAAATGGTCTTCCAGGATCACCGTTGCTGAACTGTTGATGCTGGTCGAAATGGTGCTCATGCCGGCAGCGAAAATGGCCGCGATGACCAAACCTGAAATTCCTGAAGGCAAAACGGTTGCGATAAAAAAAGGAAATACCTTATCGGCATTTTGAATTTGTTGGAGATCAGAAGGGAGAGAATCCGCAAAAATCTGATAGTAGGCAAAAAGGCTCGTTCCGATGACAAAGAACAAGAGGGAAACAGGAATATAAAGTAAGCTACCAAACCAAGTGGATTTCTTGGCGTCCTTTTCAGTCTTTGCGATTTTGTAGCGCTGAATATAACTTTGGTCAATGCCAAAATTCTGCAGATTGATAAACAGCCCATAAACCAAAACCACCCAAAATGTACTCTGGGTAAGGTCCGGCGAAAGGCTACCCAAGGAAAGTTTATTTTCCATCTGTGCGATCTCCCAGATCTGTGCGATTCCTTCAGGCATTTTAAAGACAACCAACAAAAAACACCCCAAAGCTCCTGCAATAAGGACAACTCCCTGAACGGCGTCCGTCCAAACCACCGCCGATATGCCACCCAGAGTGGCATATACCATGACTCCAAGTCCTGTAAGGAGAACAACCATTGGAATACTCCATCCAAAAAGCGCGTGCATCGGCAATGCCAACAGGTACATGATGGCACCCATCCTCGCAAGTTGGGTCAGCAGGTAGCAACTCGAAGCATATATTCTTGCCCATGGCCCAAATCTTTCTTCCAAAAAGGCATATGCCGAAGGACTTTGGAGTTTTCGGTATAGTGGCACAAAATACCTGACCGCAATGGCTGCTGCGATGGGAATGGAAAGGCTAAACACAAAACCGTTCCAATTTCCTTGAAAGGCACTTCCCGGCAAAGCCAAGAAGCTGATGCTGCTTACATAGGTGGCAAAAATGGACATACCCAAAGCCCAAGCTGGCAGTTTCCCACCTCCTGTAACAAAATCATCCGCTGTGTTTTTTCTGAAATAAAAAGAAATCCCAAATCCGATAATGCCCAGCATATACACTAGGAAAACGATCAAATCTAGGGTTTTGATGGTCATGGATTTTGGATCGTGATTGCCATTTTATAGGGACTTTATTTTGAGGAGGATTTTTTCGAGGTGATGGATGATTTCTTCCTTGTGTTTCCTATCTATCGGTGATAGCGGCGGGGCAAGGTGTGGTTCGCAGATTCCCAAATAATAAAGGCTTTCCTTTACCCCGCACAGGTAGCTTGAGCTTTTTGGACTGCGGCTATAAATACCATCTGAAATCTCCAAAATGAGAGATTGAATCATGGCTATTTTTTCAAAATCACGGTTTTTGGCAGCTTCAAACATCTTGACATATAGACTTGGGAAGATATTCGCCCCGCCGTTTACACCGCCGTCCGCACCTGAAAGTACCGCCTGAGCCAACATTTCCTCCGGACCGACGAGCAATGAAAATTCTGGGTATGTTTCCTTGATTTGAAGGAGTTTTTGGAAATAAACCCCATTGCCTGAGCTGTCTTTCAACCCCATGACGTTGGCGTGTTTGGCAAGTTTGAGGACTGTTTCCGGAGCAATCGTGGACTTGGTCATTGCAGGATAATTGTACAAAAACAAAGGCAGGGGGCTTTGGTCAGCAAGCTTGATGTAGTATTGAAAAATATCATCTTGGTCTAAAGCAAAATAATAGGGCAATGCGGCGACGACTGCCACCGCACAGTTTTCCTTGGCTGACCTTGCAAGTTTGAGGCTGACTTCAAGCGAGGTATGGGTTATTCCAACAAAAACAGGCGTTTTGAGATTGGTCTCTTTGCATGAAATTTCAATCAGATCTTTACTTATGGCTGGCTTCAAACTCGGCGCCTCACCTGTGGTGCCAAGGATAAAGATACCCTGAACACCCCCTTGGCACAGGTGACGGACCACCCTTTCCACTCCTTTTTTGTCCAGTTCACCATTGGCGTGAAGGGGAGTAACCATCGGTACCATGATGCCTTCAAAGGCCGGGATATTATTGCTTTCAAACATTTTTTTAGGCTTTAATAGGAAAATCATAGGTTCAGCCTATGATAATTTGGTAAGATTTACAATTTATAAAATAAATGTGGTTTTGCATTCCTGGCAGTTTCCTCCTTTTCCTGAA
>JBBRFK010000078.1:0-16081 GCA_038224435.1 Cytophagales bacterium | reverse complement strand
CAATCAGTGGTTGATTTTCAAAATAATCCATCGCCCGCATAGCTCCCCAAGCCCAAGCACCCAAAGCACGCATGCCGTCCTTTTGATCTTTTTGCTCTGGATAAAGTGTCTCTATCACTCCTTTTGTAAACTTTTCTTTGTCATCCGGTGCCACTGTCTCGGCATGAAAAGAAGCAGTAGCATAACCCTTTTCAATCAATTCCTTGACTGCCCAATAACCTTCTTCGACCAATTTTCCTTTAGGTTCGGCAGGTCTGTGATCAATCAGCAAAAAAACCGGAAAAGGACCTTTTCCTTCTTTCGGTATAAATACATTCAAGCGCATGGTATGGCTTTTCCCATTTCGAGAAACTGCTATATCTACCTCCTTGAGAATGGCTGTATTTGGATAAGGATTTTGAGTTTTAGTTACTTCGGTAAATGTGATTTCATCAAAATCCTTGGGAATTTGACCGTACATATTTTCTTCAAAAAGCCGTATGATTTCCGGTCTCCGAATGGTTTCCCATTCTTTTACAGTCAGGATAGGATTACCTTTTAGGCTGACAAATGGATCCGGTAGGATCAAGTCCGGGACTTTGTTTTCATCGTAGTTTGCGGGAGTCTGCGCCATAAGGGTCATTGCGGAAAAGAAAAGTAATATTAGAAAGCTGATTTTTATTCTCATGACGGTTTATTTAAAATGGTTGATTTCAGAGGTTTTATATCCTATTCTCACTGCCCTTGCGGCAACGTTTTTGGCTTCAGGAATGGGTTCATGGTACAACCTCCACCGCTTCCCTCCTATTTCATCCCCAACCTGATAGGCTATACTTGCCCCTTCGGTGGCGGATGACAGAACCAGTTTTCCACTGGTTTTTTCAAATACAACTTTGGATGTTTCAGGTTGCACCATGCCCGGCCACATCATGTTGACCAGATCAGCTTCCGGCACAAACCCCAAGTCCTTTACTCCCAATTGCCACTTGCTTAGTGCAGCCCGCAATTCCAAAAGTTTTTCCCTGTATTCAGGCAGGTGGGCAAGATTATGGACTTCATAAGGATCTTTTGCCAAATCATACAACTCCTCTTGAGGTTTGGTCTTCATGAAAATGTAAGCAGGATCTCCGGATAATTCCCCCTTTTGATCCATAGCTATCAGGGCTTGGGTCATATCAATCTGTTCCCGATAGGCATTCCTATAAATCAAAGGAAGTTCAGGTCTGAAATTCCTGATATACACAAATCTGCCATCAATCGCCGAACGGCTCATATCCACCGCTTCATCAAATCGGTCCGCCGAACCGAAAGCGTATCGATGTGGGTTTTTGGTTTTGTATTTCCCCAGAAAAGCTTTGCCATGCATGTAATCAGGTGGTTCGATTCCTGCCAAAGACAACACTGTCGGACCCAAATCCATTAGGGAAACAATGTCTTCGATTTTGGTTCCTGCCATTTGTCCATTTGGCATCCGGACGATCAATGGCACATGGAGACCTGAATTCCCAACTGCTCTTTTTTGCCTCAGCAAAGGACCGCCATGATCCGACCAAAAAAAGATGATCGTCTTATCCAACAAACCTGCATCCTCGAGTTCCTTGAGCAAAGTTCCCACTTGCTGATCGAGTTCGATGATATTGGAATAAACACGCCCTACATCCTGTCTCACCACAGGCAAATCCGGGAAATAGGCTGGGATCTTTACCTTCTGGATATCAGAAAGCATGGGATCATCCTTCTTACCAAATACACGGGATTCATGGGTAATCTCATGGTTGAAAACAGCGAAGAAGGGCTGACCGGAAGCCCGGTTTTTGAAATGGGCATCCTTTCCGATTTCATCCCAGGCGGTAATCGGAGCGTTGAACTGGTAATCTGTCTTGGCTGCATTGCTCGTAAAGTAGCCTGCTGCGCGGAGGTATTCGGTAAAGACCTTGACAAATGACGGAGGGACAGCTGCATATTCGGGTATATTTTTTCCATTGATGTCTTTCTGACGGTAGTATGTTTTGTAAACTTCTTCCTCAGGTTCCCTAAATGCATAATGCGGTCCCGTCCGCATGTTGTGGGTTCCGATGCTGACCGGATACATCCCTGTAATGATGCTGCTGCGGCTCGGCGCACAAACCCCTGAGGTTGTAAAAGCATTGGTAAAAATGATGCCTTCCTTGGCCAATCTGTTGATGTTGGGTGTGTGGACGCTATTGTCCCCGTATGATTCCAGCAGAGGACTGATATCTTCCACGGATATCCATAGGATATTGGGCTTATCGGTGGATTGGGAAAATGAAATTGCTGAAAATTGAAAAAAGAGGAAGAAGAAAAGAAGGTGGATTTTCATGGTCAAATGGGTTAGTCACCAAAAATATCCACTTAAAAAGGAAGATATGCAAATGGTTTTCTGAAAATTAATGGGTTATTCCAATCACATATAAAATCCCAAACTTATAGTTATTACTAGTCCAATTTTCCTTACTGAATACTGTAAACTGAATACTATAAACTGCTCACTGATCACTACTTAAATCAAATACCTTCGAGGTTCAAAAAAAACCTGAAAGGTAATGCCCACTGCAAACTGAGATCCTTCGGTCGTACCTTCCTCAGGATGACGCAACCCAAACTGCCAACTGAAAACTGATCTCTGCCTACTTCCCTAATACCTTCGAGGTTCAAAAAAAACCTGAAAGGAAATTGCCACTGCAAACTGAGATCCTTCGGTCGCACCTTCCTCAGGATGACGCAACCCAAACTACAAACTGCGACTAATCACTGCCTACTTCCCTAATACCTTCGAGGTTCAAAAAAAACCTCAAAGGAAATGACAACTGGCGACTGCCAACTGAAAACTGATCTCTGACTTCTTCCCAAATACCTTCGAGGTTCAAAAAAAACCTCAAAGGTAATTGCCACTGCAAACTGAGATCCTTCGGTCGTACCTTCCTCAGGATGACGCAACCCAAACTGCAAACTGCGACTAATCTCTGCCTACTCCCCAAATACCTTCGAGGTTCAAAAAAAACCTCAAAGGTAATGACAACTGCAAACTGAGATCCTTCGGTCGTACCTTCCTCAGGATGACGCGACCCAAACTGCCAACTGAAAACTGATCTCTGCCTACTTCTCTAATACCTTCGAGGTTCAAAAAAAACCTCAAAGGTAATGCCAACTGAGACTGCCAACTGCAACCTACTCCTTCCAATCGACTTTAGCCATCTTTACATCACGTGAATTACCTCCGATCATGATTTCAAATTCTCCAGGTTCCCAGACAAAGTTCAGGTCATAATTGTAGAATTTGAGGTCTTCGGGTGTGATTTCAAAAGAGATGGTTTTGGTTTCTCCAGCTTTCAGGAACACTTTCTGAAAACCCTTCAATTCTTTGACAGGCCTTGTCACCGACCCAACCACGTCACGGATATACAATTGGACCACTTCTGCTCCATCGTATTTTCCGGAATTGCTGAGTTCTATGCTTGCAGTCAAGGTCTGATCACCCTGAAGAGAATTTGCGCTTACCTTGATATCCCCATAGTCAAATGCCGTATAGCTCAGACCAAATCCAAAAGGATAAAGCGGATCGTTGGAAACGTCTAAGTAATTTGATCGGAATTTTTGGAACCACTCACCTTCAGGAAGCGGACGGCCTGTTTTCTTGTGGTTATAATATATCGGTACCTGACCGACATTTTGGGGAAAAGTGGCTGTGAGTTTTCCTGATGGATTGACATCACCGAACAGCACATCAGCTATGGCATCTCCTGCTTCACTTCCTGCAAACCACACATTGAGAATGGCAGGCACATTTTCTTCTTCCCATTTCAGGGCTAAAGGTCTGCCTGTAAACAACACCATGACCACAGGTTTTCCGGTTTTGAGTAGCGCTTTTAACAAATCTCTTTGGTTTTCGGGCAGCTCGATATCACTTCTACTCGAAGCCTCTCCGGTCATTTCGGCGGATTCTCCCATGGCGGCGACAATGACATCCGCATTTTTTGCCGCAGCCAAAGCCTCCTGAATGAGGACAGCAGCAGGTCGGTTGTCCCGGTAAGTTGGTTTGCCAAAAATGCTAACCCGGGATTCCAGCAAGGAGTCCGCGACCACATTGGCACCTTTTGCATAAATGATATTGGCCTTTTCACCGACTGCTTTTCTCAATCCTTCTAACAAAGAGACAGATTGATCAAATCTTCCGGCTACACTCCAGGTTCCGGCCATGTTTTCTTTGTTGTCCGCCAATGGGCCTATCAGGGCGATAGTTCCTTTCTTTTGGATCGGGAGGGTGTTGCCTTTGTTTTTGAGCAAAACAAAAGATTGGGTAGCAATCTCCCTAGCGACCTGACGGTGGTCTGCATTAAACACCTCTTTCTTTGCCCGATCAAGATCAGCATATCTAAATGGGTCATCAAATAAACCCAGTTTGTATTTGGCGATCAAAATTCTTTTGCAAGCCTCTTCGATCTGCTTTTCGGTGATTTTACCTTCATCAAGTGATTTTTTGAGTGTGGTCAAAAATCCTTCCCCAACCATGTCCATGTCCACGCCTGCTTTCAAAGAGAGCTCGGACACTTTCTGTAAATCCCCCAATCCGTGGTCAATCATTTCATTGATGGCAGTATAGTCAGTGACCACAAAGCCATCGAAACCCCATTGATTTCTCAGAACCTCGGTCATCAGCCATTTGTTGGCAGAGGCCGGAATACCATCGATTTCATTGAATGAAGTCATCACCGACCCAACCCCGGCGTCCACAGCGGCCTTGTAGGGAAGAAAATATTCATTGTACATCCTGATGCGGCTCATGTCCACGGTATTGTAATCCCTACCTGCCTCAGGAGCACCATAAAGCGCAAAATGTTTGACACAAGCCATAATCGTATTGTTAAGGCTGAGGTCATCTCCCTGATATCCTTTGACCATGGCTTTGGCAATCTGCGCACCGAGGTAAGGATCTTCTCCGCTTCCTTCCGAAACCCTGCCCCATCTTGGGTCACGGGAGATGTCAGTCATAGGGGAAAAAGTCCAGTTGATGCCATCCGCACTTGCTTCGATAGCTGCGATCCTTGCGGATTTTTCCACCAATGCCATATCCCAAATACTGGACATTCCAATTGGAATCGGGAAGAGGGTTTCGTATCCATGGATCACATCCATGCCAAATATCATGGGAATTTTCAAGCGGCTTTCTTCCACCGCGATTTTCTGGACAGCCCTAATCTTTTCAGCGGTTTTGATATTGAAAAGACCCCCGACACTTCCTGCTTTGATCTTTTCGGCTATGTTGGAACTGGAAGCCAAGCCGGTTGTAAAATCACCCGAAGCGGGAAGATTGAGCTGTCCGATTTTTTCATCCAAAGTCATGATGGAAATGATGGAATCTGCTTTGTAGGCATATTGATCTTCCAATGACATATTTTTCTTGGAGGGAATAAAAGCCAAGGCTATGGAAACGATGGAAGAAAAGAGAAAAAACTTAAGAAATCTGTTCATATAGATGGTATTTTATGAGTTATCAATTCATTTTAAAATTTCAAAATGCAAGTCTAATATCGGTATTAATCCACGTTTTTTTCCAAATAATAATCTGAAAAGGAGATATATTACCGGTAAGTGAAACCCAATTTATCCAAGCCCGCTTTTACTTCCTGATCTTTCATGAACAAATCCCAAAGCAAACCCGTCCGGTGATTTTCGATCATGATGACAATCGGTCCCTGATCGATGGCCAAATAAGAATCCGCATACCATTGCTCTGTAATATTGAAAGCATCATAAAACCCATATTGGCCCCAAAGCTTTTCTCCCATTTTGTAATAGAAAAAATTGAGGGCCTTCATGGATTCAACCGGAGTATAAGGAAAAGAAGACAATGCCGCAGTAGGTGAAATCACACCTAGGTCATTGGTCGGAGAATGGGCATTGTAACCGATATGGTTATCGCTCGCGGTCAATCCCCAACTCGCCTCTGAATATCCTGCAAAACCAAGTGGGTTGCTGATGACATGGGCTTGATTAATGCGTGAATGATTCACATTTTGCTCCCAATAATCCGCGTATTGATCGGATAGGTTTCTGGGATCCAATCCAAGAAACGAGTAATGTGCAAAAAAAAGCGGCCCACCAAAATCATAGCCGAGAGGCAGTTTGATTTGGAAAAATTGGTTTCCATTGCGCATGGCACCATTGTTTGCCCAGCCTTTTTCATATACAGCCTTACTTATGGGATGCGTCGGAGAAGCTGCACCAAGTACATAGACAATCAAAGATTCATTGTATCCGCGGATGGGCAGGTTCATGTCCCATCCAAATTCCGGAGACCAATGCCAATACAATATATCCTGTCCACCCCTGGTATACCAATCCCATTCCACTCCCCGCCAAAGGAAGTCAATTTTTTCCGCCAAGGAATTTTCCGATGGAATGCCTTGATTCAAATATGCCTTAACGGACAATAATCCCTGAATCAACAAACCGGTCTCCACCAAGTCTCCTCCGTTATCTTTGGCACTGAAAGGAATCACCTTGCCCGTATTCCCATCCATCCAATGCGCCCAAGCTCCATGAAAGCGATCTGCCTGTCCGAGGAAATCAATGATTTTGACGAGCCTTTCCAATCCCTGCTGTCGGCTGATAAATCCCCTTTCGATGCCCACCAATATAGCCATCAATCCAAATCCTGTTCCGCCGGATGTCACAAGGTTACCGGAAGTATTTCTTTCTCTTGCCATCCCGCTGTTGGGATGGGCAAAATCCCAGAAATACCGGAAAGTCTGTTCCTGAACTTTGGTCAGTAATTCTTCTTCCGAAATCAGCGGGAAAGCACTGTCTGATCTGAAGGTTGTAAAAAATTCTTTTTTTGTTCCTGCAAAATTTTCACCTTCTGCTCCTTTCAAGGTATTTGAAATTTCAAAAGCGAATTTTGACAGGTCTTTTAATGGTGATGAGCCTGAAACAGTGACTTTTTTGTCACTGTCTGAAAAAACGAATTGCAAATTTGGCATTGATATTCCTGTAATCCTGGTGGATGATAACAGTGATTGTCTATTAATAGGGGCGGAAAAATCCAGTGT
The DNA here is from genome assembly GCA_038224435.1 of Cytophagales bacterium. Classification (GTDB taxonomy): domain Bacteria; phylum Bacteroidota; class Bacteroidia; order Cytophagales; family Cyclobacteriaceae; genus Cognataquiflexum. Next base: position 9,032 of record JBBRFK010000078.1, on the reverse strand, counting down.
CAATGAAAAGTTTAAAGGAACATTGACCGTCCTGCCGGTTTTGGTCTGCTCCGAATTCTCAAAAGTCATTGACAGTACCTGAAGGTCTCCGGCGTTGGTTTTGAATTTGACTTCCTTTCCGGGAAATGTACTTTGGTTTGCTCCTTTCAAATTATCCGAAACAGAAATGGTATATACTGTATTGGTTTTTAAAAGTCCAACCGGGAAAATCACAACGTTTTTGTTGCCTGAATTCAAGCTGACAGTAATGTCTACTTCCTGATCGTTTTCAAAAAGTGTAATCGAATTGGCTGCGGCAGAAGGGTCTACGGGGCCTGAAAAACCCAAAGTTATCGGACGGTCAACCGGTAAATTTTCTGAAACTTCTCCTGTCAGGTTGATTTGGATATCTCCGATTTGGACCTTTTCGAGGTTTAAAGCGGTAACCTCCGATTCGTTTTCATTGCATCCGATCAGGAAAAGTATTGAGAAAAAAAGAAAGAGCTTTTTCATCTTCATGGTTAGAAAAATGAGGATTCCCATAAGCAGGAATCCTCATTCATTTGTTAAAGAAATAAATTACAGATCAAGGCTTTTCAGCATCAATGATCGTCTGGATTTCAGATTGGGTGAGTGCCTTATCGAATATCCTGAGTTCGTCAAATAAACTGGTGTCCGATAAATGTCCCCATTCTGTGAATCTTGGCGCTCCGGAAGCAATGGAAAGGATGTTAGATCCTGCCCAGCTCACTCCTGAAAAATTTCCCTGACTAGCCACCTGTCCATTGATATAAACAGCACATTGAGTTCCGGAAATGGTAAATGCCACATGGGCCCATTCTCCAGATGCAGGATCGATATCGGCAGCAGGACCGCCATCAAACCAGTTGTCTGCATTACCGTTGCCCACATTCAGTTTCACCCTTTGCTTGCCATCGGCATTCTCCCTAAAGAGCCTAAAACCTCCGGTCCTGTTGTTCATGTTGGTAGGATTATTGGTATCGGGTGGACCCATTACCATGATTCCCGCCCGGTCAGGAGCGCCATTGACTTTGTACCAAAACACAGCACTAAATTCGGGGTTTTGTAGATTGGTAGTGGGAAATGCGATGTTGGCATTGTTGGCACCTGAATAAGCCATCCCGATCACGCCGCCGGCAAATCCGGGATTACCGTTTACAGTAGGATTGGTGATGGTGACCAATTCAGTGTAGTCTCCATCAAAAGGAAGATAGAAAACCTCCCCATCGTAAACCGGGGTATAAGGTTCTACTTTCTCAAAATTGACTGTTTTGATTGTTGTTTTTCCTGATGTGTCCTTCCCAGTGATGGTCAGCACATGCATGCCATTAGCAAGATTTGGATGGGTTTGAACTTTTACAAACCTCCTGAAATCCAAGAACTCTTCAAAAGCAGCAATTTGCGTCCCATCCAAATTCACTTGGATAGACTCGATTTCAATGTCATCGACGACTTCAAAACTGATGTTGATGGGTGTCACATCTTCCACTACCCTGATCAAAGTACCGTCAAGGGGATAAATGACATTCACCTCCGGAGCAGAAACATCCGGTCCAGGCTCCACCCTTACGATTTCATCTATATAACTTTCTGTGCAGCCAAAGCTGAACAAAAACATTCCAATAAATAATAATTTTATATTTTTCATTTTTTCAGATTTTTGGTTGACAAATTTCTATCCCTGATTTGATGCTCCTTTGATCTGAGGCAAAATATCCTGTTGCTCAAGAGGATAAGGAAGGTATCTGTGGATATTTAACTGGAAGGTTCTGCCATCATAATTCAATTCTGTAGAACGTCCGTGTCTTACAAGATCATAGAACCTGATGCCCCATTCTGTACCGAACTCGGCATATTTCTCATCCAATACCACATCCAAGTTTGCGCCGGAGATTGGATTCAGCCCGACCCTAGCACGTACTTCATTGACAGCGGCATCCGCCGATCTCACTGGACTGTTTGCTCCGCTTACCACTGCTTCTGCGTGCATCAACAAAACCTCAGAATACCTGATGACAGGTAGATTTTTGTTTTCACCATAAGTAAATCTACCCGGCGTCAATTGAGTTGATGGCAGGTAATACTTACCGCTGAGGAAAAGGTATCTGGGATGGCTGTTGAACACATCCCCATCAGGAGATACATTGGAAACCCAGCTTGGCAATGTCGCGTAATTTGGATCTGCCCTGAGTGCTGCTATTCCGGCAGGAGTGAAAAGCACAGTGGTCTGAAGTCTTTCCTGCTCACCCCTGTCGAGCATGAACTTGATGTATTTCTGACTTGGTTCCCAGAATCCCCATCCGCCACCTGCACCTGGCCGCGCCGGCGTCCAACTTGCAGGCCCAAAGAAATCCCATAAGTATCTGGTAGAAGTTCCGGTCGGTGTTCCAAAATCAGAATACTGCAATTCCATCACATTTTCTCTGTTTAATTTTCCAGGGATTTTGAACAATTGGTAGTAATCAGGCTCAAGAGCAAACAAACCGCTGCTGATGATCTGTCCTGTAGCGTCTGCCACAGCTTGGAATTCCTTCAACTCCAAGTTGGCCATGGCTTTGACAGCAAGCGCTGTAAACCTCGTAATCCCACCTCTGACATCAGAACGCTGATTGGGATGGACAGCAGGCAAAAGTGGAATCGCCTCATCCATCTGTCCTGAAATATGCTGCATCACTTGTTCGAAAGTTGCAAGTTCCACATTGAATAAGTCACTTGGCTGAGAGGATCTTGGGATCAGGATACCTCCCCAAAGTCTAGCCAACTGCAACAATTCAAATGACCTCATCACTTTGATTTCAGAGATATATTGCTGGGAAGTAGTGGCTGTAGCACCTGCGTCTTCATATTTTTGGATTTCCTCCATTGCCCCATGCCAATAAAGCAGGTCTGTGTACAGGTTTAGCCAAGAGGAATTGTACATCCAAAAATTCCTGTTGTACCTGAAAGCATCAGTCTCCGTCAAAGGAAACTGGTCTCCTCCGGCATTGACATCATCTCCTCTTACAGCTATAATCGGGAGTGTTTCCCACTGAATTGAATTTAATTCTGCATAGGAGCCATATAGCATCAGGATCATATTCTCAGTCTGGGTATAGTCAGTATCTTCGGCTATGATCTGGTTTTCGAGGGGCTCATCCAACAAATCTGTACAGGAAGCGGTGAAAATCAACACCATTGCCAGGGACAGGATATATTTAATATGTTTTGAAGTTCTCATAATTTTTTCGGTTTAGAGTTTGATATTCAGACCCAAAGTATAAATGGCCGGAATCGGATACACCTGACGGTCAATTCCATTCGCCACCTCTGGATTAAACCCATTGTAATTGAAAATCGTCAGGGGTCTTTCGGCTGTAAATGTCACCCTGGTATTTGGCATCATTACACCAAAAAGCTCTTTTTCAAGGATAGAATAGGACAACCTGACATTTTGAATCCTAAAGTAAGAACCGTCTTCTACAAAATAGTCACTCATGTTTTGGTTCCAGCCTTTTCTCAAACCTGCCGCTGATGGGTATTTGTTTGATGTTCCTTCTCCCCTCCACAGATTTTCGACCAGTTCAGCATCCAAGTTTGTATCATTTGTAAAGATGATCTCCCCTCTTTTTCTATTCAGGATATCATAGCCTGACTGTCCTTGGATCAAAGCCCCAAAATCAAAGTTTTTATAGGTGAATCCCGTATTGAAACCATAAGTAAGTTTGGGTAGAAACGATCCCAACACCACCCTATCCTGGTCATTGATGACACCATCTTCGTTTTGATCCTTGAAGTTGAAATCACCGGGTACCAAATTGGTAGAAGCGATGAATTCAGGCGTATAGCCGCTGTTGGTGATCTGTTCCTGATTTTGGAAGACCCCATTGACCTGATAGCCATAAAACGCCTGAAACGGTTGGCCGATGATGGATCTCTGACGGAATTCGGCAGAACCTCCATCTAAACCTTCTGCACCACCAAGACCTCTGACCTCATTTTTCAATGTGGCAAAATTACCGCCTATGTAGTAAGAGAAATTTTGGTTGACTCTGGTTTCCCAATTAAGGGTCACCTCGATACCTTGATTCCTGATTTCGCCTACAGACCTTCTTTCTGTGGCTCTGAATACCGGCGGGATGATGCTGACAGCAAGGTTTCTGGTGTCACGGATAAAGTAATCCACTTCAAGGGAAAGTTTGTTTTCAAAAAACCTTGAAGTCAAACCGAAGTTCTGCTCGACGGTGGTTTCCCACTGGTTGATCAGGTCAAAAGTCGGGTTTAGGTTTCGACCGATAATCAATACATCGTTGATTGCGGTATTGGTCTCTCCGAGGGTCGGAGAACCGACAGATGGTCTGATGCCGTCATTTCCAAGTTGTCCCCAAGAAGCCCTAAGCTTCAGGAAATCAATCCCTTTGACATTGAAAAATTTCTCAGAAGAGACTACCCAGCCTGCGCCGATGGTGGCGAAATTCCCCCATTTGTTTTGAAATTTATTGTTACCGTCTCTTCTGAAGGTACCATAAACCAAGTATCGGTCATCGAAGTTGTATGCCAACCTGGCAAAGTAAGACATGAAGAACAAACGGGAATTGATGGTATTACCACCGCCATCTCCTACATCGTTGATGTCGATGTTGGTAGCATTGTCAAGGTACCAAAAATGCTCCCTGGTTCTATCCGGTATCGGTGTGATGCCGGTACCTCTCGCAAAGAGGACTTCACTGTATTCACTTCGGAAAGATTGACCAACTACAGCGGTAATGCTGTGCTTGTCAAAATTGTCTGTGTAAGTCAGGAAATTATCCCAAATCTGGTCAAATCGGGAGAAGTTCTGCCTTCTGACAGATGACTGAAAAGCAGTCACGCCGTCATTGAAGTCAAAACCTACATTCCTTGAATTGATCACTTCGAGGCTATAATTGTAAGCAGACCTAAAAGATAACTTGCTTGGGATGATTTCGATGTTTCCGAAAATATTTCCCAAGACCTTCCCAACCTGGTTTCTACTGTCAGAATACAATAGGCTATAATAAGGGTTTTGATTGCTTCTGTACCCGATTTGTTGTGCATTCGAAAGTCCAAATGGCGAAGCATTGACATTCAACGGGTCATAGACCGGAATAATCGGTACAGCAAAATAAGAACGGAACCATGCCCCGTCGTCTCCATTGAATTGTTGGGCGACGCTGAAGTTGAAATTGGTGCCCACAGAGAGCCAATTATTGACATCTGAATCTATCTTGGTCCTGAAATTGATTCTTTTGTATTCGTTCCTGGTTTCATTCAGCAGGCCTTTTTGGTCAAAATAACTTGCCCCAATCGAATACCTTGTTTTTTCACTACCTCCGTTGAAGGAAAGATTGTGGTTTTGGATTGCCGCAGGACTCATAATTTCTGAATACCAATCCGTATTGACATCAGGAAGATTGGGATCGATCCGGCTTCTTCCATAACGCTGAATGGCGTTGTTGACAAAGGCGATGTCCGCAGGCGCACCTGTTTCATTTACATATTGGACAAACTGCTGGGCGTTGGCCATCTTCAGGACATTCTGTGGTACCTGCATACCATAGTAGCCATCGTATACGATTTCGGTTTTTTGATTGTATCCACCGGATTTGGTTTCTATCAATACTACCCCATTGGAGGCTCTCACCCCATATATCGCAGAAGCTGAAGCATCTTTCAATATGGAAATGGTTTCGATGTCATTTGGATTTAGGAAATCAATGTTTTCAAAAAACATCCCATCCACAACATATAGCGGGGCGGCATTTCCCTCAAATGAACCGACACCCCTGACCCTTACTGTAGGACTTGCACCCGGAGCACCATTACTGACAATCTGTACACCTGCGACACGTCCCTGCAATGACTGCATGGCATTGGCTGTAGGCGTTTTGACGATCACGTCCGATTTGATGGTGGTGATGGCAGAGGTCAGGTCTTTTTCCCGTAATGCACCATATCCGATGACGACAAATTCATCCAAAGAATCCATGTCTTGGACAAGGTTGATATTAACGGCTGTTTGATTTCCAACAGTAACGGATTGCTTGGCAAAACCCACAAACGAAAAGACCAAAACATCGCCTTCTTCCGCTACGATGGAATATTTGCCATCAATGTCTGTGACCGTGCCGGTCCCTTTTCCCTCGAGCAGTACTGTCGCACCGGGTAGCGGTAAGCCGAGGTCATCGTAGACAATCCCTGAAACGGTAATTTCCGCCATTTCGGAAGTGACCGTCGGTTGTGGGGTTATCTGTTTCCTGGCGTCTATGTTGTTGTTTAATTGGCGAAATGACAGCCTAGTCTGTACTGCTGCCTGCTTTAAAAACTCCTCAACTGTTCCTTCTCTTTGGGTAAGCACAATTGGAATTGAAGTATCGACATCTCTTTTATCAAAAGAAAACTTAAAGGAAGTCTGGCCTTCTATTTGTTTAAAAAACTGGCCAAGACTGTAAGATTGCTTTTGGAAATTGATACTTACCTCATCTATACTTTTATATTGTCCGTTGGCATTTGTTGCAAAACAAAAATTGAAAACAAGCAACTGGACAATAAACCCGTATAGGAAGAATTTGGATAACATATATATTATCTTCTGTAGATTATTTTTCATATTATTGAAGGGTTTATTGAATTGAACTATTCACTAAGCTTGGTGATTTGATGGTTCCATTCCCCAATGTTTTACATCAAAAAACCAAATCGGGCCGATAGATTTCCCAATCTGTCGGCTTTTTTTATGAGCTGTTTTTTTTTACCATAGATTTTAAAATATCAGTTCTACATTTTTACCGTTTATTTTGTATTTGAATTTTTCGATGAATGACATACTGTTAAGCACGTTGTCCAAAATCTGATTCTGGTATTCTCCTGAAAACTCCCACCGGACATTTTCCGCATTTACCAGGTTGATTTCTACACCGTACCAATCCTCTAATGTGGACACTACCTCCGGAAGACCGGTATTCTCAAAGATGATTTTCCCTTCCTTCCATGCCAATACTTTTTCAGGACTGAATTTTCTGATGCTCTTTTTACCGGTTTGTTGGTCATCAAGAAACTCCAAACCAGGTTCAAGAAAGAACTCCTCTTTTGAATTTTCTCCTGCCACTTTGACTTTTCCAGTCACCAATGATATCTTCAGGCCTGAGGAGGAATTGGTTTTGACGTTAAAGGACGTTCCCAAAGCTGTAGTGACAAATCCATTAGAAACAACACGGAATGGTCTTAAGCTATCTTCCTCGATTTCGAAAAAAGCTTCGCCGTCCATTATTACCAACCTTTGATCGTTCCCGAATTTTTCGGGATAAGTCATTTTAGTACCTGAGTTGAGCCATACTCTGGTGCCATCCGGAAGTGTAAAACTCAATTTCTCTCCTTTGGCAATGTTTTTCTCAAGGGTCGGAATGACCTCTGCGGCATTTTCCTTTGATTCTTTATGATTTGAAAACAAAAAATAAAAGGGTATCGAAAGAGAGACAAACAAAATGGCTGCAATCCTTGGTAGCTGCCCAAGCTTTTGCCATAGCCCTATATTTTGTCGGCTCAAATCACTTTTTACAGCATTCTGTTCTTTGTTTGCAATCTTGCTCTCCTTCAATATTTTGGATAAAATAGCTTCTTTTACACCGGCTTCAGGCCTCATTTCTTTAAACTGTATGGAAGAAATAATTTCCCTTGCTGCCAAAATATCCGGAATAGCTTCAGGATTGGCTTCCATCCACTTATCCCAGTATTCATCCAAATCCTTTTCCGATTCCCTGACCCACCGAACGAATTCAGGGTTGGTCAAGAAAAATTCAATTTTATCCATATAGATGATCCCTACTTTGATTGTACCCTATTCTGCAAGTGAGCGAATTATATTTTCTTTGATTGTCGGAAGACCGAAGACCGATGTCAACAGCTTTTTAGCATTAAGACATGATTCTTATTCTACCTAAGGTTTACTTGCAAAGAAGAGTATATTCAGACCCTACTTTATAGCTAAAGGAAAATATGGTGGAAATGACACCTATTATTTTTAAGAATTTTTTCAAAAGGAAAGAACTGCCGATAAAAATACCGAAACCAATGTTACCATCAGTTACACTTAAAATGGGAATTCTTATAGATTTGGCAGATTATATAAAAATGGGAGCTACCAGATTGTGGTTGTACGTTTTATTTCAATGCCTCTCTCAGAAAATCTAAAGCTTTATATATCAGGTTTCTTGCGGACTTGATGTTTTCTAATCCCATGATTTCCTGGATCTGCTGATAGCTCAATCCCTCATAAAAAAAATAATATATCACTTCCTTTTTTCTCGGACTGAGTTTTTTGACCGCAGCATCCAATTTCAGCGCCTGTTCTTCATCAATCTGTCTATTGATGAGATGCTGTTCATGCGAAAAATGGAAAGCAAAAAAATAATTGTCGTTGATATCCTCCAAGTTGGCATACCATTTACCTGATTCTTTGATGATCTTCCTTTTGAGACTCTTGAATAGGTAAAATTTTATGTTGTCTGTATTCCCTAGGTTATTCCTTCCTTTTCGCATTTCAATGAAAAGATCCTGTATGGCGTCTTTTACCAAATCTCTGTCTTTGGTGATTCTAAGCCCATAAGCAAAAAGCCTGTCAAAATTGTTTTCATATATTTTTATGAATGCCGATTCATTTCCGGATTTAAAAAGCCTCCAAACAACAGCATCATCTGCAATGAGCTCATTGTCCTTGGTTATCGGGACAGGGTTTTCAAAATCTTTGCTATTTTGAAAGTCTTGCATTTTGGGTCATATTCAAAAGAATAGTGAAAGTTAATAGTATTCATATAGATTAAAAGATTTAGGCCTATTTTAATCTTTCTGACAATACCAAAACCTGTCCGTCACTTTCCAACTTTTGGTTTAACTTGGTGTAATCGACTTCCTGCACCGCTATTTTTCCATCTATGGCAAGTACCGCCGCTGTGGCAGCAGATTGGCCAAGAATCATAAAAACAGGCTCCATCCGGATAGACCCAAAAGCGGTATGGGAACTTGAGACACAAACCGGAACC
>JBBRFK010000077.1:0-16199 GCA_038224435.1 Cytophagales bacterium | reverse complement strand
ATCCCTGATATTGGTACTGTTATAGAAATGAAGGTCAAAGTTTCCTTTTGTTTCCGTGATGCCCATCTCAAATTCTAAATAAAGATCAGTGAAGATTTCTCCCGGACCGAGTGAAATTTTAATTTTGGAAAGGTCTCTTTTTGGGTCATAACATTTTTCGCCAATACATATTTTTACATTTTGGGAAGAACCGATATTTCCTCTTAAAAATTTCAAACTGTAATCTTTAGCCTGATTGCTCTCGTTTTGGATGATGAGGGATTTGCGTTGTGAACTTCCTATAGTTCCGCTGAAATCGATGATTTCAGACAGTACCCTTACCTGCGCTTCCGAAATTATTGGAAGCATCATCAAGATGCAGGTAAAAAGTAAGAAAATCCTTTTCATGTAAATTTCTATCAATAGGCTGTATTCGCTGAGTCTCAGTAAAACTTATTACGTATAAATCTAACAAATAGGTTTGGTGTTTTTATACTTTGGCGGTTAAAAAATGTTAACCTTTTATAAAATTTTTTTAAATGGATTCCGTTTGACACGAATTATTTTAAATGCCGGTTTTCCCCGGGTTCATTTAATTTCCTGATTTTAGTTTTTCCTCCAAAAGTTTTTGTATTTCCTCCTCATTTGGAATAGGGACGACTGCATCAGGTTCATTGAAAAAATTAAATCTTTTATCGTCCCTTTTTTTCGGCATCCGCCACTCATTGATGGCTGACATAGTCGGTTTTTCTTCACCTCTCCAGACAAACCCCTCCAATTCCTTTTCTTTTTCTTCTATCAAATGGGGTGGTTTGAAGTTGCCCTCAGGTTTTACCAGCCAATTAATCTTTTTGATATTGCCTTCTTCAAAGAACATCATGATATTGGCACAGAGCATTTTATTCATTCCCCGCAGCAAAGTGTCACCGACCAGATCGAAGTAAACGGATTCGCCGTTTCCCTGTATGTGCAATCGGCTTATCTTTTGATCCTTGAAATACCCGGTCATCTTCCGTCCTTTCATTTGATTGTAATTTCCGAGGGTATCTCGGCTGACGGTGAAAGCATTTTGGATCAAAAATACTTTGTCAATTTCTTCATTTACGATCAAAAAACTAATGCTGTCAGCAGTGATCTGGCTTTTATTTTCCCAGATTACCGGATCTTTAAAGAGATGAATTGTAGAGTCTGACTGGATATAGACCAAAGAGTCAGACTTTCCGTGGAGTTCCGATTTGATAAGCCGGACGTTGTGAAAGGCATACAAATGTCTTTGTTCGGCGTCTGCACTTTCTTCGGAGATCAGGGTGTCCGCCGCGACGTACATGGTGTCAGTTTCCATGTATTTTCTGACCAATGCATTTCCATACACAATGCTGTATTTGCGGTCTTCCCAGTATTTCCCTTCTTCCCCAAAAATTTCAATCTCCCTTTCTTTGTTATAAAGACTTACATTCACTTGCCCTTCAAAGTATTTGTTGTTTTCCTCATAATACAGTGTTTCAGCATAGATTAGACTCGTTTCTGTCTCCACATCCCCATCATAAAACCTAAAGATTTTATTGTCAGTATCGTAAAAACTCCCTTTTTGGGCATTTAAGAGGTATCCCTCTTTAGACACGATATTTGTAATTCCGACAGTCTCGGCGGTTTTTGGTACAGTTCGGTATATCAGAAAATCTGTTTTTAAAGTATAATCAGGATTAACCAATATCACTTTATCTGTAAATGTGATTTTTTCCAAAGTCGTCTCATAGCTTCCGTTTTCACTTGTCAGGACGTTTGTACTATCCACCACTTTTCCGTTATTGAAATAATTGGCCACTCCGGTAGCTCTGTTATAGTCCAGAAAATCCGTGGTAAGCGTTGTAGTTTGATTTTTGAATACGACGTCTTTCCTCAACTTGGCTGTTTTGGTATTTCCATCATATTCTGCGTACCTGCTCGTGGTGGTGATCGGATCCTCTATATCTACTATGCGGACATTTCCAAAAAGAATTGCCCTGTTTTCGGCTCTGAAGAAATGGGCTGAGTCGCAGTAAATCAGGGAATTTTGGTGTTTCATCCTGACATCTATCAATAATCTCTCAAATCCTGAGGCACCCTGCAACAGTTCCGCATTTTGGATCTCCAACATGTTTTGGGCTCGGAGGCCAAAATGGAATCCTACAAAAAAAAGAATGGTAAGAAAATTAATGAATTTGTTCATCAGTATTTGGAATCAGGGCGCAAATTAACCAAAAATGGTATTTTTGATTTATGGAAGAGCTTTTTAAAAACCATATACGTTCAAAAAAACTTTTGGATGAAAGTAAAACCTACCTCCTTGCCATCAGCGGGGGAATAGACAGTGTGTGTTTGGGGTATTTGTTGCGGACTGCAGGGATAAACTTTGCTTTGGCCCATGTCAATTTTGGACTTAGGGGTGCCGAAAGTAATGATGACCAGGCTTTCGTCCATAGCTTGGCTAAAGAATGGAGTGTGGTAATCCATATTGTCCACACAACTAAAGAGGAAATGGACCAAGCAGGAATGTCTACCCAGATGGCTGCAAGAGAATTCCGCTATGGCTGGTTTGAGAAGGTCATAAATGATCATGGATATGAAGGACTTTTGGTAGCACACCACGCTGATGACCAATTGGAAACAATTTTTCTCAATTTATTGAGGGGTACAGGTATCGAAGGATTTTATGGAATGTCCGAGAAAAGAGGTGACATTATCCGCCCTTTGCTTGGTTTTTCAAGGTCGGAGATTGCAGATTACATGACCAAAAACTCCCATACTTGGAGGGAAGACAGTAGCAATAATAAAAATGACTATAAGAGGAATATTCTCCGAAACAGGGTTTTTCCGCTTTTTAAGGAGGAATTTCCGGAAGGACTTCAGGTCATGGAGATGAGTTTCAACAGACTAAAAGATACCGGAAGGGCATTTTTTTCTTTATATGAAAAATGGAAAAGGGAAGTGATATTCACCGAAGGAGACTACCATTATCTATCTATCAAAGAAATTGAAAATGTACCGGGAAAGCATTCCATGCTTTATTATTGGCTGAGGGATTTTGGCTTTTCTTATGCAGATGTCAAGGATATCCTTAATGCCATCGACAAAGGTGAGTCAGGAAAAACTTTCTATGCCGGAAAATATATGCTGAATAAAGACAGGGAGTTTCTTATTCTGGGAAAAAATGATTTTGAATGGGAAGAAAAATTGATTGAAGCGCACGATATCTCCATTCAAATAAAGGACATAAAATACGATATCCTCCATCTCGAAGGGGAAATGGAATTAGATAAATCTAAAGAAAATGCCATGCTCGATCTGGACAAGTTGCAGTTCCCACTTGTCATCAAAAAATGGGAACTGGGAGATAGAATTATTCCTCTTGGGATGGACAAGCCAAAAAAAATCAGTGATTTATTAGTAGATTTGAAAGTGCCTTTGATCCGGAAAAAGCATATTTTGGTACTTTGGTCGGGGGATGAAATAGCATGGGTGGTGGGTTTCAGGATCGGTGAGCATTTCAAATGTGGGCCAAACACAAAAAGAATACTTTATTTCAAAAATAGATAAGCAATGGTCAACCCTTTTTCTAGGACCTTCAATGAAAGTGAACTTGAAATTTTCCAATTTCTGTCACAGGTAAATTTTTTTGAAAAACTCAAAAACATTGAAATGGCGAGATTTCTTCCCGCAATCCATCAGCGCATATATTTAAAGGATGAAGTGATATTTTTCAGGGGAGATCCCAGCCAGGCATTTTATATTATCAAAAGCGGAAAAATCAACCTGACCATTGATATCAAAGACTCATTTGAAGTAATCAAAGAATTAGGGAAAATAGAAGCTTTTGGAGAGAATTCTCTTTTGGAAAATACCAAAAGAATTTACACTGCTATCGTGAGTACCGATCAGTCAGAGTTGATGGTCATTCCCCATTTTGCGATTCAGGAGGTATTTGACAGTAACCCAAAAATCAAAGCCAAAATGATGACTTCTTTGGCAGAATATTACAATGAAAACAACAAGCGGCTTTTTAAATCCTATAAAACCTCCTTTGGGTTTTTTAACCTGGGGGAAATGTTTGAAACCCCTCAATGAAAACCATTATTGCGTTTGGGATTCGAAATTTTTAGGAAAACATTTTCCAAAAAATATTATCAAACACTATTGGGTAACATCTTGCAGTTTGGACCGTAAAACCCGTAGCGATTGATAAAACAACTTGTCCGATTATCAAGTATTCATTCGTAATCCTTCATTTAGAAACCTATGTTTAATAACTTAGCGCCACTTTTAAAATCAATGTTAAAACTAAAAATAAACCTTATATCATGACAAAAGTAACTGTAGTTGGTGCCGGTAACGTAGGTGCCACCTGTGCTGACGTATTGGCCTATAGAGAGATTGCCGAACAGATTGTATTGGTTGACATCAAAGAGGGTATCGCCGAAGGCAAAGCCCTGGATATCTGGCAAAAAGCGCCGATCAATCAGTATGATAGCCGGACTGTCGGGAGTACCAATGATTACACCAAAACCGCAAACTCTGATGTGATTGTGATTACTTCAGGTCTTCCGAGAAAACCCGGGATGACAAGAGATGACTTGATCGAAACCAATGCAGGCATCGTAAAGTCAGTGACTGAAAGCGTGGTGAAGCACTCTCCAAATGCTATCATTATTGTGGTTTCAAATCCTTTGGATGTGATGACCTATCAGGCCCATATCACCTCAGGTTTTTCAAGAAATAAAGTAATCGGGATGGCAGGAATCCTTGATACAGCAAGATACAGGGCTTTTATTGCAGAAGAGTTGAATGTTTCTTCTAAAGAAATCCAAGCTATCCTGATGGGCGGACATGGAGATACCATGGTTCCACTTCCAAGATACACCACCATAGCGGGTATTCCGGTGACAGAGCTTATCGGCAAAGAAAAGCTTGATGCCATCATCGAAAGAACCAAATTTGGCGGTGGTGAATTGGTCAAATTGATGGGTACTTCCGCTTGGTATGCACCGGGATCTGCTGCTGCGCAAATGGTGGAAGCCATCCTCAAAAACCAGAGAAGGGTATTCCCGGTATGTATCAAACTCGTCGGAGAATACGGCATTGATGATTGCTACCTTGGAGTACCGGTGATTTTGGGAAGAAATGGTGTGGAAGAAGTTATCGAACTTGACCTCAATGCAGAAGAAAAAGCAATGCTTGAGGTATCACGGGGACATGTGAAGGAAGTCATGAGTGTATTGGACAAGATTTCTTCCAAATAATTCCAAATCTGATTTTTTTGAAAAAATCCCGGTCAAGTATCGGGATTTTTTGTTTTATTGCTTTCAAGGGAAAAATTAGCCATTCCCTAAAAATAATTGAAGATTGAAAAATAGAATTATAATCCTTTCCGTTTTGGTTTGCCTCGGGATCGGGGCTTTGTTGGTCTGGAAAATCTTCATTCAGGAAAGAAACAGGAATGCTATTGATGTCATTTCTTCGGAAGCTCTGTTTGTATTTGAAACGGAAGAACCTGTATTGGCATGGAACCAGCTGGTAAGCCAGTCTTTTTGGAAATCAGTATCCCCGATACCGGGATTGAAGAATGCAGAAAACAATCTTTTGGTTTTAGATAGCCTTGCAGGCAAATCCGGCATCCTGCAAAAGAACCTGAAAGGAAACCAACTTGCCGTTTCTCTCTATCCCATCGGCAAGGAAGAATTTGATTTTCTGTATGTTTTGGCCTATCAAGACCCTGAGAGTTTTTCTTTGCTTGAAGATATTGAAAATAGAATCCGGGACAAAGGCACCATAACTTCAAGGAGTTATAGTGGAATCAACATCAGGGAACTGAAAATAAAGAATAACGGCATAACCCTTACTTATGCTAAAATTGATAATCTGTTGGCGGTCAGTTTCACTTCTTTTTTGGTGGAAGATGCCATCAGGCATTCCCAAAATGAAAGCCTTTCTGTTTTCAGTGAATATTATGAAGAGCTTTTTAAGGAATCACCACACGCAAAAGGGTTGGGAATCCTAAGAATAGGAGGAAGTGGACTCTCGGAAATTGTCGAAGGGATTGCTGCCAATAAAAATGGTTCCACCATATGGAATTTTGGGAAGAGTAAGGTGTCTGCAAACCTCCAACTGGAATTTAAACAAGACAGCCTAGTGCTTGATGGAGCACTTTTTTTTGATGGGAAAGGAAATGTCGGATTGAAAAACAACACGTCACCTGCCATTAATTATTTCAAAAATCTGATTCCAAACCGAACAGCAACTTATTTTCAATACCAGCTGGAAGATCCTTTTCAACTATTTTCAGGATCGGAACAGGATTTCCCTTTCAATAGTGCCGTAATGGGAGACATCGAGACAGGGCTGAACCAAAAGGGTTTCAAAAAATACCTCACCGGCCATATGGCATTCCTGAATATGGAAAAACTCCCCAATGAACCTCAAGATAAAATCCTGCTGCTCAAAACCGCAAACCCGGATGTCCAGCTAGAATTACTCAAAAAATTTGGATTCGGGGAAAATCAGACGACAGATGTTTCCAGGCTAATGGATATTCACCAGGGGAGAGAAATTTTTATGATTGGAACAGAAGAATTTCCGGCGCATCTTTTTAATGGAAGTTTTGTGGGATTCGGAGACACCTACTTTGCAGCAATTGATGAAACAATGGTGATGGCCAGCAGCAGCAAAGCCATCAAACTTTTTCTTGATGACTGGAAAAGCGGGAGAAATTGGGGACAGTCGATCGGGCAAGAAAATACTGTCAGGAAGTTGGATGAGGAATCGGGATTCAGTATGGTTTTGGATATCCAAAAATTCTGGAAAAATATCGAAACCTCAAGTTCAGCTGGATGGCGGTCATTTTTTAGAAGGTACGAGCAAGAATTAAAATCCTTTGATAGGGTGTTTTTAAAGGCTGTTCAGACAGGCAAAAAAACACATCTCCGTATTGGAATCAGCTCAAAGCAGGTCAGGCTCAGTGCTTCTGAAGAAACTATTTCCCTGACACAAAATGTATCTGTTTCCTTTCCCAACAGATTGGTATATGGTCCTTTGAGTATCCGCAACTTCAATGACAACAGTGTCGAATTTGTCGTTCAGGATGAATTGAACCGCATTTACCTATTGACCAATGAAGGCGAGGAAGTTTTTTCATCAGTTTTGGATGGGCCGGTTATTTCTGAAGTTTTTCAGTTTGATTTTTATAAAAACGACAAACTGCAACTACTTTTTGCTACCAAAAATAAGGTCTATGGGATTGATAGGATGGGAGAACCACTTCCCGAATATCCGTTGAATTTATCGGGAGAATCCATTTCCCATCTGAATCTTTTGGATTATGAGGTGAACCGAACCTACCGGATTTTTGCTTCTTCCGACAAAGGAAACATCTACATGTTTGATAAATATGGCGCCATATTGGAGGGTTGGGATCCAAAATCTATCGGCTCGCCTTTGGCTATCAAACCTACCCACCACCGGGTCGCAGGAATAGGAGACAGGATGGTGGCTTTGGCAAGTAAAGGAAGCATCCACTTTTTCAGCCGAAGAGGGGAAATAGAACCCGGAAGTCCGGTTCAGATAAAAGGAGAATTGGGTTCTGAATATGTCTTACTTGAAAGGGGAACTGCCAAAGAGACCCAACTTGTGACAGTGACCAAAGAGGGGGAAGTGGTGATGGTCAACCTACTTGGTGAGGTTACTTACCGCAACCAATTATTGAGGCCTGACCGCGAAAGCAGATTTTATCTCATCAAAGATCAGAAAGAGGGAAGGTATTTGTTTGTGGTCCATGAGTACAATAAAATAACCGTGATGGATTCCGATTATAAAGAGGTCTTTTCAAAACCAATCATGGCGGCTGAACTGCAGTTTCAATATTTTTCCTTCGGATCGGATAAAAATATATTCGTGGTGGTAGATCCCACTCAAGAATTTGTGTACTTGTATGGTTTGGATGGAGCGCTTTTAAATCCAATTCCAATCAATGGCACCAATAAAGTTGAAATAGAATATTCGGAAAGCCAAAATGAATATACCATTTATGCTATTGGAACTAATGGTTTTGCGGCCTATAAGTTGCCAATCTAGGTACTTTGATTATTTTGAAATAGGTTCTCAATCTTTCACAAAAATTGACTGCTTAACAAATTTCATCTTGCCACCGCCATCTTGATATCCGATGATGATTTCAAAATTCCCTGAAATTTCCGAGCTTAAGATTTCAAATGGAGAGGTAAAATCCAGAGAAGCATTCCAATATAATGTGCTTCTGAAATCAGGAAAAAAAGGCTGTGAAGAATCAGGATTCAAATGGGGTGATTTTGGTTTCTTGGTTTTTTGGATTTCCGGATAATTCAGGAAGAGGGCATTGGAGGGTAACTGAAAGCTCCCGAAATCATTTTGAAAAGAAGTAAAACTCATTACCCCGGAATATTTGTCTTCATTGAAAGAAAACTCCCGAGACATCACTTCAAGTTTTCGGATGTTTATAGGATTGAAGGCAGCCAAAGCATCGGTATCAAAAACTGGCATGGCATCTATCATGATCAAGGGATTTTCCTGAAAAACCGAGCCCAAAGGGCTGTTTAATAGCTTAAACAAAGTTTTTTTATCCTGCTTCCTCACCAATACTTCAGGGACGTATTCCCTTAGGGTAACCTCCAGATTTTCAAATCTGGTATAATCGTCCAATAAATAAGTTTTGTCAGCATC
Organism: Cytophagales bacterium; assembly: GCA_038224435.1. GTDB lineage: Bacteria > Bacteroidota > Bacteroidia > Cytophagales > Cyclobacteriaceae > Cognataquiflexum. The sequence continues at coordinate 7,493 of JBBRFK010000077.1, read as the reverse complement.
AAACCCGATCACAATCGGAGCAAACGCTACAGAGTCATTAGAATAATAATAGGTACTTACCTGCCCCGCAGTGATCAAGTCTGAGATAAAATCCCGGTCCTTTTCTTCCATAATCAAAAGCGGAAATATGAATTCCTTATTGAAAGCAAAAGGAATAAATGGCGACTCAGGAGAGAAATTGAGTTGCTTTTCTATGTTTGAAGATTGAGCGATCAGGAAGTTGTAGGCTTTTAAGGCACCTATTTCAAAATAAAGGTCGCCACTTTCTTTTGGCTTTGCCGAGCTCAAAAACGATTGGGAGCCATGTGCCGAAAGGAAAAACGTCTCTGTCGTATCAATTTCCGAATTCAGGTTTTTGGCATGTACAACATGCCCATATGGCTCTGGGATGAGCGCTGATTTTTTTTTCAATTCTTGGTAGATTTCGCCCCGATAAAAGCCTTTATGGGTTTCAGGCAAGAAGGGATTTGATACAGAAACAGAGATGGATTTCATTTTTCCAATTTCGGATTTGGAAAAATCCATCCCGTACTTTGATTTTTTGGCAAAAGAAAGCGACTCTCCCTGATTGATAGCGGTGGCTTTTACAGGTTCATATGTTTTGCCAATTTGGATTGTGGCTTTGGTTTTTGAAGGTTTCTTTGGATTGATGATCGTGATGAATTGGCTGAAAACACCTTTATCACCCATCTTTGGGCTGATCCGGGTATAGAATCTCAAGAGGTATTGATCCGACTCCAAGTCCTTGGGGATTTCAACATACCCTTGGGATTTGCCATTCTGTAAGGGGTAGATTATCTGTTGGACAGGCAGGCCATTTCTGTCAACCAATTCGGCATAACCGATTTTGGAATAGAAATTAAGATCGGCATCCAAGGCCTGCATGGAAAACCAAACAGTCTCTCCGGTGACAGCTATATTTTTGGAAACATGAACAAATACCGATTCTTCGATTTTGCTTTGGCCCCATCCTGTCCAGGGAATAAGAGAAAAAACCATTAATAGAATTGGTACTAATTTTTTCGATTTCATCATTTCAGTTTTAATCTTCCCAAAAATCAGGTTTGATATTGGTGCCCCTCAAAGTACAGTCAGTACATTGCTTTGATGCCGCTCGGTATCCAATTGTGGTAAGGACCACAACCACAGGTATGACAGGTAGTCTAGAACCTGAGGCAAATTCACTTTCATAATTGGCAACAAGCACAGTGTCCTCATCAGGCCTACAAAATTCATAATCTTCGATAAAAGATACCCAAGGAGCAACATCTTTGACGTCGATATAAATCCGCTTGGATGTCGACTTTCCCATGCTTACAATGCCGATTACATTTTCTCCCCCGGAATTAACTGCTTTGAAATTTCCCCTGATAAGAGAAGGTAAAGGGCTAAATATCCCACCGATGTCATCAGAGTTTTTTCTCAAAATCTCCCAAAAATCATAAGTTTCTTGATTGATGGCCCTTTGGCGTACTTTAATACTGTACCGTTCCATTAGTTTTTCAGACCGGTTCGGAATTCTGACCAATTCCCTCTGAAGGATGGTATTGTTCTGGAACCGTGCTGCATTTTGCAAAAGGATTTTTGGGAATAAATTGAAATTCCAACAGCGGTCTATTCTTTGGTCATTTTGCCTCATATCTACATTTTTTGTTAGAGGATTGAATATGAATTGGGTCGTGACCCCTGGCTTGAAAATCCAGTCTTCTTCGTAATCCCAAAGGAAATATTGGGCATCCTCGTTTCCTTTTGTGCTGACAAATATTTCAACCCCGGCATTGTCCTTCAAAAATCCAAGTTCTTCGATCTCCGGCGTAATGATCGGAGTCAAGGGGTCGGAAAGGTATTGTTGTCCGTTTAGGAGATTGATCCCCAATTGGTATTCAAGATTGGAGTCGAAAAAACCGGAAAATGAATACAAACCTACCTGTGTTTCCTGAAAAACCCATTCTTCACCCGACTCGGATCTTAGGAATACAGTCGCCCCGCTTTCCGGCTGGAAGCTCTGCGAGCTTCTGATTGGATTTGTCCTGCTCAGGGTAATCTCTGATAATTCCCCGTCACTTTCAATATATCCTTCGACCACGAGTACTGCAAGATCCTGATCCGTCACCTCCGGCTCAAATGGATCCCTGCACCCCACCATGAAAATGAGCAAGATCATTAGGACATTTTTAGCATATTTTAATTTACAGATCACTGCTCAATAGTTTTGTTTAGTTTTTATTTATTTAAACGCCATCACCAATATCCGCCTGTTTCTGATTGGAGAAATACGATGGCATCGGTAACAGGTAGGGCATTAGATTCACTTCGGATGGGATTGGCTCAGATAGATGGCTGATTCCTCCCTCTTTGTTTCAATATATCTTTCCACTACAAGGATGGTAATATCCTGAGCGGTGACCTCCGGTTCAAAGGAATCCCTGCAGCTACCCAATCCGGATGCCAATAAAACTGCGAGTATATGGAAAACTCTCTTACCCATCAGATCCGGAAATTATAGGTAATAAATGGAATCGGCTCCGCAAATATGGACAGTTGATATCCCTGCAAAATCCCGTTGACAGGCGTGAAATACACTGAGTAAGGATTTCTTCTTCCCAAAAGGTTATAAACACCGATGGACCAAGAGGAATGGGCAAGTTTTCTGACTTTATGGTTGCCTTCGATATTGATAGAAAAGTCAATCCTGAAATAATCAGGAATCCTGTAGGCATTCCTGTCAGAGAAATATACCCGCTCCGAACCTCCATAATTGAACTTCGCAACAGGAAGCGTGATCGGTCTTCCGGTACTGTAGTTTCCATTGATGGAGGTGCTGAAGCGCTTACTCAACGCATAATTTGCCACCAAAACGGCATTATGTGGTTGGTCAAAATTGTTGGGATACCATTCTCCTCCGTTTATTTTTTCGGCCATTTCGTCTTGGGCCGTCCTCAACAAAGACCTGGAATAGGTATAGCTGATCCAGCCATTGAGCTTGCCGGTATTTTTTCTTAACAAAAACTCAGCACCATATGCCCTTCCATCGGTTTTGAGGACACTTTGTTCGATGGCATTATTTAAGATCAAAGAAGCTCCAGAACGGAAATCGATGAGGTTTTTCATTGACCGGTGATAAGCTTCGACCGAGAATTCATACTTGTCCACTTTGATATTTCTGTAATAGCCGATAGAAACCTGATCTCCCCATTGTGGACGGATATTGGGATCACTCAGCTTCCAGATGTCGGTCGGTGCGATGGCGGCATTGTTGGTCAACAAATGGATAAATTGACGGTTGGTGTTGTATCCTGCTTTGACTGAGGAGATATTGTTGAGGCTATACCTGGCAGAGATCCGAAACTCCGGTCCGCTGTAAGTTTTGATCGTTTGACCATTGTTAAAAGTCGTCTCACCGATCAAATTTGGTGGGGATATGGGCAAACCTTGCTTGTACTCACGGACTGTATTGGGACCCAGATAATTGTAAAGGGCATACCTCATGCCAAAATTGATGGAAAATTCGTCTGTTACCTCAAAATTATCTCCCAAATAAATGGAAGTTTCAAGTGCCTGTTCTGGATTTACCTCTTCAGGCACCACGATGGATTCAGGTCCTGTAGGTTGGAGAAATCCCAGATTAAGTCGGTACCTAATGGTGTTGAGACCAAAAGTAAAGGTATGTCTCAGGTCATACTCATAGGAGAAATTAGCTTTGAAAAAGTCCTGTCTGATGCCAAAACCAAAATCATAGCTGTTTGCTGGATTGTCCCTACCTTCAATGTCAAACTGGTAATGGTCTCTGCCTGCCACAAATTCACCTTCCAACCTGTCACTGAAGAAATGGGTCCATCCCAAGTTGATGCTTCTGTTTTGGTACATGAATGTAGTGTCCCTATCAAAACCGAAACTGTCACTGCTACCATATGTATTCAGTTTGAGGATATTTTTGTCATTCAGTTTATGGGACACATTGAGATTGGCGTCATAGAAATTTGCCCTGCCATCTTTGAAATCGGTATTTTCTTCCAAGAGATCAAGGAGCCAGTCAGAATAAGTCGATCTGGCACCAAGTGCGAAAGTTGTTTTTTCTCCGATCGGTCCTTCAACCGATACTCGTCCTGTGAGCAATCCGATTCCTCCACGGACGGTGATTTTTTCACTGTTTCCGTATTTTGCATGGACATCCAAGACAGAGGCTAGCCTTCCTCCATATTGTACTGGAATTCCTGCTTTGAACAGATCAACCGATTCTACCAAGTCGGGATTGAATGCAGAGAACAAACCGAACAGGTGGGATGGATTGTAGATGGTGGCGTGATTGAAAAGAATCAGGTTTTGATCGGCAGCGCCACCACGGACATTGAAACCAACACTTGCTTCCCCGACAGTCTGCACACCGGGCAGTGTCAAAATACTTCTGATAATGTCAACTTCTCCCAATATGGCCGGAATCTGCCTCATGGTTGCCATATTGAGTTTTTGGACACCCATTTCCGGTCGGGAGATATTGGTCATTTTTTCCGAGGAAATGGTGACTTCTGAAAGCGAAATGATATTTTCTTCGATAGCCACATCCAAGACGCCATCTCCTTGCAGGCTAATCTGCCGTTGCTCCACAAATCCTCCCAGGTTTTGGATGAAAATGGTGTGCCTGCCGATCGGCAGTTTGATTTCAAATTGGCCGTCTTGATTGGCTATGGCTCGGGTATAATTGATTTTTTCGAAAATTACAGCTCCGGAAACAGGATTTCCTGTCTCCAAGCCTGTGACTTTGCCTCGCAAAATAGCCTCGGTTTTTCCGGAATTATCCGCCTTGCCAATGACATAAAGCTTGTTTCTGGAAAATGCCCTGTTGATGTCAGTTTGGCGGAGAATGCTGTCCTTTTCGAGTTCTGGTACCTGGGAAAAAAAATCCATGGGCAGAGAAGTGTCCAATGCATTTCCTTTGGTGATAAAAATCCGATGCTGGCCATCCACATGGTATTTAAGGTTTGTTCCTTCAAAGACACCATCAAGAACTTGGCTGATGGTGTTGTCTTTTGCACTGATATTGATAATAAGGTTACCCACATCCTGCTTGGAAAAATAAAATCTGTAAGAAGTCTGTGATTCTATCTGCTTCGCAAACCGGTCAAAAATTAATCCGGGAAATATGGCCGAAATTCTTTCCTCTTCTTGTTTTATTTCCTGAGCCCAGGTCCTTGGAATAAAGTAAATCCCACAAAAAACCACCAGTATTATAAGCTTATTCATTTTCGGATTGGTTGTAAGATTCTACCAAAAAGGACAGGTAAGCCCGCCGGTCATTTTTAAAATTCAATCCCCTTTCTTTGGTGCTTCTTTTGATTTCTTTTTTATCAAGGCCTAAAAACCAAATTGACTTACCTCTACTTTTTACGAGGTGCATTGAGTTTGATTTTTGAATGAAAAAATCCGATTTTTCTGCAAAAGTGCTGCTATACTTACTTATTTGCATGTTTGGTTTGGCCGTTTTAAAATATTTGACCAAGAGATTTGCATTGCCTTCCTCCGCCAATTCATAAAATCCATTTTTGTGGTGGATGTATTCAGGATTTTCATTTATCCTTACAAATCTACTTTTATCCAAAAAAACAAATCCATCAATTTTTTCAGTTTTTATAAGGGTTTTTTGTTTGTGGAGAGGGTGGAATGTGACTATTTGATCTGTGTAAATATTGTAAAGCAGAGGGATATTTTCGTAGCTCAGTCCATTGATGGAAATCGTTCCATATTTAAAATTTTTGGTTTTGAAATATGGGTCTCCTTCGATACTTTGTGGTGGATCCACATAGTACCCCCCGCTGACAATTTCCTGATGAAGCGGAATATTTGACTTATAAGCTTCTGCTAAATCCTTGGACGATTGTGCTTGGAGATTTGATACAATACAAAGACTTAGAATAATCAGAAAAAAATAGGATTTCATAGGTTTGATTTGTGATACTTTTAGTTTGGCATTCAATATAAATAAAAAAGCATGTGGAAAATAAGAAGAATTTGTGATTTATACAGGTGGTTGATTTTTCTTACCGGGACAAAGTATTTTTAAACTTTCCTGCAGTATTCTCAGAATTTTATTTTACTATCAAACCGATTTAATCACAAACCAAAATGACAACAAGAAGAAACGCCATCAGAGCCCTTGGATTGACAGCTGGATTGATTGCCACAGGGGGAGCTTTGGAAGCCAGCCCAAAAAAGAAAAAACAAAGCCAGTTTAGTTTTTGTCTGAATACCAGTACCATCATGGGCCAAAAACCCGGATTGATCGGGTATTTGGATATTGCCGCCAAAGCAGGTTATGATGGTGTGGAGTTGTGGATCAGAGACATACAAGAATATATCGGTGCAGGAAATTCGGTGGCAGGTCTGAAGAAATATATTGGGGATTCTGGTTTGAAATTTGAAAACGCAATCGGTTTTGCACCATGGATGGTGGATGACGATGTCAAACGAAAGGCCGGAATGGAACAAATGGAGCAGGAAATGGAGCTATTGGCATCACTCGGATGCAGGAGAGTGGCGGCACCGGCAGCTGGGGTAACTGCACCTTTGGATTTGTTCAAAGCCGGTGAGCGGTACAAGGCCTTATTGGATTTGGGTAGAAAGACAGGTGTGATGCCACAACTTGAATTCTGGGGAGCTTTTCCTTTTTTCCATCATTTGGGACAGGTACTGATGGTGGCATCTGTTGCCAATGATCCTGATGCAAGAATTCTTCCCGATGTCTATCATCTTTTTAGAGGAGGTTCCGGCTACGATGGATTGAAAATGCTCAATGGCACCGCTGTCGAAATTTTTCACATGAATGATTTTGTATCGGATATTCCAAGAGAAAAACAGGAGGACAAAGACAGGGTATATCCAGGTGACGGTGCCGCTCCGATGAAGCAGATTTTGACAGATCTGAAAAATATGGGTGGAAATAAAGTGTTGTCTCTTGAGCTCTTCAATCAGAATTATTGGAAAGAAGATGCATTGAATGTAGCCAAAACAGGGTTGGAAAAAATGAAAAAACTTGTCAGTGAGGTTTAGAAAAATGATTATCCGCAATGATGCAAGTAGGAAAATTCCAATCATTTATTTTGCGGATAATCGTCCACAATCCACTGACAACTGACGACAGCAGCTTCAATTCAACTTCCAAGTGTTATTTTATTTGGTTGGCCGAAAGAAAGCCTATATGCACCTATTGGTTTTATTTAAAATTGCCGGAAGAAGCCCTCCTATTTGATTGAGGTCAAGAAAAGGGCACTGATGCTGTTTATTTGTTTCAAAATGAATACGAATATTTAGTAACTCAAACACTCCTTTGTCTCAAATCTCCGGACTCATGTCTCAAATCTCAAGTCTCATATCTCCTTTTAAATGAACCAGATTCCCTTAGCCGAACGCATGCGTCCCCACAGATTGGAAGACCTGATTGGGCAAGAGCATCTTTCTTCTCCAAGTTCTTTTTTGCATAAAGCCATCAAAAGCGGAAA
>JBBRFK010000076.1:0-16206 GCA_038224435.1 Cytophagales bacterium | reverse complement strand
TCCCCGGGACTGTACCAACCTGCATCATGGGACAATAAGACATGGTCCAAAAGTCCTTTTTCCTTACAGAAAACAATTCTTTCCAAATGTCCGGAAACATCCCAGGCTATTCCGTCAAGGCTGATCCAAACGCCTTCTTTTTTGGCCTCCATGTATTTTTGAAAATCCTTTTCTGCCTGCGCATGTACCCAAACAAAATGATTGAGATTTACCTTTTCATTTTTTAAAACTTCGATTTGGGCTTTGGCTGTTTCCCAGTTTCCGGTATGCGACACGATCAAAAGCCCTGTTTCCATGTGGGTAAGGGCCGCAGCTCTGACCAATTTCGCGTCAATTTTTGAAAGTTCCGGACCGCTGTTGACTGAGATTTTGATGAAGCCAGGTTTGATTCCGGTATCTTCTATTCCATTTTGAAATTCAGCAATCCATCTAGCCGATAACGCTTCTGCGGTTTCGGTGTAAGTATGGGGCGGAAGGTACTTGCCACCAACTGCCCCATAATACCCAGTGTTGGTAATAAATTGTATTCCTGTTGCTTCAGTAAGTTTTTTCAATAAAATTGGGTCTTTACCCAAATAGGAAGGCGTACATTCCACCAAAGTTTTGACTCCCCGGGATTTGATTTCTTCCAAAAAAGGCAATACCCGCCGCACGACAGAGTCTTTGTCCCAACGGTGGTACCCTGTCGAGTCCGCGCCTATAAAATCCACCAAAATGTGCTCGTGGATCAAGGTAAGACCCATTTCTTGAGGAGGGATTTCACCTGTGACAGTATAGACTTTTAGACCCTCGGATTGCGGAGAAGTACAGCCAAACAAAATTATAAATAGGAAAACCGGGGCTAATGCTCTCATGGATTTATTTTTTCCATAAGTTAAAAAAGAATCTCTAAGAATCCTCGAGGTTGCTGTTTTCACCTTCAAACAATGTCTTCAATTCTACGGCGTGGATTTTTTCTACTTCTTCCAAATACCTCCCAAAAACCGCGGTGCTTCCATGGGTCAGGTAGACCTTTTGTGCCTCAGTCGCCTTGATCGCCGATATCAATCCCTCCCAGTCCGCATGGTCAGACAACACAAACCCGGCATCTGCCGCACGTCTTCGTCTTGCTCCCCGGATATTCATCCAACCGGAGCAAATTCCAGTTTGGTAGGGAGAAAATTGCTTCATCCATGAGGAACCCATTGCCGAAGGAGGAGCGATGATGAGTGCGCCTTTGAACCTGCTTTTGGGAATTTCTTGAGTGACTTTGGGGATATCTACTACTTTGACACCATTTGCGATCAGTGCCTGATTTGTGTTCCAAATGGCACCATGGGCAAAGACCTCTCCAATAGATAGGTCAAGATTGTTGATGATTCGTTGCGCTTTTCCCAATGAATAGCCAAAAATGACTGAATTTCGCCCATCTGCGGCATTTTGTCTCCACCATCCATTGATAGCTTCAAAGATTTCCTTTTGGGATTGCCACTTGTAGATAGGCATTCCGAACGTACATTCGGAAACAAACTCATGGCATCTGACAGGTTCAAATTGCGGTGAAAGTCCGTCGTTCTCAGTTTTGTAATCACCTGACACGACAGCTGTTTTTCCCTTGTACTCCAACCTGACCTGTGCCGAGCCGGGGATATGGCCTGCAGGATGAAGAGAAACTTTGACGCCGTTGATATCCATTACTTCCCCATAATCCACTGTTTCAAGTGAAATATCCAGACCGAGCCGCAATCTCATCACATCCTCAGAGTGGTGGTGGGCAAGGTAATGTTTCATCCCCCAACGAGAATGGTCGGAATGGGCATGGGTGATCACGGCCTTATCCACAGATTTCCATGGATCAATAAAGATATCCGCTTGAGGACAGTACAATCCGGAAGGTGTAAGTTCAAGCAGTTTCATGGCTTTATGTTTTATAATTATCGGATATGCTGCAACTGACTGATTTCAAATCACTTTTGGTGCGGTCAATTTGGTAGTGCCTGAATAAAGTTGACACATTTTGTTGGTAGCGAGAAAGCGTACATACTCCTGTAACTTTTAACCAAATTCTCAACCAAAAAATTACTAAATCTTCGAAATTTGAATCTGTCTTCCGTCTTCTGTCTATTTTCCTAAATCTCCTCCAGTTCTTTCCCCGGTTTTGGATAACTCAATCTTGCGAGTTTTGTCCCCAAGTGATATTCGTCCAGTCCGCTGACTGTCACTGTCCCGAGTGCGTTTAAGTCCAGTGAACCATCAGTTCTGAGGCCTTTTTCATCTACCCATACATGCTCGATGCCTCCGATAAGAAGTTCAGTTCCGTTGAATTTGAGTGTTTGGCTTTCGACAAATCTGCAACCGACTTTCACCCGACTTTTGGCTACAAAGGGGGCAAAAAAATCTTCAAGGTATTCTTCTTCCAATCCGATGGCATCAAATTCCGAACCGGAATACCTCGCGGCAGATTGGTGGGCCTCTCTATAAAAATCTTCTGTGACGTGGTTGAGCGTGAAGTAACCTGTTTCAATGATATTTTCGAGCGTATGCCTTTCCACAGAATGTGGTCTAAATAGAATCCCTACCAAAGGAGGCGTGGCACCGATATGAAAAACCTGGGAGAATGGGGAAAGGTTGCTTACTCCCAAACTGTTTTTTGTTCCGATCAGATTCAGGCTTTTATACCCTGAAAGACAATTGACAAACTCCCTTCTAAAGGACGATTCAGCCTCCAAAATGAAGGCCTTATCGAAATGCCGCATCATATCAGAATAGCTTCTTCGATGGAATTACAATATTTGATATCCAAAAGGTGGATGATATTGTCAGGATTATTTTTCATGATCTGTTCCTTGGCGATCATGACCATTTTTTCAAACCATTTTTCCTCAGGGAGGATTTTGCGGTGTTGGTCAATCCCTAGATCCAGCATTTTGTTTTTCCAGTGGAGGAAATACCATTCCATACTCGGCTGATGGAAGGCACGGAGAGATCTTTTGTCAAAAATAAATTTTTTATATTTTCCTTTTTCAACGATTTTACTGATCTGGAGAAAGGTATTTTTGAAGTCATCAATCGGAATGTAATCTGTCAATAATTCACAGATGATCATTCCCTTTTCTTGATTGGCATATACCTTGGAATATTTTTCTTCGAACATCAGTTCAAAGTTATTCAACTCGATGGCGTTGGCAGTGATATTCATGATGGTGTCAGGGCTTGTAATTAGTGAAACGACCGGTTTTTCATGTTTTTACCATTGGTAACTTCTTCCTTGAAGCTACCTAGATTTTCTTCAAGACGTATTGCGTACTCCAAAGTTGTCTTGATAAGTTCCTGCTGGGAATGAATCTGTTCCTTCAATCTTAAAAGCTCCCTGTTCATTTCTCCAAATTTGACTTCATACTCTTTCTTTAGCCTTTCCTTTTCTAATCTGGCTTTTTCCAGCTCTTCCTTGAAAATCAAAAATGATTCTGGTGGAGTCCTCATAATATTAAATACTTTTTACTCAGGGAGAATACCCTATCGTATTACAATAAACCGCAATAATTGTTTGAAATCTATGGAATTACATTCCTTTGATGGATGACATCCCTCCGTCAAGGTGCAAAACCTGACCGGTCATCCAGCCAGCATCTTGGGAAAGCAAAAAAACCGCAGCAGCGGCAATATCCTCCGGCTGACCATATCTACCAAGTGGATGTCTTTTGTTGGAAGCTTCTTTTTTATCTTCATTGCCCAAAAGTGCTGATGCCAGAGGCGTATCTGTCAGAGAGGGAGCGACTACATTGACCCTGATCTTGTTGATCGCCCATTCGGCAGCAAGTGACTTTGCGAGACCCTCGACTGCACCTTTTGCACTGGATATAGATGAGTGGAACCCAAGACCCACCTGAACCGCAACGGTACTGAAAAGCACCACGGAGGCTGATTCGGATTTTTTTAAGCCCTTCAGGCAAGCCTGCAATACTTTGACCGCTCCAAGTACATTGATTTCATAATCTTTCTGAAAATCTTCAATGGAAAATCGGTGAAAAGGTTTTAAGTTGATGGTTCCGGGACAATACACCAAACCATCTATCACTTCCGGTAAACCTTCAATATTTTCAAATTTTTCAGTAACATCTAGGTGTGAATTACCGTCTCCGGACCGGTGGTAGGAGAAAATATTTGCTCCCAAAGTTTCTAATTTTTCAATGATAGATTTGCCAATACCTGAGTTGCCACCTATAATTACAATGTTTTTATTGGTCATAATTTATTTTATTATAGAATCGTTTTGGAAAACAATTGTTTGAAAACACGGGGATAAAAAAAACCGGGATTGAAGTCCCGGTTTCGTTTGGTTCAGTTTTCAATTTCAATTATTTCATACTGATATATTTCATGAACTCATTTCTTGAATGTTCATCTCTTTCAAATTTTCCTCCATAAAACGAGGTGACCGTTGAGCTGTTCACATCCTGAATCCCTCTACTTGACACACACATGTGGTGGGCATCTATAATGATGGCCACATCATCAGTTCCTAGCATTTCCTTTAGTTCATTGCCAATCTGCATGGTCAATCTTTCCTGCACTTGTGGTCTTTTTGCAAAGTACTGCACAATCCTGTTGATTTTGGAAAGACCAATAACCGTGCCATTGGATATATAAGCCACGTGCGCCTTTCCGATGATCGGGACAAAATGGTGCTCACAGTTGGAATGGAAGGTAATATCCTTCTCTACCAACATTTCATTGTATTTATATTTGTTCTCAAAAAGTTTGACATCGGGCTTGTTTTTTGGATCAAGGCCGCTGAATATTTCTTTGATATACATTTTTGCTACTCTTCTTGGGGTTCCTTTGAGACTGTCATCTGTCAGGTCAAGTCCCAAGACATACATTATTTCTCTGAAATGCTTCTCGATAAGCTCCATTTTGAGCTCATCATCCATCTCGAAAGCATCTTCTCTCAGTGGAGTATCGTGGGAAGTCCCGATATGTTCATCCCCCATTTCGTCATAAGAATGAGAAAAATTAATTCCCATCGTATTCAACAAAGTTTCTTTCTGTTTCATATAGTCGAATCGTTAAGTCGTATTTTGTGTCGATTTTTTTCCTTAAAATATTCCAAATAACCACAGCGATGTTTTCCGCTGTTGGGTTAAGATTTCTGAATTCATCTGTATCTAAGTTTAAATTTTTATGATCAAATTTATTTAGCACCTGTGATTTTATTAAATCACTCAATATTTTCATGTCATAAACATAACCCGTCTCTGCATCAATCGACCCGGTCAATTTCACGATCAATTCATAATTGTGCCCGTGGAAATTGGGATTGTTGCACTTTCCAAAAACTTTTTCGTTTTCTTCAGCCGACCAATTTGGATTATTTAACCTGTGAGCTGCGTTAAAATGCTCTTTTCTGTATACTGCTACTTTCATTGTTTACCAAACGGAATTCAGTGATTTTTTGTTTAATATTTATAGAATTTCTTTAAACAAAAATTTTAAGCTATTGATTATCAGATAGGAATATCTGAATTTTTGGTGAATATTTTCTTATCAAAAATTAACCACGCTTTTTAACATTTATCGGCGTTAAATCAGTTCCAATTAATGAAAGAGGAGGTTGTTTTCAATGATTTGGCAAATACCTCTCAAAAAAAAATGGTTATTTGGCACTGGATTTGCATTTATGGCGTTACATAGTTTCATTTGTAACACCCAGACTATCAAATAAATATAATGCGGAAACTCACCCTAGTTCTCATTTTATTGCTCGGCAGCTCAATTTCCACCTATTTCACTGTCAACAGTTCTCCCTCCTCCATACTCAAGGAACTTTCATTTGAAAATCATTTCATTGAACTTGTAAATTCCAATTCGGGCAATTCCATCATCAGGATTCCGGACCGTGAAGTCCTTTCCTATGGCATCAAGGGATACATCAAACTAAAGGAGGAAGGGAAAATCACAACAGGAAAACCGCTGACAGTCATTGATTTTTCTCTTCCATCCTCAGAAAAAAGAATGTGGATCATAGACATGGAAAACGGTTTGATTCTTCATCATGGACTTGTGTCACATGGCAGAAACTCAGGGGAGCTACTTGCTCAAAAATTTTCAAACGTCAGTTCTTCTTTTATGAGCAGCTTAGGTTTTTATCTTACTGGGGAAACCTATCAAGGTAAACACGGCTATTCTTTGAGGCTGGACGGGCTCGAAAAAGGCTTCAATGACAAGGCAAGGGATCGGGCGATTGTCATTCACGGCGCAGACTATGCACAGGAAAATTTCGTCCGACAAACCGGTCGGTTGGGAAGAAGTCTGGGATGCCCGGCCCTACCCAACGAATTTGCTGACGAGGTGATAGACCTGATCAAAGAAAAGTCTCTCCTATTTATATATGGCAAAGACAAAGAATATTTACACAAATCGGCTTTCTTAAATGCCTGATTTTTTGTTTCTGCCTCCTTTCAAAGCAGCGTAGATTTCACTGTCCCTGTTGTAAACATCATTCCTGAAAGAAATATTTCCGCTGGAATCCGACCAATATGTAAGATATATGATGGCAACAGGAATTTTCCTGTTTAGACTGACAATTTGCTCTTTTGGCTGATGCATGGCTGTTTTGATTTTTTCATCCGTCCATGCGGAATCATGCGAAAGTAAAATTTTGGCGAAGTCAAAAGGCTTTTGTATCCTGATACAGCCATGGCTCAAAGCCCTATCCTCTCTTTCAAATAAACTTCTCGAAGGCGTATCATGGATATAGACGCTGTTTTTGTTAGGAAACATGAACTTGACGAGTCCAAGTGAATTATTTTCTCCCGGCTCTTGCCTGACTGTGTAGGGATACGACCTAGCACTGACTTTGGACCAATCTATGGACGAAGGATCAATGGTCCCCCCGGACGAATTCAGTAATTTCATATTGTTCCTCGCAAGGTATTGTGGGTCTTTCTTGATTTTTGGAATAATCTCATTTCTGGTAATGGAAGTCGGTACCGTCCATGTTGGGCTAAAAACAATGTATGACATCAAGGCGCTGAACTGCGGAGTAGAATGGTAGCTTTTCCCTACAATCACCTTGGAAGTCAGGACTGTGTCTAACTTTTGAATAAAATCAAGCTGGAAGTTGGCTGTGTTGACCAAAATCAACTCAATGTCCTTGATAGTATCGGGCAGCCACCGCAACCTCTCAAGGTTGACAGATGCGATGGCAATCATGTCCAAAGGTTTTTGGTTGAGTGCCCGAATCGTCCCCTGACCGATCGCCCCGTCTGGTTCCATGCCAAATCTTTTTTGGATCATTTTGATCCCATCCATCATCAGACTGTCATAAGCCTTTTCATCAATAGTTTGGTAGGGTTTCAAAAATCCCCAGAAATAAAGTCTGTCCCTGATCTCAGGGATTTGGTTGTGGGAATCTCCCACTTTGATTGATTTATCGATTTTGAGATTTTTCCAACCGGCAACAGGTTCCTTTTCGAAGCGTTTTTGTTCATCAAACAGATTTCTCAACCCATCGCGCATTTTCTTATAAATGGTAAATGCCGGATAGTATCCCTCGATATTTGACCTCAGACTTCCTGATTGGATCGCTGCGCCGAGCTGATGGTCAATCATCATTTCGGGAACATTCCGCTGAATACTCCAAGAGGTTTTTAGGCTTTCGGGATCTACTTTTCCCAAAAAAAGATGGGAAGAAAGCATGATGTACGCATCAGTCAGCAATACATCTACTGCAGCAAGGTCATTTGTTTCCATCAGTTTTCCGACTTTTTTGGCCGATTCGAATTTTTCAAAAAAACCATTAATCGCCTTCAGATGATAATCGTCTGGATTCAGTCCGTCAAACTTTGCCTGTGCGATTTCATAGCGCATTTCATACGCAATTTCGGGAAGGTTGTGGTCACGGACCCATGCCGGGCCAAAATTTCTTTCTCCATAAAACCGATGGATCACCGCAGAACTGAAAAGCTCACTTGATCCAACAGTTGGCTTTTTTTCAGGACTGCTGCTCTCCAAAAATCTCCTGATAGAAGTATCTATGCCGTTTTCGGCGGGTAATTGCTGCGCAAAAAGAGTAACCTGAATAAAACATAGAAAAAATAAGAGGTAAATTGTTTTCATAGATGGGTTGATTTTTTCTTTTGGGAGAAACAAAAACTTAATATGATTATCAGCAAAATTTAATGGAAGGTGTTTCCCTACTGACTTCATTACTGATAATCCTAAAACTTAGTGGACTGAAAAATCCCGGTACTTCTGCCCGAGTTCCCAAGCCTCTTTCAACATGGTCAGAAAATCCTTCATCCTATCCAAAGGGATCAGATTCGGTCCATCGCTGAGCGCTTTTGAAGGCTCGGGATGCGTCTCTATAAAAAACCCATCAACGCCAGCCGCTGCTGCTGCTCTAGCCAAAAAAGGTGCAAACTCTCTTTGCCCACCACTTGTACCGCTCATGCCTCCAGGCTGCTGCACACTATGGGTAATGTCAAACACCACCGGCGCAAATTGTCTCATGATCGGAAGTGCCCGCATGTCCACCACAAGATTATGGTATCCAAGGGTAAATCCCCTTTCTGTAAGGCAAACATTTTCATTTCCTGTGGAGCGTACTTTGGTGACAGCATACTGCATGTCTTCCGGAGCCATGAACTGTCCCCTTTTGATTTTCACTGCTTTTCCTGTCTGTCCGGCGGCAAGCAACAAATCCGTCTGCCTGCAAAGAAAAGCCGGAATCTGAAGCACATCCACCACCTCCGCCACTTCAGCAGCCTGATAACTTTCGTGGATATCTGTCACCAAAGGAACATTCAAAGCTTTACCCACTCTTTGGAGCACTTCCAAAGATTTATCCATTCCTATACTTCTAAAGGAATTGGAAGAAGTTCTGTTTGCTTTGTCAAAGGAAGCCTTAAACACATAGGAAAATCCAAGTTTAGAGGCATATTCCTTGACAGAACTGCCAATCTCCATGCAGATATCAAAACTTTCGACAGCGCAGGGCCCTGCAAACAAAACCGGTGTGCCTGTTCCCAAAACGATGCCATCAGCGATCTTCATTGGTTGGTTAAATTTCTCCATATTATTGATTGAGGTATTTGTCTATGATTTCGGACAAGAGTCCCTTAGATTGTAAAATCAAGTCTGCCACTTCCCGGAAAACTCCCTGACCGCCATTGAGAGAAGAAATGAAATCAACATGTGAACTGATATATGGTAAAGCATCAGCAGGACAGGCCGAAAAGCCAACTTTCCTGATCAGAGGCAAATCAATCAAGTCGTCTCCGATATAGGCCACCTCCTCGACCATAAGATCCAAAACCTCTAAAATCTCCTCCAACTTCTGGGCTTTGTCCCGCACCCCATGGTAATGAAAGTCAAAGTTAAGTTCCTCGCACCTGTTTTCGACTACTTTGGAATTCCTTCCGGTGATAGCACCAACGAGAATCCCGTTTTTGCGAAGCTGTGCCACAATAAAGCCGTCCTTGACATTGAAACGCTTGTATTCCAAACCATTGTCATCATAAATAATCCCACCGTCTGTCAAGACCCCATCCACATCGGTGATGAGCAATTTGATTTTTTCTGCCTTATGGGTGATTTCGCCGGTAATTCCGGAAAGGTACTTTTGCATTCTATTTCTTTTTTTTCCACTGAATGGAGTAAAGGTCAAGTCTTCTTTGGTCAAGGTTTCTCACGGTTCCTGCTTTCCTTTGCTTGGTCAAAAGATCCAAGTCAACGTCAGCGACGATGGTTGTTTCGGCATTTTCGGAAGCCTGGGCAACGGTCGCATCATGGGGAAATGAAAAATCCGATGGAGAATAAATAGCCGCTTGGGAATATTGGATGTCCATGTTTTCTACCCTTGGCAGATTACCGACAGATCCTGTAATGGCCACATAGCATTCATTTTCGACTGCCCTCGCTTTGGCACAGGTGTTTACCCGGAGGTAGGCGTTTTTGGTATCTGTCCAAAAAGGTACAAAAAGGATGTCCATTTCCTGTTCGGCCAATATTCTTCCCAACTCAGGAAACTCCACATCGTAACAGATCAGGATACCGATTTTTCCGGCGTCGGTATCGAACACCTTGATGCCGTTTCCTCCCTGCATACCCCAATATGCCTGCTCGTCAGGAGTAATGTGCAACTTGTATTGCTTGTCGGTAGTTCCGTCCCGTCTACACAGATAACTCACATTTCTAAGCTTTTTGCCATCGTATTCCGGCATGCTTCCGGCGATGATGTTCACATTGTAGGAAAGTGCCAAATCCCGCATCCTGCTGATGATTTCGTCGGTATAATCAGCGACATTCCGGATCGCCTCAGAGGCGTCCATGTCATTGAATTCTGCCAACAGCGGCGCATTGAAGAATTCAGGAAAAAGACAAAAATCAGACTTGTAACCAGAAATGGTATCCACGAAAAACTCTACCTGCTGCATCAGGTCATCGACATTGTTGAAGCGGCGCATTTTCCATTGGACGAGTCCTAACCGGACAATTGATTTCTTGTTTCCGATCAGCTTTTCATCCTTTTCATAATAAATGTTGATCCATTCCAAGAGCGTCGCATAGGCTCTTGAATCGGTATCCTCAGGAAGGTATTTGGTGATGACTTTCCTGACGTGGAATTCATTGGCCAACTGAAAAGAAAGTACGGGATCAAAGATTTCCTTGCTTTTGACAAGGTCAATATATTTCCTTGGCGTCATCTGATCGGCATATTTGGAATAGCCTGGGATTCTGCCTCCGGCAATGATGGACCTTAGGTTTAGGTTTTCACAAAGCTCTTTTCTGGCATCGTAAAGCCTCCTTCCCAATCTCATCCCACGGTATTCCTGATGGACAAAAACGTCAGTGCCATAAAGGGTATCTCCGTCATTGTCATGGGTATCAAATTTTCCAAAACCGGTAATTTGGTCATAGGTATGGTTGTCGCCGAACTTGGTATAATCCACCACTAGACTCAAGGCCGCAGCCACTACTTTACCATTATCTTCAATACAAATCTGACCCTCATGAAACGCCCGTATTTGATTTTTTAATTCTTGTCTAGTCCACGCCCCTCCTTGGTCCTTATAGATGGTGACCATGATTTCCCGGATATCATCATAATCAGATAGTTTGATATTCCGGAGCTTGAGACGGTGTTCTAATTCTTCCTTTTGTTTACTCATCGTTCAAAATTAACCAAATTATAGGCAATCTTTAAAAAAATTTGTGGCGTGGCTGATTAAAATCAATAAAAGAGAACCACTTAGTTTTCTATTCCAAAATCAATTTATTGTGGATGAAAATATTTTTTATACAAACAACCTACATTTTTGAAAAAAAGCATTTGTTCAATGGTAAAAAAATACTGTAAATCAGGTAGATATGTTTAAAGCATACGCTGAAAAAACATTGAATTATTGGTTCTTTTTATATTTATTTACATTTGCTAAGTGCGTATTTATCCTTCACTCACCCAACAATCAGTTCCCTTTTCATAGTATGAAAAAAATAGTCTTTATACTTTTTCTCACCCTGATAACCTTTGCGGCCCAGTCACAAAGCTTTTATCGTTACAGGTTTGATGCCCCTTGGTCAGTCTCTGTGTCAGCAGGTCCTACCCAATATTATGGCGAGCTTTATTCTCTTTGGAAATACAGCGAGGGCATTCAGCCGGATTGGAATGCCAATATTGCAGTGCGGAGAACCATTGGAACTTACATCAGGGCGAGGGCGGAATTTACTTATTACCAGATTTCGGGAACAGACATTCCCGCAGATCCAAGAAGCTACCGGAATCCAAGAAACCTGAGTTTTAGGGCAAGAAACTTGGAAGCAAGTTTGGTAGGAGAATTCCACCTTAAACCCGTCAAGGTGTATAATATCACGCGGAGCTTTGTTAATTTTTATGGTTTTGCGGGCGTAGGGGTGTCAACCAATGATCCCAAGGCTGAGTTAAGAGGCACTTGGGTAGACCTCCGTCCACTTCAGCTGGAAAACAACCCTTACGACAAATACATTATTGTATTTCCGACAGGAATAGGGATGAAATACAAATTGAATGTCTATACAGACCTGACTGTGGAAATGAACTATAGGTGGACCCTCACAGATTACATGGATGATATCAGTGCGTATAACATCAAAGATTTTTATCAAGACTTAATTTCTGATTATGGGGTAAACGGCGATGGCCCAAGCCCTGATAGACTTCGCCTCGCAGTTAGAAACCCTTCATTTTACAAAGAAAACGGAGAACCGGATGTCCAAAAAATCCTCAATGACGGCGGAAGAATCCGAAGAGGGTCCGGATTGGATGAGCGGTTTGATGGTTTTTTGTCATTGAATGTGGGCTTGGAGATTTACCTGGCTCCTGACATTTGGGACAATTGGATATTTAGAAACAGGAAGAATGAGAAAAACTTCAGGTTCTGGTAATTGAAAAAGATTTAAGATTTGAGATTTGAGATTTTAAGAAATAAAAGCAAATAAGGGAATGTCAGCCTATTCCCATGATTTTTTCTATTTTTGCAAGCAATTCTCAAAAAGCAACGCAATTATTTAATAATGGCTGATTACAATTTTCAGGAAATAGAAAAAAAGTGGCAATCCTACTGGGAGCAAAACCAGATTTTCAAAGCCGAAGTAGATCATACAAAACCAAAGTTTTATTCTTTGGACATGTTCCCTTACCCCTCCGGTGCAGGATTGCATGTCGGGCATCCGCTAGGGTATATCGCCTCTGATATCATCACGAGATTCAAGAGATTGCAGGGATACAATGTCCTGCACCCGATGGGCTATGATTCCTTTGGGCTTCCTGCGGAGCAATATGCGATACAAACAGGGCAGCACCCGGCAATAACCACTGAGCAAAATATTAGCCGCTATACTGAACAGCTGAAAAATATCGGTTTTGCTTTTGATTGGGATAAGGAAGTGAGAACTTCCGACCCGAGCTACTACCGCTGGACACAGTGGATTTTTATGCAGCTTTTCGACAGCTATTATGACAAGGATGAAAATAAAGCAAAAAGCATTGAGTCTTTGATCAGCAAGTTTTCCATTGAAGGAAACAAAAATATCAAAGCCGTTTGCGATGAAGATACTCCTGAATTTTCAGCATTTGACTGGAATAATTTCAGCGAAAAAGAAAAGCAAAAACTCTTATTGAAATACCGTTTGACCTTCTTGGCGGAGACTTCCGTCAACTGGTGTGCGGCTTTGGGAACGGTGCTTTCGAATGACGAAGTAAAAGACGGATTTTCTGAAAGAGGCGGCCATCCTGTGGAGCGAAAGAAAATGATGCAGTGGAGTATGCGGATCACAGCATATGCCGACAGGCTTCTTCAAGGATTAGAATCAGTAGAATGGTCGGAGCCTATCAAAGAAATGCAGCGCAACTGGATCGGAAAATCCATCGGAGCAGAAATGATCTTTCAAGTCAAGGGACAGGATAAACTGATCAAAGTCTTTACCACCAGAGTAGATACAATATATGGTGTGACCTATCTCGCCTTGGCACCGGAGCATGATTATGTCAGTGACCTCATCACTGAGAGCCAAAGAAAAACCGCTGAAGCTTACATTGAGACTGCCAAAAACCGCTCAGAAAGGGACAGGATGTCTGATGTCAAAACCATCTCAGGCGCATTTACCGGTTCTTATGCCATCAATCCTTTCAATGGTGAAGAAATACAGATCTGGGTTGCGGATTATGTTTTGGCAGGATACGGTACAGGTGCTGTCATGGCCGTACCGGCACACGATGAACGGGATTACAATTTTGCGAAGCACTTCGGTTTGGAAATCAGACAAGTGATCGCAGGAAGCATGGAAAATGGTTCTTTTCCCGGAAAAGGCGGTACCATCATCAATTCAGGATTTATCTCCAATATGGAAATGAAAGAAGCCATGAACAAGGCCATTGAATTTCTGGAAGAAAAGAAAATCGGAAATGGCAAAATCCAGTACAGGATGCGTGATGCCATCTTCACCCGTCAGCGATATTGGGGAGAGCCGCTTCCTGTTTATTTCCAAGAGGGATTGCCTTACCTGATGGAAGAAAATGACCTGCCTTTGATATTGCCTGAGGTGGATAAATATTTACCAACAGAAGATGGTGAACCACCGCTTGGCAGGGCAAAAGACTGGACATACAAAACCGCGGAAGGGGAATTTCCATTGGAAATGAGCACCATGCCCGGATGGGCAGGCTCTAGCTGGTATTTCTTCCGCTATATGGATCCAAAAAATACCGGGAAGTTTGTATCCAAAGAAAAGGAGCAATATTGGGGTTCTGTGGATCTGTACATCGGCGGTGCAGAGCATGCCACAGGGCATTTGTTGTATTCTAGGTTTTGGACCAAATTTCTGTATGATATCGGGGCAGTGAGCATCGAGGAACCTTTTCAAAAGATGATCAACCAAGGTATGATCCAGGGAAGGTCTAATTTTGTATATCGGGTAAAAGGCACCAATACCTTTGTCAGTCATGGTTTGAAGGATCAATCTGATACTTCTGCCATGCACGTGGATGTGAATATGGTCAACAATGACCACTTGGATTTGGTAAAATTCAAGGCTTGGAGACCGGATCTTGCTGCTGCTGAATTTGTATTGGAAGACGGAAAATATATCTGCGGAGCGGAAGTGGAAAAAATGTCCAAATCCAGATACAATGTGGTCAGTCCTGACGACATCATCGAAAGGTACGGTGCGGATACATTGAGACTGTATGAAATGTTCCTTGGACCTTTGGAGCAATTCAAACCATGGAATACAAATGGCATCGACGGTGTTTCTAAATTCCTGAAAAAACTATGGAGGCTGTACCATGATGCCAATGGTAACTTTGCTGTTTCTGAAGAAAAAGCCAATAAAGAGGAGCTCAAAACCTTGCACAAAACCATCAAAAAGACACAGGAGGATCTGGAGAATTATTCTTTCAATACATCAGTAGCTTCTTTCATGATCTGCGTGAATGAGTTGTCGGCTTTGAAATGTAATAAAAGAGAAATTCTGGAACCCTTGGCAGTGATAGTTTCTCCTTATGCACCGCATATCGCCGAGGAACTTTGGGTAATGTTGGGTCATCAAGAATCAATCATTCACGCCGCTTTCCCAGAGTTCAAAGAGGAGTTTTTGGTGGAAAACAGCCATGAATATCCTGTCTCCATCAACGGCAAGATGAGGGCAAAGCTTTTGCTTCCCCTGTCTTTGACGAAAGAAGAAATCGAAGAAGCTGCCTTGAAGGATGAAACTGTACTCAAATGGACGGAAGGCAACGCTCCCAAAAAGGTGATTGTGGTTCCGGGCAAGATCGTGAATATTGTGATTTAAAAGGGTTGAAAAGTTAAAAAGTTTCAAGGTTTTAAAGTTGCCTAATTACCAATAACTCAATAACCATTTCTCAATGAACCGCTTCTTCATCGCCTTTGCTGCCATCGTTTCCTCCGGGGTTATGGCGTATGCCTATTGGCGGGAATGGATCGGTTACATGTGGCTGGGGCAGGAACTGGTTCTACAGCATGCCGAAAACGCAGAAAGACCTTATTTCCATCATTCCGAAGAAATTTACCTTCAGGTTTTGATGGTATCTGGACTGATATTCAGTCTTATTCTCATGGCATCCATTTATTTCACTTATAAGCAGAAATGGGGGTGGGTTTTCGGATGTTTTGTACTCAGCATGCTCACCATATTGGCCGTTATGATCAACGGCGCTATCAAATAATTTAAATTTGACAAATAATCCTTTATCATGGAAATAGTTAAAAATGCAGTCGTGGGCTTGACCTATGAACTCAAAGTCAGCAAAGACGAAGATGAAATCGAGTCAGTTCCGTTCAGTGTAGAGGTCAGGGACAATGAAGATCCTTTCTACTTTATATTTGGTTTTAGCGGCTTGCCTGAAAAATTTGAAACCCTTTTGGCAGGTAAAAAACAAGGAGAAAGCTTCAATTTTACCATTACTGCACAGGAGGGTTATGGAAAGCCAGATGACGAATTGATCATGGTGATGCCCAAGGAACAGTTTTCTGCAGCAGGAGGGTTCGAGCCTGAGATGTTGGAGGAAGGTAATTTTCTACCATTAGTAGACGAACATGGCTATCCGATGCAGGCCAAAGTCTTGAAGGATTTGGGAGAGGAGATATTACTGGATTTCAACCACCCTTTGGTTGGTTTTGACCTGCATTTTGAAGGCGAGGTTTTTGAGGTCCGTGAAGCGACGCCTGA
>JBBRFK010000075.1:0-16636 GCA_038224435.1 Cytophagales bacterium | reverse complement strand
CAACAACTTTCTTTTCCTGTATCGATAATAGCCTGCCTGACTTAAGTGAATGTACTGCCTCAGGTTCCTTGGAAAAGTCAGATCTTGAAATAAAACTTTTAGGCACTTGGGAATGGCAGTTCACGGTCTGCTGCCCTGAATCTACAGATGGGATGCTAAAAAATTCCAAAGAGAATGCAGGAACAAAGATTACTTTTTATGATGATGGCACCGGCCTGAAGGAGGAAAAATCCGGTACTACTGATTTTTCTTGGACACTAAAAACTACTGATTTCAATTATTATGGAATTGAAACTGACCCGACTGTCTTTTTGACTTCAGGAAGATTATTTATCTGTGGTGACCAATTGTTAGCAAATGACAGTTATCGTGATGGTGCTGACAAATATTTCAAAAAAATCAAGGACGGTTATATCAAACCCAAATAGAAAGAAATGAGGTTTCGCCTCAAACCTTCAACCTTAAAATTCCTTCAAACTCAAACCTCCACCCCGTACAATTCCTTCAGTTTTTCCACGGTATGGTCAACATCAGCTTTGGTATTGAACCTGCTGAAAGAAAACCTGACTGACTCTCTTTCAGGATTATGGTGGATCGCATTCAGGACATGTGACCCCACAGATGCACCGCTGCTGCAGGCCGAGCCTCCAGATGCCGAAATCCCCTGTAAATCTAAGTTAAACAGCAACATACCGCTGTTTTCCTCCGATTGGGGAAGACTGACATTCAGGACTGTGTATAGGCTTTTTTCAAAATTGCCCGATAGCCCGTTGAATTCCACTCCGGCAATCTGATTTTGTAGTGAATCAATAAAATGTTTTTTCAATCCTTCTATGTGGGCACGATGTCCTGCCATGTCTTCATAGGCGAGTTCCAAAGCTTTGGCGATACCGACGATGCCGATGACATTTTCTGTCCCACCGCGCATGTTCCTCTCTTGAGCGCCGCCATGGATGAATGGATGGATTTTCTTGTCTTTTCTAACATACAAAAATCCCGAGCCCTTCGGTCCATGGAATTTGTGCCCGCCCGCCACAATGGAATCAACAGGAAGGTTTTTGAGATCGTGTACAAAATGTCCCACGGTCTGCACCGTATCCGAATGGAAGAAAGCACCGAATTCTTTTGTCAGACTACCGATGACAGCGAGGTCATTGATATTCCCGATTTCATTGTTGGCATGCATGAGGGAAACCAAGGAATTGGGATTTGCACTAAGCAATTCCTGAAGTTGTCCAAGGTTGATTTCACCTTTTTCATTCACGTCCAAAAGGCTGAGTTTTACCTTTCCTTTTTTGGCACATTCTGCCAAAGTATGCAAAACGGCATGGTGCTCAATCGGTGAAGTGATGGCATGTTTGATGCCGTGGGTATCAATACCACAAACCAATGCTGTATTGTCTGCTTCGGTGCCACCCGAAGTAAAAAATATCTCTGAAGGTGAAGCATTGAGCAATTCCGCTACTTTTTTTCTTGCCTTTTCGATGGCAGACCGCACTTCCCTACCGTGGCTGTGCACAGAAGAAGGATTGCCGTAATGCTGTCTCATAAAAGGAAGCATGGCTTCGATCACCCGATCGTCCATGGCAGTAGTAGCGGCATTGTCTAAATAAACTCTCATTTTCTTCTATTTGGGTGGAATATTGAAATGTACTCTTTCTTGAGTCAATGTTTTTGTTAAAAGTTTGGATCGCCACAAACATTTATAGAAATCACTTTGAACTTTTTACCACTTCTTTGATGTCTAGGATGATTTTATTTGCCAGATGGTCGGCTGTGGCCTGACTTTCAGATTCTGAATAGATCCTGATGATGGGTTCGGTATTGGATTTTCTCAAATGCACCCATTCTTTGTCAAATTCGATCTTCACCCCGTCAATGTCATTGATCGGTTGCTTTTTATATTTCTTTTTGACTTCTTCCAAAATCTTGTCCACTTTGATATCAGGAGTCAATTCGATTTTATTTTTAGAAATATGGTAGTTGGGATAGCTCGCCCTCAGCCTTGAAATGGTCTTGCCAAACTTGGCCAAATGCGTCAAAAACAAGCCGATTCCCACCAATGCATCCCGACCGTAATGGGACTCAGGATAAATTACCCCACCGTTGCCTTCTCCGCCGATAATGGCGTTGGTTTCTTTCATTTTGTTGACCACATTCACCTCACCGACTGCAGCAGCATTATAATGGCCACCTCTTTTTTCGGTGACATCTCTCAATGCCCTGGTTGAACTCAAGTTGGAAACGGTATTGCCTGGAGTCTGGGAAAGTACATAATCCGCTACCGCGACCAAGGTATATTCTTCCCCAAAAGGACTTCCGTCTTCATTCATGAAGCATAACCTGTCCACATCGGGATCGACAACGATGCCAAGATCATACTTTCCTTTTTGAAGCTTGTCGGCAATGTCGCGGAGATTCTCAGGAAGGGGTTCGGGATTGTGTGGAAAATGCCCATCAGGGGTGCAGTACATTTCCTCGATATCTTCCACTCCCAATGCCCTGAGCAATTTTGGCAATGCGATTCCCCCTGTTGAATTCACACAGTCGATGACAACTTTGAATTTCTTAGCGGCAATGGCTTCTTTGTCCACAAGTTTGAGACCAAGAACATGCTGTACATGGCGGTCTATATAATCGTCGATTTGGGTATATTTCCCTAACTTCTTGACTTCCGCAAAAGAGAAATTTTCCTTTTCTGCACTTTCCAGAATGGATTTTCCTTCAAGGTCAGAAATAAACTCTCCCTTGTCATTGAGCAGTTTCAAGGCATTCCATTGGATGGGATTATGGCTTGCTGTCAGGATAATTCCTCCACCGGCTTTTTCCCATGGAACAGCTAATTCAACAGTAGGCGTAGTGCTCAATCCAAGATCTATAACATCAATACCCAAACCCTGAAGTGTTGCGGCTACAAGTTTGGAAACCATTTCGCCTGAAATCCTTGCATCCCTTCCGATGACGACTTTGGGGTTTTTGGTCTGGTAGATTACCCAGCTTCCGTAGGCGGAAGCAAATTTGACAACATCTAAAGGAGTCAATCCTTCACCCGGCTTGCCTCCGATGGTACCTCTGATACCGGAAATAGATTTGATTAACGCCACATTGAAGAGTTTTAAGGACTAATTGAAAAATCCCGGAGATTCCGGGAGGTGAAAAATTTTATTTGAATTTGGCCAAAACTTTGTCCACTTCATTGTCGGGATTACCGCAGGAACTGTTTGCATCCACTGTTTTGCCACAATAACCGCATGTCCCTCCGTCCTTGTTCAGATATGGATTTTGTGAGGCACAGGTTCCTTTAAACTCGCCGTTTTTGAGGAAAAGAATCCTCACAGACATCAAAACAAAGAACAATGCCAAGAATCCCAAAGTCAAATACAAGGTTGCCATATCAATATAATTTACCCAAATTTACGTAATACTTTGAAAACGTCCTCACTTTCCGATTAGTTTCCTCCACATGCCTGACATATCTCATAGAAAAGCCCAACTGGAATCTTTTGACAGACTTTTGACCATCATGGATGAACTCCGCGAGCAATGCCCTTGGGACAAAAAACAAACCATAGAAAGCCTCAGGCACCTGACTATTGAGGAGACATTTGAACTTTCAGATGCTATTTTGGAAAACAACCTGGAGGAAATCAAAAAGGAATTGGGCGATATTTTATTGCATATCGTGTTTTATGCCAAAATCGGGGATGAGAAAGGCGCTTTTGATATCGGTTCGGTGATCGAGAGTCTTTGCGAAAAACTGATCCGGAGACATCCGCACATCTACGGCGATACGGTGGCAAAAGACGAGGAAACCGTCAAACAGAACTGGGAAAAAATCAAGTTGAGTGAAAAAGGAAATGTTTCCGTCTTGGGTGGCGTTCCCAAATCCCTCCCGGCCCTGATCAAAGCGATGCGTATTCAGGAGAAAGCCCGAGGTGTGGGTTTTGACTGGGAAGAAAAACATCAGGTCTGGGAAAAGGTAGAAGAGGAAATGCAGGAATTCAAAGATGAATTCAACGGGGCTACAGGTGAAGAGATAGACAAAACCAAGGCCACAGGTGAATTTGGGGACTTACTTTTCTCCTTGATCAATTATGCAAGATTTATTGATATTAATCCTGAAGAAGCTCTGGAGCGCACCAATATCAAATTCATTAAGAGGTTTCAGTACCTTGAATCAGCTGCAAAAGCCGCCGGAAGGAAAATTGAAGAAATGACTTTGGCAGAAATGGATGTGTACTGGAATGAAGCCAAAAGAATGTAATCGATGAAAAATTCTTGGAGTTTACGCTTTTCGGATTATTTACAGTTGACTTGAATAAATTAAACCATTTGCGGCATTGTGTCTGAAATACAAATGATTTCAATTAATTCCTCTGCTCCAAGACTTTTACTTTCCGCTCCAAACTCTTCCGCATCTTTGCTAACTCTTTTGCAAAGTCAGGATCTTCTGCCAAATTATTGATTTCCAAAGGATCGGCTTTCAAATCATACAATTCCTCATGCTCTGGATCATGGATATACCGGAAATATTTCCATCGATCGCTGCGTATGCCTTCACTCGGGGAAATGATATCCACTTCCCAAAGATGCTCTGTCAGAAATTCCTTTCGTTTGGAAAGTTTTTTAGATCTAAGGCTTAAACCCTGCCAGGTCTTCGGGGCTTGGATTCCAGCAAAGTCTAGAATAGTCGCCGGGACATCAATATTCAGCGCTAGATCAGAACTACGCTTTCCCCCTTTTTCTCTTGGATCATAGACGATCAAGGGTACCCTGATCGAATTGTCATACATCAACCATTTTCCCGCAAGTTGTCGCTCACCAAGAAAATACCCATTGTCTCCCATCAAGATGATAACGGTGTTGTCTGAAATACCTTTCTGTTCCAGGGATTTCCGGATTTTCCCAATCTCGGCATCCACTTCCGAAATCATCCGATAATATCCCTTTACGCTATGTTGGTACTTTTCCGGAGTATTGAATCGCCAAAACCATCTGGTACGATTTTCGCCATTCCTGACATACTCAGGCTGGGCAAGGAAATAGCGATCCTCTTTCAATATAGGATCCGGCACGACCAGATTTTGATACATCGTGTCATACTCAGGTGACCAGAAATACTGCAATTCCGCAGGATCGTGGGCATGCGGGGCGCTGAAGCTCAGGGAAAGCATAAAAGGCTGACTTGAAGGCGACTTGACGATAAAATCAATGGCTTGCTGACCGGTATAGCGCGTAAGATGTACGGTGTCTTTTCCTATGGTTTTATAGAAATAACCCCGTCGATCATCGAATTTTCTATTGCGGTCATAGTCTTCCCCCTCGTCAAAGAGTTCTGAGAAACCAGGATATTGAATTCCGAATTTCCCGAAAAACCCGGTGTGATATCCAGCTTCCCTCAATTTGACTGGATAGGAGGCATCTGCAAATGGTTTTTGAATGCTGCCCTGTCCAAAAGTATATCCATGCGTCCGCTCATAAAGCCCTGTCAGGATACTTGCCCTACTTGCAGCACAGATAGGCGTGGTCACAAAAGCATTTTCAAAGTAGGTTCCTTCACCCGCCAACCGGTCCATTTCCGGTGTTTGGATGATAGGGTTACCTGCATATCCCAAAGCATCCCACCGCTGATCATCGGTCAGGATAAAAATCACGTTTGGTTTTTTTTGTTGGGCAAAAGCTGTCAGGTTAATCATAAACAGAAGAAATAAAAGTCGGATTTTCATATGTCTTTAAATTTTTTTCTGTTGAAGAAAAAAAAATCTCCGCAGAATGCTGTCCCTTAAGGTAGGAAAAAATGAAAAAACTCCAATTATCCTTCTTGAAACGGGTACTTTTGTTCGGTAAACCTTTTCTTTGCCTTCTTAAAGAAGTGGTGAGCTTTTTATAATTTAAAAAAATTACATCGCTTTTAAATCACCTGAAAAAAGAAATTCAGGTGGTATTCTCCTCGAGATTTTTCTTGAAACCTACTTTTGCCAAAAAACTCCATGTCAAACCTTAACCTTCCAAAAGCGTTCGAATCCCAAATGAAATCCTATCTGGGTGAAAATGAATTCAGGGAATTTTCCGAGGCATTGGAAAAAGAACCTCGGGTATCAGTTCGGATCAACCGACATAAAACTGAAACCCGACCCGAGAATAGCAAGCAAGTACCTTGGAATGAGAATGGATATTTTTTGGAAGAGAGGCCATCATTTACCCTTGATCCACTTTTTCATGCTGGGTGTTATTACGTACAGGAAGCTTCTTCCATGTTTATTTCCCACATCCTGAAAACCATCCAAGCACCAAATGACGGTATCTTCTTGGACCTTGCAGCAGCCCCGGGAGGGAAGTCCACTTTGTTGAGCAGCTATTTGGGGAATAATGGTTTTTTGGTAGCCAATGAAGTCATTAAATCGCGTGCCAATATTCTCAAAGAAAACACCATCAAATGGGGAATCGGCAATACTTTGGTTACCCAAAATGACCCGGAACATTTTGGGGAGTTGGCAGGATTTTTTGATTTGGTTTTGGTAGATGCTCCTTGTTCTGGTGAGGGGATGTTCCGCAAAGATCCTGATGCCATGTCAGAATGGTCGCCTGAACACGTGACACTCTGTACGGCAAGGCAGGAAAGAATCATGGACCAAGCCGGATCATTTGTAAAAGGAGGTGGATACCTCATTTACAGCACCTGCACTTTCAATGAAAAGGAAAATGAAGACATGGTGAGGTTCATCATTTCTGAATATGATTATGAACCTGTAAGAATTCCTTTGGATCCAACATGGGGAATTGTTGAAACAGAAGTCGAAATAGACGGAAACAGCTACTTTGGATACCGGTTTTTACCCCATCGGGTAGAAGGAGAGGGTTTGTTTGTCTCAGTCTCGAAAAGGCCTGATGATGCGCTGATCCACGAACCGAAAAGAACCAAAGACTTCAAGCATCCTTACCTCAAACCTGTCGGAAAGCAAGAAGCTGAAAAGCTGATCCAACAATTGGAATTGCCCGAATACAGTTGCTTTTACAATCTTCAGGACAGTTATTTTTGGGTAAACAAAGATTTTCAGCAGCATTTTGAGTACTTGTGCAGGTTTTTGAATATCCGGTATTTTGGTGTGGAATTGGGCAAAATCAACAACCGGCAATTTATCCCAAACCATGAATTGGCAGTGAGCATCTTACCAAAATCAGGTTTTTTGACAGTGGATCTTGATCTGAAAAACGCCTTGGATTTTTTGAGAAAAGAGGATATTTCACTGGATAATTTACCAGAGGGTTGGGTATTGGTAATGTATAAAAATATGCCTTTGGGTTGGCTAAAAAACTTGGGCAACCGGACCAACAATTACTATCCCAAGGAATGGCGGATTAGGATGAGGTAAGTCAGGGCTTCATTTTTTTTGGATTTCTTCGAACATCAAAAAAATCAGTCACGAAAATTATATCTTCTTTGACTCTATAAATGACATTAATGTTTTCAACAATAATCCTTCACTTCTAACATTTCTTTCACTTCATTCTTTAAACTCTCTGAATTTTTCATACATATTTTCCATCAATTTAATGTTTATTCACATCCTAATTTATCAATCCCCCTCGAACTTCGACATGTCCACCACTTCATCTTCTAAGTAATGGGGGTATATCTTAAGGTGTTGTTTTTTGACTTCTTTGGTTAATGTTTCTCTGAATACTTCAACATTTGTACCAAGTTCGGCAGCCATGAATACCGGGATAATCCCGTATTTTTTATGGTAAGCGATGGCCAATTTTTCAAAATCCAAGTATTTGCTTTCGGCGACTTCCAATTCGGTCATGTGCATCATTTCCTCCTCAGTGGGCATTTTGGGCACCATGTCAATTTTGTTGAATACCAACAAAACCGGTTTATCCACAGCTCCGATTTCATTGAGGGTATTGTTGACCACATTGATATGGTCTTCAAAATTAGGGTGGGAAAGGTCCACCACATGCACCAATAAGTCTGCCTCCCTGATTTCATCCAAAGTAGATTTGAATGATTCGATCAGGTGGGTCGGCAGTTTCCTGATAAAACCGACGGTATCTGAAAGTAGGAAAGGAATATTTTCATAGACCACCTTTCTGACAGTGGAATCCACCGTAGCAAAAAGCTTGTTTTCGGCCAAGATATCTGATTTGGTTATCAGGTTCATCAAGGTGCTTTTGCCTACGTTGGTATATCCGACAAGGGCTACCCTCACGATTCCCTTTCTTCCTTTTCGCTGCGTGGCACTCTGTTTTTCGATTTCCTTTAGCTTTTCTTTGAGCAAGGTGATTTTATTTCGGATATCCCTTTTATCGGTTTCTATTTCCTTTTCACCGGCACCGCCTCTTGTTCCTGTACCTCCACGCTGTCTCTCAAGGTGCGTCCACATCCGGGTAAGTCTTGGCAAAAGGTATTGGAATCTAGCGAGCTCTACCTGGGTTTTGGCCTGTGCTGTCTGTGCCCTTTTGAGAAAAATATCCAAAATCAAAAGTGAACGGTCATACACTTTCACCTTCAGTTCGTTTTCAAGATTTCTCATTTGAGAAGGAGAAAGGTCGTCGTCAAAAATCACCATGTCCACTTCAAAATGTGTCACATAGGCTTTAATTTCTTCCAATTTACCCGTACCCACAAATGTCCTCACGTCAGGTCTCTCCAGCCTTTGGGTAAATTTATACACCGTTTTTGCTCCGAGAGTCTCTGTCAGGAATGCGAGTTCTTCCAGATATTCATTCACCTGTTGCTCAGTTTGGCCTTGACGGATCAGGGCCACCATGACGGCTGTCTCCTGAATCGGAGCGGTTTCAAACAATTTTTGGAATTTTCTTGAAATTTTACTCATAGATTTTTGGCGATATAATAGAAAAAGGGAAGGAACCAAAAAATAGTTCCAAACAGGAATGTCTTACAAATTTAACATCCTAAGGACAATAAGCCTTATATTTGGAACATTAAAACCTTGGATTTGCGTATTCTTCTAAATTTTATTTTTGCCAAATCTGAATCCGCCTTTGGGGTTTTCCCAAATCAACAAACGGATTTTTGTCAAAATATTTACCTTCTGTCAAACAAACAATGAAAGTAACAACCACGCCCTTTGAGGGTCTTTTGGAAATATATCCTGTCATTTTTAAAGATGATCGCGGTTATTTTTTTGAGTCTTTTAGAAAAGAGGCCCTTCTTTCTCAGGGAGTAGACAAAGATTGGATTCAGGAAAACCAATCTTTCTCCAAAGCTGGCACAATTCGTGGCCTTCATTATCAAAATGAGCCCCATGCACAGGCAAAACTTGTCAAAGTCATCAGTGGAAAAGTCCTTGACGTGGTGGTCGATATTAGAAAAGGATCATTTACTTATGGAAAGGTATTTTCCATAATATTGGATGACCAAAACCACAACATGCTTTATGTACCGGAAGGATTTGCGCACGGGTTTTCTGTCTTGGAAGATGCGGTTTTCTCTTACAAATGTTCCAATTATTACAACAAAGCGAGTGAAGGAGGAGTAATGTGGAATGACCCGGTGTTGAATATTGATTGGCAGGTGGATTCCCCCATCATTTCTGCCAAAGACCAAATTCTTCCAACATTCGAAGAATTTACAGAAATGACCAAAGGAGGACTATAATGGGATTATTAGATTTTTTGAAAAATAAGGCTGAAAGAAACAAACCTGATAAGCTCGATCTAGGGTGGATGCATGCGGATATGCATTCCCACTTGATTCCGGCGATCGATGATGGTTCCAAATCCCTCGAAGAGTCTTTGGAAATGATCGTCAGGCTAAAGGATTTTGGCATCAAAAAAATCGTGACCACTCCGCATATCATGTCGGAATTTTATAAAAATACCCCAGAAATCATTCTTGGAGGATTGGAGAAAGTAAAAGAAGCACTC
This sequence comes from Cytophagales bacterium, assembly GCA_038224435.1. GTDB lineage: Bacteria > Bacteroidota > Bacteroidia > Cytophagales > Cyclobacteriaceae > Cognataquiflexum. The sequence continues at coordinate 6,742 of JBBRFK010000075.1, read as the reverse complement.
CAAGCTTCCTCCATAGAAATCGAAATCAATGCAGCGGCAGAATACTACCTGGATGAATTTTTTCTCGAAAAAGTCAGAAATGATGAAAAGCTCCTTACTATTCACAAAAATCATGTGTTGGTGGAGACAGGCTTTATAACAAAGCCCCTGATGTTGGTTGAGATATTTTTTGAAATGGAAATGCACGGCTACAAACCTGTTTTGGCACATCCTGAGCGCTATCAATACCTTGCCGAGGACAAAAAATTGCTACATGAAATGATCGATCGGGATATCTTTTTTCAGCTAAACCTATTGTCTCTTACGGGCTTTTATTCTCGGCATGTTCAGACTTTTGCCGAATTACTGGTAAAAGAAGGGAGAGTCAAATACCTGGGCACAGATACCCATAATCACCGCTATCTGGACGCTTTGCAAAACTTGCCGCAGAGTAAATATTTCGACAAAATCCAAGAAATCCCATTATTTAATACCTACCTATGAAAATTTTGATCACAGGAGCAACAGGGCTTTTTGGAAGTTACCTTTCAAAGAAATTCATGGCTGACGGGGAAATTTTTGCTCTGAAAAGAGCACACAGGTCAAAGGGTCTGTTAGAAAGTTTCGATTCGGGTATCAATTGGGTGGAGGGAGATATTCTCGATCCCCTTTCCTTGGAGGAGGCAATGGAAGAAATGGACTTGGTTATTCATTGCGCGGGAATGGTTTCCTTCAATCCGGGAGATGAAGACGAACTGTTGAAAACCAATCTGACCGGTACAGCCAATGTCGTAAATGCAATGCTGGCAAAAGGGGTCAAAAAACTGATCCATGTAAGCTCGGTTTCAGCACTTGGCAGGACGGCAGAAGCCAAGGTTTCTGATGAAAATACCCAGTGGGTAGTATCCAAGCTTAATACGCCTTATGCCATCTCCAAGTACCAGGCAGAACTGGAAGTCTGGCGGGGAGTTCAGGAAGGTTTGGATGCATTGGTGATTTTACCGACGATCATTTTGGGAAAAGTCAGTGATGACCGAAGCAGCACACAGATCTACCATTATGTCCTGGAAGAGAGTAAATTCTATCCGGCCGGCACGGTCAATTTTATCGATATCAGGGATGCTGTCGAAATCACATACCAATTATTCAAAAAAAACCTTTGGGGAGAAAAATTTATTCTCAACAACAGCGCTGTCCTATACAGAGATTTTTTCAAAACCATGGCAGAAGTCTTTGGAAAAAAAGCTCCTTCCAAAAAAGTCAGCCCCTTTCAGATTAGGATTGCTATATTTTTTATTTGGATTGGAAGACTTTTGGGATTGACCAAAAACCCCCTCAACAAGCAGACAGCCATGCTTTCGCAACTGTCGATCACCATGGACAACAATAAAGTCCATCAAGAGATCCAATTCAAATACCGCTCATTGGAAGACAGTTTCAAGTGGGCCATGTCGAACGAAAAATAGGATTGGGACGTTTATCGATTCGGGTATTCAAAACTGTTCTTGGCCAAAAGAACATGTAATGGAGACTTCCGTAAAAAAATAATTTAAGAGGGGTTTTGAACCAAAAAATATTTTGGTATCTTAAGTAAACTATTAAAAGAAACAGATGACCGGAGATTTTGATAACGATTGGGAAGAAGACAAAGAACTTGTGGAACGGTTTGAAAATTCACTTAAGTCCAATTTGGATCTTTATTTTGAAGAAGAGGAATTAGAAAACATTGTCCGGTTTTATTTTGATCAGCAGAAATATGTAAAAGCGCTCAAAGCATCCGCGCATGCTTTGGAAAAATTCCCTTTTAGCGTGGAAATCAAGCTACTGAAAGCACAGTGCCTTATATTCAATGATGAACTGGAAGAAGGACTGGAAATACTTGAACACCTGAACAACCTTTCTCCAAACAATGAAGACATCGTTTTGGCACTCAGTCAGGCCTTAATGATCAACAGTGATATCAAAGAAGCCATTGAACTTCTGGAGAATTTTTTACCCTTGGCAGAAGATAAAGCCGAAGTGTATTACACACTTGGCAACCTCTACAAAGCCAATGAAAACAACGGGAAAGCAAGCTATTATTATAAGGAATGTGTCAAAATCACGATCAACCATGAAGACGCTTTGTTCCAACTGGCAATGATCACTGAGGAGGAAGGCAACTTTGATGAGATTCTGGATTTTTACCAGGAATTCATTGATAAGGATCCCTATAGCGCCGGTGCATGGTACAATCTCGGCGTCGTTTATAATAGGCTTGGCAGGTTTGAAGAAGCGATTCAGGCATATGATTATGCACTGATCATCGACGATGCTTTTGCTTCCGCCTATTTCAACCTGGGCAATGCTTACATGAATACCAACCAATTTGAACTTGCGCTCGAAGCGTACCAAAACACCATCAATTGTGAAGGGGCAAATGCTGAAAACTGCTGCTATCTCGGTGCTGCCCATGAAAAACTGGATCAGATAGACCTTGCTTTCAAAAATTTCAAGAAATCAGCCAAACTTGATCCTGAATACGACGACGCGTGGTTTGGATTGGGGATGTGCATGCTCAAAAAAGAAAAATTCTTTGAGGCAATCCATTATTTCAAAAAAGCCATCAAGCTCACCGAAGAAAACGCCACTTACTGGGTAGGCTTAGCTGATGCAGAATACAACCTCGGCAATCTTCAGGCGAGTTCCGAAGCCTATGAAGAAGCCATTACCCTCGAACCTGGGATCATCGAAACCTACGTCAATCTATCTATCATTTATTTTGACCAAAACAGGTTCGAAGAGGCCGAAGACGTGGTCAAAGAAGGGATCGAAGAACTTCCTGAAGAGTCAGAATTATACTACAGACTGGTGGTCTATCTGCTCAAATCAGCTAAATACAAGGAAGCCTTTTCATATTTGGAAAATGCATTAACTTTGGACTTTGGGAGACACACACTGCTTTACGATTTGATGCCTGAAATCAAACATCAAAAGGCTATTTTCAAAATCATCTCCCAATATAAGGATGCAGATACTTCATCCGATCTAAACAATTAATTACCTGAATTTCGAACTTAATGAATTACGTTCTGAAGAATCTGCCTGTACGAACTGAAAAACCACGTACTACGGGGTTTACTATGGTTATGGACAAAGGCTTGGGCATCAAAGAAGTAGAAAACTTTGTAGAGTCCAATAGTGAATATGTTGACATTGTCAAATTAGGCTGGGCTACCTCTTACCTCACAAAAAATCTTGCCCAAAAAATCCAGATTTATAAAGACGCAGGAATACCTGTTTACTTGGGGGGTACTTTGTTTGAGGCATTTGTCATCAGAGGACAATTTGACGATTATAGAAGGGTTTTGGAAAAATTTGACCTGACTTTCGTAGAGGTTTCTGACGGTTCTATCAGTCTGAACCACGCCAAAAAATGTGAATACATCCAAATCCTCTCAAAAGATGTCACTGTCTTGTCTGAGGTGGGTTCAAAAGATGCCGCTAAAATCATCCCTCCTTACAAATGGATTGAGCAGATGCAAAGTGAACTCGATGCAGGTTCATGGAAAGTCATCGGCGAAGCAAGAGAAGGGGGAAACGTGGGATTATTCAGAGACTCCGGTGAAGTAAGACAGGGACTCGTAGAAGAAATCCTGACCAAGATCCCCGAAGACAGGATCATCTGGGAAGCTCCCCAAAAAGAGCAGCAGGTTTGGTTTGTAAAACTCTTGGGTGCCAATGTCAATCTAGGCAATATCGCCCCAAATGAACTCATCCCGCTTGAGACCATCCGATTGGGACTAAGAGGCGATACTTTCGACCATTTCTTAGGAGCACACCTCATGTAATACTATTTTTGGACTGCCCTATCGAAGGGGCAGTCCTTTTTTTGACCAAACATGAACTATCTCAAAGATTACATTTTAACCTTCCTTAAGGGAATGTCAATGGGAGCGGCTGATGTCGTACCCGGGGTATCGGGAGGGTCTATTGCCTTGATAGCAGGCATTTACCAAAAACTTCTGGACAGCATCAAATCCATTGATAAAACCGCCCTGGGTTTTCTGTTCAAATTTGAAATAAGGAACTTTTGGGACCATATCAATGGGAGTTTTCTATTTACCCTTTTTGCAGGAATCCTGACAAGCATTTTCTCCCTGTCCAAGGTAATAACCTACCTGATGGATTACCATCCGATTCCTTTATGGTCTTTTTTTTGCGGGCTGATCATCATTTCTGCTGTCATCATTCTTCGGGACATCAAAAGGTGGAACTTCATCGTGTTCCTGTCCCTGATCATAGGAACCTTAGCTGCCTATTGGATCACAGGCTTGCCGCCTACTACCACACCCGATACACTTTGGTTCACTTTTGTGGCAGGAGCCATAGCGATCTGTGCGATGATATTGCCAGGAATCTCAGGAAGCTTTTTGCTTTTGGTGATGGGACAATATGAAAGAATCTTGGGTGCTGTCAACGACAGAGACCTGCTCATCATCGCATTGTTTGGTTCAGGCTGCGTGGTTGGATTACTTTCTTTCAGCAGGTTGATATCTTGGTTATTGAAGCATTACCATGGGGTAACCATTGCAGTTCTCTCCGGCTTTATGCTGGGTTCGCTCAATAAAATCTGGCCATGGAAGAAAGTCCTTTCTTACCGGATGTCCTCCTCGGGAGAACAAAAACCATTCCTTACCGAAAACATCATGCCTCAGCATTATACGGAAGTAACAGGACATGAACCGCTGATCCTTTTTGCGGTATTGGCATTTTTGTTCGGAATACTTTTGGTTTTGGGAATCGAAAGAACTGCCAATTACCTGAAGCGATCATGAGAAAATTCGGATTGATAGGATATCCTTTGACCCACTCCTTTTCGAAGAAGTATTTCACTTCAAAATTCGAAAGGGAAATCATTACTGACTGTCAATACGATTTGTACGAAATCTCCGATGTTTCCCTTTTTCCCAATATTCTTTCTAAAAACCCACAGCTGGAAGGAATCAATGTCACCATTCCTTACAAAGAAAAAATCATCCCCCTTTTAGACGAACTGGATCCTGCCTGCCAAAAAATCGGCGCTGTCAATTGCATCCAAATCAAAGAAGGAAAACTCAAAGGCTACAATACAGACTATGTCGGATTCAGGCAATCTTTAGAATCATTTCTCGGAGAAAGCAGGCCGAAAGCATTGGTCTTGGGAACAGGAGGCGCATCCAAAGCAGTGGTACAAGTGTTGAAAGATCTGGGAATTTCCTTTAAAATGGTATCCAGAAATCAATCCGAAAATCCCGGTTGGATCACTTACCGAGATTTGGCAGTGAACCCATCAATCTTGGAAAACCACCACCTCATCATCAATACAACGCCTCTCGGTACCTATCCCAAAACCGAAGAAATGCCGGAAATAAATCCCGAATACATTACCGGAATGCACAAAGTCTATGACTTGGTGTATAATCCTGAAAAAACTTTTTTGATGAGATCGTTAGAAGCGCGTGGTGCATTGGTAAAAAATGGATTGGAAATGCTCCAACTTCAGGCTGAAGCGGCCTGGAAAATCTGGAATTGATTTATTTTCACATTTAATATCTCTTACCATGTATTGGAAAAAACAATCACACGAACAACTCAAAGAAACCATATTCAATGCCCTTGCACAAAACCTTGACTACAGGGGCGACCATCCTATTCTTGGAATTCCCGGGACATACCTCGATACCGCTGAGTTTTATCCCGATGCACCTTTTCTAAAGGACGCACCCTATATGTCTGCCATGGTCCGAAACCCGAATCATATCGGTGTGCATACACTGAGCGAAAAATCTGTTTTGGAGATTTTTGCGGGAACCCAAAAAATCGAAAAAGACCTGATCCGATTGGTGGCGGAAGAAATCCTCAACGGTGACCCAAACCAACAGGACGGCTATGTGGCCACCGGCGGCACGGAAGCCAATATTCAGGCCATGTGGATTTACAGGAATCTTTTCAAAAAGGAATATCAAGCTAGGATTGGAGAAATCGGCCTCGTTTACTCTCAGGATTCCCATTATTCCATGCCTAAAGGTGCCAACCTGCTCAACCTGACAAGCATCATCCTCGAAGTGGATCAGGAAACCAGGATGATCTCCAAGAAATCTCTGGAGTCCAAAATAAACGTTGCCTTGGAAGAAGGGATCAAATATTTCATCGTCATCGCCAATCTTTCTTCTACGATGTTTGGCTCCGTGGATGATATCGACATGCTTGGCGATTACTTTACCAACATGAATGTCCCATTCAAAATCCACGTGGACGCAGCTTACGGCGGTTTTATCTACCCATTTACCAATCCGATGAGTAGGTTTACTTTCCAAAATCCCTACATGAATTCCATCACGGCTGATGGGCACAAAATGCTGCAGACACCATACGGAACAGGGCTTTTCCTGATCCGAAAAGGCTACTTCGATTATGTCAAAACCGAAGAAGCACAATATATCCCAGGTAAAGATTATACCGTCAGCGGCAGCCGCTCCGGGGCAAATGCGATATCCATGTGGATGGTTTTACAGATTCACGGTTCGGAAGGATGGAAGTATAAGATGGAAACTCTATGCGACCAAACCGAACGGATCTGCAAGCGCTTGGAGAGAATAAGTGTGGAATATTTCAGAAATCCCTACCTCAATATCATCGCCATCAAGGCAAAATACCTATCCAAAGAGTTGGCATACAAATATTACCTCGTCGCCAATTCCTATGAATTTGAACCTGAATGGTACAAAATCGTGGTGATGCC
>JBBRFK010000074.1:0-16667 GCA_038224435.1 Cytophagales bacterium | reverse complement strand
AACCTATTGGACAAAGCCACTTTGGACCATAACGTAGCCTGTCTTCAGACCCAATTGTCCCACTTTTTGGACTTCAGAGAAGGAACTGCGAATAAGGCAGAACTTGTCAATAATTACGATTGGATGTCCGAATTTTCCTTTTTGGAATTTATCAGAGATGTCGGCAAATACATCACGGTAAACTACATGATGGCCAAGGATTCCGTCAAAAGAAGATTGGAAGACGGAAATGGCCTTTCATTTACAGAATTCTCCTACCAGTTGATCCAGGGTTATGATTTCTATCATTTATGGAAAAACAGGAATGTTGCCATCCAACTCGGGGGTTCTGACCAATGGGGAAATATCATGACCGGAACAGAATTGATCAGGAAAATGGAAGGCGGAAGTGCCTATGCCCTGACCGTTCCTTTGATCACCAAGGCTGACGGTACCAAATTCGGCAAAACTGAAAGTGGGTCTGTTTGGCTCGATCCTGAGAAGACTTCGCCTTACGCCTTTTATCAGTTTTGGCTAAATGTTTCCGATGAGGATGCCGCCAAATACATCCGGATTTTTACTGTTTTGGACAAAGCTTCAATCGAGAGCTTGGAAAAACAGCAGTCAGAAGCACCTCATCTGAGGTTACTTCAAAAGGAAATCGCCAAACAGGTGACAGTCATGGTGCATGGGGACAAGGAATATGAAATGGCTGTAAAAGCTTCGGATATTCTTTTTGGGAAATCATCTACAGAAGATTTGGCAGCTTTGGATGAAAGGACATTTCTTCAGGTATTTGATGGTGTTCCGCAAGCCGAGATATCAAGATCTGAGTTTGATGGTACATCCAATGTGGTAGATTTGCTTTCAGAAAAGACCGGAAATAGTATATTTCCATCAAAAGGTGAGGCTAGGAAAATGATTCAGGGAGGAGGCGTTTCGATCAATAAAGAAAAGATTTTGGATCCAAACCAACCTGCTTCTTTCAGATTGCTTCAAGGCAAATACCTTCTCGTACAAAAAGGCAAAAAACAATACTATATCATCACGGTAGTTTCATCATAATAACTTTAGCCCTCTCCTGAGGGCTTTTTTTTGATTTTTTTGTTTTGATTTCAAGAGTTTTACCGGTTGGGAAATTAGCTGTTTACATTTTGAGGATCAATCATAAATGGATTTATGACTGTTGTTTAATATATTTGAACCAAATTCGAACACAATCAGCTATGGGAGCACAGGAAAGACAACAGAAGGAAAAGTTGATATTGGAAGCTTCAATCAAGCTTTTTACGGACAAGGGATACTTAGCCACCAAAATGGAGGATGTGGCCAAAGCCTCCAAAATCAGCAAAGGTCTCACCTATTTTTATTACAAAAACAAAGAGGACCTTTACATGGCGGTGACCAAAAAAGCCTTTGATGAATTGAAAGATGTTTTCCGTGATATCATCAAAATCAAAGGCAGAAACGGTCTAGATATGCTGATCGAACTTTCAAACAATTACTTCAAGTTTGCCAAAAATAACCGCATGTATTATGAGGCCATCCTGAATTTCATGGGCTTGGTCCAACTCTACAATGATGAAAACCTGAGGTTAAAAATTGATCCCTTGGTATTGGCTAGTGACCATTTCCAAAGACTTTTGGAGGTACATCACGATTGTGGAAAAATTGGAACCCAGATGGTCACGCAGGGAATCAAGGACGGAAGCATCCGGCCTGAATTGCAATCTGAGGCCACTTTTTACACGATTTGGGCCATGTTGATCGGCTACGAAAGACTTTTGGGTCCTGTTGGTTTTGAAGGAAAAGATGCCAAAATCAACCTAGAAACCTGGAAACCATCCTTTAACAGGTTGCTCCAGGATATGTTGAAGGGAACATTTCAGGCCCAAAAAATCCAGTCCGTTCAGGGAAGTCTTTTTTAGAATTTCAAAAATAAAAAAGGAGAGTATCACCTCTCCTTTTTTGGTTTAAGAAACAAGTAGAACTTTCCCATTTCTTCCCCCTTTTTCATAAACTTCCAAAGCTTCCCTGAATTGCTCCAAGGGAAATGAATCCTGCACATCAACTTTCACTTTATTGGAAAGCAAGTAGGTGAACACTGTTTTGAATACTGTTTTTCTTTGCTCCGGATCAAGGCTTTCCATATAAGTTGTCAACCAAAATCCTTCTACTTTAAGGTTTTTGAATATCAAAAGACCGGAATTCAAAGGAATGTTTTCCAAGCTCAACAGTCCGAAAACCATCATTTTACCACCGGATTTCAAGCTGGCGATGGCTTTTGCACCTAGGACACCTCCTACTGCGTCAAAGACGACAGATACACCTTCCCCTGTGTGTTCGGTAATTACTTTTTGAAGTTTTTCCTTTTCCGTGTTGATGACAAGGTCCGCACCTAGGCCGGTTAGCAGTTCTTTTTGATCATCTCTACGGACCGTGCAGGCTACTTTTATTCCTTTTTGATGCGCCATTTGGATGGCGAGTTTCCCAAAAGCCGAAGCACCGGCAGTGATCAACAACCAATCACCTGCCTTCAGACCACTCGTTTCAATCATCCCGAAAGCTGTCAAGGGATTGACAAAAGCCTGACAGGCCACTTCATCTGTCATGCCCTGAGGCGTGGGAATAACCAAAGCGGCAGGTAGGCAAAGATATTCTTTCCAGGTACCGATAGCTGTAAAAATCACCCTTGTTCCAACCGGGACTGTATTGTTTTCATCCGAAGCATCTACGACACCAGCCGCTTCAAACCCGGCACTGCTTGGGGGTTTTGGGGTGATGCCATACATTCCCCGTACAAACATGATGTCAGACGGGTTGATGTTTCTTGCAGTGACTTTGATCCTGACTTCATGCGGTTTAGGCTCCGGCATCGGCACTTCTTCAAGCTGCAAAACCTCTGCTGGAAGACCTGTTTGATGAAAAATTACTTGTTTCATAATGTGTTAAGATGGATTTATAAGATATTTAAAGAATTGAAATTAGAAAAAAATACTCGGTATGCATAATATTTTTTCGGGTCAAAGTAACCTTTAAAGCCTTTAATTTTTATCTTGTCGCCTATCTAACCCAAATAACAATTATGGATTTATCAGCACTATTTTCATTGGCAAACAAAGTGGCCATCATCACGGGTGCCAGCAAAGGAATCGGTTTAAGTATAGCGGAGATTTTGGCAGCAGCAGGCGCCAAAGTTGTAATCAGCAGCAGGAAGCAGGATGCCTTGGATGAAATGGCTTCGCAACTCAAAGGTAAAGGCTATGAAGTCTCAGCTTTTGCATGCAATGTCGGACGCATGGAAGAATTGGAAAATCTTGTCAAACAGACGATTGATAAATATGGTCAGATTGATATTTTGGTCAACAATGCAGCTGTAAACCCGGTTTTTGGTCCGGTGCACAACACGACTCCTGAGGCTTTTGACAAAATCATGGATGTCAACCTGAAAGCCCCTTTTCAGCTGATGAATTTATGTTTTCCTTATTTGCGTTCCTCTTCCGGGGCAGCTGTCATCAACATCAGTTCAATAGGCGGGATTTCCCCGGAACAAGGTTTGGGAATCTACAGTGTAAGTAAGGCAGCTTTGATTTCCCTGACAAAAGTATATGCCAAAGAATGGGGAGAACATAAAATCCGTGTCAATACCATCTGTCCGGGATTGATACAGACCAAATTCTCTGAAGCACTTTGGAGCAACGATAAGATCATGGACCATATGATGAAATCCCTTCCTATAAAAAGGGTCGGAACAAGTGAAGAAATCGGTGCCATGACCCTGTTTTTAGCTTCCAAGGCCTCCTCATACACCACCGGCGCAACGCTTACCGCAGACGGAGGATTTACAATTTAACTTTTCCCTTATGGAATTTACCCAAATATTTGCCTCAAAAAAGGTACAGGAATTAGCAGCCCGATACGGGAAGTTTCTCCAACAGCATGTTTATCCACTTGAACAAGAAGCAATTTACGGTTCATTCAAGGCGGTCTTGCCAAGATTGAAAGACCTTAGAGAGCAGGCAAAAAGCGAAGGCCTCTTTGCACCGCATCTTCCCTTGGAAGTCGGTGGATTGGGATTGGACCTGACTGAGTTTGCGACTATTTCAGAAGTGTTGGGCAAAAGCCCCTTGGGACATTTTATATTCAATTGCAATGCCCCTGACATCGGCAACATGGAATTGATGCATAGGTTTGCCAGTAAAGCGCTCAAGGGAAAATATCTTGCCCCCCTTCAAAGAGGAGAAATCCGGAGCTGCTTTGCCATGACCGAACCCAATAATCCGGGCAGCAATCCGGTCCACCTTTCCACCACAGCCGTCAGGGAAGGTGATGAGTTTGTTATCAACGGCCATAAGTGGTTTACCACTGCGGCTGATGGTGCTGCTTTTACTATCGTCATGGCATTGACAGACCCTGGCAATCCAAACCCATACCTCAGGGCTAGTATGATTTTGGTACCTTTGGATAATCCCGGGTATAAGTTGGTCCGAAATATCCCTATCATGGGCGATGTCGGGGAAGATTACATGTCGCATGGGGAAGTTAAATTCACGGCATGCAAAGTTCCTGTTACCAATTTGATTGGAGAAGAAGGACAGGGATTTGCCTTGGCACAGGAAAGATTGGGTCCGGGAAGGATCCATCACTGTATGCGCTGGATCGGAATCTGTGAACGGGCTCTTGAAATGATGTGCAGGCGTGCATTATCCAGGCAATTAGACCCCGGCAAACCTTTGGCCAACCAACAAACCATTCAAAACTGGATCGCTGAAGCAGCCGCCGGCATCAAAGCTTCCCGCCTGTTGGTGATGATGACAGCCCATAAGATCGAGCAGGAAGGGGCAAAAGCAGCCAAAGAGGATATCTCTACCATCAAGTTTTTTGTTTCTGATGTATTGATGACTACGATAGACAAAGCCATCCAAGTCCATGGGGCTTTGGGAATTACTGACGACACTTTGCTTTCATTTTGGTATAGACATGAGCGGGGCGCCAGGATTTATGATGGACCTGATGAGGTGCACAAGTCAGTTTTAGCAAAAAGAATCTTAAAAAATTACTCCCAAGAATGAACCAGGAACCTCAAGGCCTAGAAAACCTTTTCCCATTTTTGCAGGCAAAACTGAACCTAGATCCGGAAAGTACAGTCATCTCCCAATTTAAGGGAGGATATTCAAACCTTACTTTTTTGATCAATTCTCCCGATGGAGAATTTGTGTTGCGAAGACCGCCTTTGGGAATGAAAATCAGCAAGGCCCATGACATGGTCCGCGAATTCCGGATTCTGGAAGCCTTGGAGAAAGCGGGGTATGCCAAAATCCCCAAACCCGTTGTATGCTGTGAAGATGAGGCAGTAATCGGTGTTCCTTTTTTCATCATGGAAAAAGTTGAAGGTTTGATACTTAGGAATAAAATTCATGGAGGTATGGTACTCGGAAAGGAATATTTCCAAAATCTCTCCAGAAACACGGTTGATGGCATGTTGGAACTCCATCAGTTGGAGCTGGAAAAATCGGGATTATCCAGATTGGGAAAGCCTGAAGGGTATGTGGAAAGACAGGTTTTGGGTTGGTCAGAGAGGTATTTCAATGCAAAGACCAATGAATTGGCTGAATTGGAAAAGGTAATTGCCTGGCTAAAATCCAATCTCCCGAAAAACGAAAACATCGGATTTATCCATAACGATTACAAATTCGACAACCTTGTTTTGGCAGGACCACAAAACCCTTCAATCAAGGCCGTTTTGGATTGGGAGATGGCGACAATCGGAGATCCTTTGATGGATTTGGGCACTTCACTCGCCTATTGGGCTGAAGCTGGAGATGATGATATCTTAAAAATGTTCAATCTGAGTTATTTGGAAGGAAATTTTACAAGGTCTGAAGTAATTGAATATTATGCTTCCAAAAGCCCTCTCAATTTGGAAAATATGATTTTTTATTATACCTATGGTTTGTTCAAAGTAGGGGTCATTGCCCAACAGATTTATAAGCGATTCAAACTTGGTTTTACGCAAGATCCGAGATTCTCTGGTTTGATTCTTGTAGTTGACGCCTGTGGAAAAAAAGCATTGGAAAGTATTCATTCTCAAAAAATTTGAATCATGAAAATCAGAAAAGTTTGCGTTTTAGGTGCAGGTACCTTGGGTACCCGAGTGGCTTTGCAATCTGCCCTTTCCGGGTATGAAGTGACTATATATGACACCAACCTCAAGGCGCTAAAGAGCGCTAAGGAGAAAATGGAAAACATCGTCACCAAGTTGGCAAAGGCGAGTGGCTTGGAATCAGATTCGGGTATCTTGGCAATAGAAAAAATCACTTTTACCAAAGATCCTAAAATAGCTGTAAGTGAGGCTGATATCATCAATGAAAGTGTATCAGAAGATGTCGGCATCAAAACTGAAGTATGGAAACTTTTTGGAGAAATCGCTCCGGAGAATACCATCTTTACCACCAATACTTCTTACTTGTTGCCGTCTATGTTTGCGGATATATCCGGCCGGCCCGCAAAGTTTTGCGCGCTGCATTTCCATGACGTATTTACAGCAAAAGTGGTAGACATTATGCCGCATCCCGGTACAGATCCGACATTGGTTCCTGTTTTGATGGAGTTTGGAAGGTCTTTGGAACAGGTGCCTGTTTTGGTCAAAAAAGAGAATAACGGGTACATTTTCAATACCATGCTGATGTCATTTATAGGAGCGGCTGGAAAACTTTTGGTGAACGATATAGCGTCGATTGAAGATATTGACAAGTCTTGGATGGTGAATTTCAATATGGCAAGAGGACCATTTGGAATTTTGGATACTATTGGCTTAGAAACAGCTTGGCATGTCACCAAAAACCAATCCGACAAAGCATCCCAAGCTTTTGCCGAACTCCTTAAAAAATATGTCGATGCGGGAAAATTAGGTGAGAAAACCGGAGAGGGTTTTTACAAATACCCCAACCCAAAATATAGAAACCATGATTTTTTGCTTTAATGCGATGAAATCAAATTTGGATTACTGACTTCGGAGAGAGAGGATGTAGGTTGTCATAGCCTTTGCATCCTCTTTTTTTTATGATAGGATGTGGGTTCATCACAGAATATCAACGTGCAGGGACTATTCTGAACTTGGTGTTTTCTCTAGCCTTTCTGGACCTCAACCCATGGATCAGATTGTGAGGTATGTAGTATTTTGGACAGGGAACTCCTAAGAAGTAGAATCTTCAATACCGAAATGGTTGGAGGCAAATCCAGAAACAATTCTATAGATAGGATTGGATAGGAATTTGGCTTTATTCCATTCGAATGAAATTTAAAGGTAGTGTATATGAGTGTGGCCTTATTCCTTTCTTTTGGATTGTGATTTTGTTGAATAGGAATGTGGCTTTAGCCCATTCATAACATGATAATTGAATAAAAACGGGGCTTTAGCCAAATCTAGGATTTTACCTCAGAAAACATGGAGTTGGGGAAAAGAAGAAAAGACTAGGATAAGATTTTCATCGAATTCGATTTATTTCGGCTAAAGCCCCGAATCGGAAAGGATTTTATTTTTATCCTCCAGCTACAGCAGGAGGCAAATCCAGAAACAATTGAATAGATAGGATTGAATAGGAATGTGGCTTTAGCCCATTCGCAACATAATAATTGAAAAAGAACGGGGCTTTTATTTACGTAATTTTGCAATAAAAAAGCATTTTAGCGTAAAATTGTATCTTATTGGATATGGATAATAGCAACTATAAGGGAGACCAAAGGCTGGTCTCAGACCAATTTGGATAATAATAGCAAAGTATCCCGGGTAATGGTTGGTAAATATGAACGTGGCGAAGCTGTGCTGTCAATTGACTCCGCCAAGAAGGTCAGTTTTAGTCGGTTTTATTATGATGATTTTCACAAAAAGTTTTGGCGGTTTTCCATGGATTTGGACAAAAAAATCGGGGACTCGGCAGTTTTAAAAGAGGTAGTTACCTTATTTGATGAGAACCTCAACCAACTCCATGAGGAAGTAATACCTATCCCACATTTTGGGTTTAAATTCTTCAAAGACGGCAAACTCTGGAGCTATGTCAATGTCGAAGACGAATTGGGCTTTGCGGTATTCACTTTTGATTTTTAAGCCATGATGAAAAAGCTAATCACCTTTCTTTTCCTTATCCTCCTCGCTTCCTGCGGTGAAAAAGGCAATTCTGAAAATGCGATATCAGAAAATATATTGGAGAATTTGACATTGTCGGTCGATACCGTAATGATCGATCCGAAAGGTAAATTGTTTGAACTCAACTGGGGTCCAAGATCATCTTCGATTTCCGGGGATGGAAAACACCTTTTCCTCTACAATTTTTTTTCAAACCAGATTCAGCAGATCAATTTGGATGAGTTGGTTTGGGAGCAGGATTATGATTTTGAAGTGGAGGGACCAAATGGTACAAGTGATTTGGTTCAGAAAACCAAAATAATTGGCGGCGACAAATTCCTGATTACTGCTTTCAATCACATGGGGATTTATGATAAGGCAGGAAGCCGACTAAAAGACCTATCGATTTCATCACTTCCAATTTCTACAAATTTGGATGAATTGAATTATGGTATCCTGCTTTCAGCAGATCAAAAGAGTCTTTTTTCCCTGCCAGGAATTCAAAATAATGGTCCGCCAACTTTGGCCAAAATCAATCTGGAAAACTATGAAGTTGAAAATTTCAAGCTCCCGGAAATGGATTGGATATATGACATCAAAGTGAGCATGGGTGAACGAGTTGTATTGCAAGAGACGATGTACTTGGTTGAAATCAACAATCAGATTCTAGCCTTGAGCAGATCTGCGAATGCTTTTTACAGCTATGACCCCTCAACAGACTCTTTGAGCTACCACACTTTTGAGCATAAGATCAGTCCAACCAAAATTGATGTGGTACTCAAAGCACAGATAGATTCAGACAAGGAATACCAAGAAGAATTCAATCGTTATTTCATGGCTTTCGGTTTTGAGCCACCGATTTGGGATGCATCGAGAGAACTTTATTTCCGATTCGGAAGAAAGCCAACGCTACGAGATGAAAAATATCAATTAATGAAAAGCGAGGTTTATCTCTATGCCTATGATCAAGAGTTCAATTTAATCGGAGAAGCTTTACTACCCATTACCAATCGTCCAAGCGATCCCTTCTTCAAAGACGGCAAACTCTGGTCTTATGTCAATGTGGACGATGAGCTGGGCTTTGCGGTATTCAGTTTTAACTTTTAAATAACTATGAAAAACCTACTTCTGATTCTGGCATTTTCAATACTAACTGCCTGCGGACAAAAACCTAACTCAGAGGAAGACATCATATCCGAGAAACCTTCAAATGTCTTGGAGAAGATGACTTACACCCTAGATACCTTAATGATCGATTCTGGTGAGGAGCTTTTTGATTTAAAAGACTTGTCAATTTTTGGTAAGCGAAACTATTTGTCCATATCTCAGAATGATAGTTTACTGTATTACTTTGACCGCCATAGGTTCATACTTCATGAAATCAATCTGAACTCTCTAAAATTAATCAACAATTACCCCTTTGAGGAAGAAGGTCCCGATGGAGTGGGACGATTTGTTTACACGTTTAAAAGCCTCCCAAATAACCAATTTTATGTCCGGGATTTATTTGGTACTAGCTGGTTTTTCTCCAAGAATGGAAAGAAACTCGCCAACCTTGAATTGAATGTAGAGGAATTACTTAAAGCCAAGAACCTAGAGAATTTTAGTATTTCAAATGAACTAAGTGTGGATTTGAAAAGGAAAAAGCTATACTCTTTACCGAGTAGTTTCAAGAGCAGTGAATTATATTTTGCAGTGATGGAATCTATGGGTCAGACGGGGAGAATTTTGAAAATTCCTGAATTAGAAAAGTTATTCAATTATAAAGTTGAAACGAAAGGAGATGGAGATGGAGCAGAAGGAAGAGGGGAACAAGTATTTCTTCAGCTACTAAATGACCTTGTGCTAATTTCATCAACGGTAGGAAATGCGATATATGTCTATGACCCGAAGCTTGACAGCCTGTTTTTTAAAGAGTTTCCTCATGAGTTGACTCCTTTGGGAAAAGATATTGAAGTAAAAAATGAGGTATTCGGTCGCAAGGAATTCCAAGCTGAATCAGACAAGCTCCATACGCAGATCGACTATTGGGATTTTTACTGGGATGAGCAGACCAAGCGCTACTATCGGTTTGCCAGCATAGGACTTCCCCTTGCCAATATAGATTCCCAAAAAAAATATGAATACTACATGTTTGCCTATGACAAGGACCTTACGCTGAAAGGAGAAACAAAGCTTGAGGGGCTTTCAGAATTACCGCTAGGTGGGTTTTTCAAAGACGGCAAGCTCTACTCCTATGTCAATGTGGACGATGAGCTGGGATTTGCGGTATTCACTTTTGATTTTCACTAATTTGTTATGAAAAAATTGCTTCTAATGCTTGCCTTACCTTCTTCTTTTCCTCTAGTTGAAATTCGGGAGAGGGAACACTTCCAATTCAAGCCTTAAACTCAGCTGCGAAATAGACACAGTCAGAGTCGATGGCAAGGGTGAGTTTTTATTTCTGAATATGGGTCTTTTTATGTCCGATTACGATCCCACATCCGATCTTCTGCACAATAGCAATCCGCAAACTAGCCGGAGTTCATCACAGAATATCAACGTACAAGATGCCACCCTAGCCGTAGTTTAGCAGACTGGGTGTATTCCGTACAGTAGTCGAAAGCAACTACACCCTTTTATCCATACCAATTTGCAATCGGATTCCAACATTTGCAAAGTCAATCTTAAAGCACTGCCGAAAAGACTGAATTACAAATTCTTTTCATAAAAAGGCGTAATTACAAATTACCCATAGAACCGAGAAGACAGTCGAATGCGATTTGTCTCATGTGTAATATAGAAACCATGATTTTTTGCTTTAATGCGCTGAAATCAAATTTGGATTACGGACTTCGGAGAGAGAGGATGTAGGTTGTCATAGCCTTTGCATCCTCTTTTTTTATTTCAAGATGGGGATGCATGACGGGGAAACCCCAAGAACCCGAGCTACCTCGGATGACTTGATTGGCCAAATGTTCAATATAAATCCGATTGGCAGGATATCTTTTGGCAATGTCCTGAAATGCAGGTCCTTTCGCACGGATATCCTCCTTATGGCAATCGTAGCAATCTGAATAGGCAATCAAAACTTCACCTTTCTTTACAAGTTCTATGTTTAGTAATTCATTTTCCCCGGAAATGGCCCTGATATAATCTTTTCTTTCAGTCGGTGATTTAGAAGTAACTGTTTCTTGCACCTCATTTTTTTGGCAGGAAAATGCAAAACAAAAAATTAACAACATGTACTTGATTCTCACCATTTTTTTTGGAAGAAAATGAATTCCTTTAATTCCTTAATATTTCCACCTTAATATCATTTTTCCAACAGACAATTTCTCAAATTTTTTATTCATAATTTAAATATTGCCAAAATTTGATAGAATCAAATCTGCTTTCATTTAATTAAGAATTATAGGATTTTACCAAACATCCATCCGATCTGTAAACAATCTTTCTGTCGTTTTTTTACTTCTTGTTTTTGCAATGGGATGCTCAAAAAAAGAAGAGGTCATTTTGCCTCCTGTGAAGGTCAATGTGGTCAAAGCCATCCAAAAGGATGTTCCCATTTATAAAGAGTTTGTTGCTCAGGTTTTCGGAGAATCTGATGTGGATATAAACAACTACCTATACAATTCCCCATGCAGCTTTTTCAAAACATCAATCGGCATTTTAACCACTTTTCTATCATAAGTCATGATTCCGTTTGTTTCAATCTCCACATCTGTAGTTTGTGTATAAACAGCTGCTGCCAAACCCTTTGGGATCAGATCCTGCAAGTCCTTCATCAGGATTTTATACCTATCCAACAATTCCTCTTTGGACTTGAAACTTTGGTAACCCCAATTGTCTTTTTCCTGCCAGGTATGTGCTTCCACGGGTAATCCCAAACCTCCAAACTCTCCCAAGACAAGGACCTGTATTTTTCCAAACAAATCCGGGGATGGCATCACAGGATCGGGATAATTGTGTACATCAAAGATATCGCCGGCTATTTTGGCACCTTTCAATTCAAAATTTCCACCGCTCGCACTGTTGACCAACCTAGTCGGATCATGGGATTTTGTCCAATCAGAAATCTCTTGTGTTTTGAATTGTCCCCAAGCTTCATTGAACGGAACCCAAACCACGATGGAAGGAAAATTGTAATTGGCATCCATGATGGCTTTCCATTCTTTTTTGTAAATGGCTTCTGATTCAGGTGTTCTTTCCCTATCAGTTCCTTTTCCGACGACGCCTGGCTTTTGTTCCCATCTGTTGCCCATATCTCCGCTTGGCATGTCTTGCCAGACCATGATGCCCTGCTTGTCACAATGGAAATACCAACGCGCAGGCTCTACTTTGACATGCTTTCTGATCATATTGAAGCCCATTTCTTTGGTTTTGATAATGTCAAAGGCCAAGGCTTCATCCGTCGGTGCGGTGTACAAGCCATCCGGCCACCAACCTTGATCCAATGGGCCATAATGAAAAACCTGTTCGTCATTGAGCGCAAATCGCTGCATTCCCTTTGAATCAGTAATGATGGAAACCTTTCTCAATGCACCATAAGAAGTGACTTTGTCTATGGTTTTTTTTCCCTTCAGTAAGGCGATTTCGAAGTCGTACAGATGTGGATTTTCTAATGACCAACTGATCGGATTAGGAATCTTAAGGTCAATTTCACTCCCAAAACTTTCTGAACTTTCTGCCACCTTGGAGCCATTATCCATGACGGTTATTTTATAAGTCAGTGTAGGATCTGTGGTATTGGCATTCACGGAAAAATGAAAACTTCCAGTATCCCAATCAGGAGTGGTTTTGATATGGGTGATGTAGGATTGTGGTACAAATTCCAGCCATACCGTTTGCCAGATCCCGGTAACAGGAGTATACCAAATACTTCTCGGCTGATTGACCTGCTTACCACGAGGTTGGGGACCTTTGTCACTTGGATCCCAAACCCTTACTGTGATTTTCTGTTCTGCTCCTTTGTTGAGAAAGGAAGTAATATCAAACGAAAAAGGATCATAACCGCCTTGATGTATGCCTACAGATTTCCCATTGACAAAAACCTCCGACTCCCAATCAACCGCCCCAAAGTGAAGCAACACTTTTCCTTTTCGTTCAGGATTGATAACCTGGATTTCTTTATTATACCAAAGTTCTTTTTCTGCTCCAACAGATTTGGTCACGCCGGAGAGGTAGGATTCAACAGGGAAAGGAACCGTAATCTTACCATCAAAGGAGGCAGGAATGGATTTTCCTTTTTCCAGAATGGCATAATCCCATTGCCCGTTAAGGTTCCGCCAATTGTCTCTGACCATCTGAGGGCGTGGATATTCAGGATAGGGGGCGTTTTTATCGACATTTTCGGCCCAAGGGGAAAGAATGGGTTTGGTGTTGATTTGTTGGGAAAATAAATCTGAATTCGATCCAAGGATAAATATCAGGACGAAATACAAAAAATTTTGGGTTAGGGTTTTCATAAGTTTCATTTTTGGGAAAATTGTTATTGTGAATGTCTGCTGATTGGAATTTCAATATAATAGAAACTTGGTCAAACTGAAAGAGGGAAGTTTTCAATGGAATTGAAAGAGGCAAGAATCTAATGCGCATTTCTTCAATTAACCGGGGATTTTGATTTTTCAACCTAAAGCCCAATTGTCTGACTTCCCTTAATTCTTCGATGATTTTTCCACTTATCAATTTTGATGAAAGTAATTCTATGGGATTCTCTAAATTAGAAAAACAGTTTCCCTAAATCGCTGAAAGCCGAAATCGATTGCGTAATTTAGAACTGGATTGACTTGAAAATGAACTTGTTTTTGAAGAATTTGAACACTTAAATCAAACCCAAAACCAATAATGAGAAATAAATTCCCATTGATAATCTTGGTCGGAGCAATAATTGGATACTCCTGCCAGCCAAATGAAAATAAAACCGCATCAAAGGATGGATGGACCAACCTTTCTAACGGAGAAGACCTTGAAGGTTGGAAATCATTGGGTGGTGAGGCAGAATTCAAAATTGAAAATGGAGAAATAGTAGGCTACGCAAAGGCCAACACCCCGAATACTTTTTTGGTCACTGAACAGGAATATGGCGATTTCATCTTGGAGCTTGATCTCAAAATTGAAGATTTAGCCAGCAACTCCGGCGTCATGGCAAGAGGGCAATATGATTCTGCGGGTAAGGATGGAAAAGGATTGGTTTTTGGGTATCAGATTGAAGCTGACCCGACTGACAGGACTTGGTCAGGCGGTTTATATGATGAAGCGAGGAGAGGTTGGCTTTATCCTTTGGATTTGAATCCCGCTGCCAAATCAGCTTTTAAGATGAACGAATGGAATACTTACCGAATAGAAGCCATTGGAAATGAAATCAAAACCTGGGTCAATGGACAGGAAGTTGCCTATGTCGTAGATGACATGGACGCCAAGGGATTTATCGGCCTTCAGGTGCACAGCATCAATAAACCTGAAGACGAGGGAAACAAAACCTATTTCAGGAATGTCAGGGTACAGACAGAAAACCTTTCCCCTACTCCATTCAAAGGTAACGTTTTTGTAGTAAATACCGGAATGAACCAATTGACTGAACTGGAAAAATCAAAAGGGTGGAAATTGCTTTTTAACGGACAGAACTCTGAAGGCTGGAGAAGTGCCAACAAAGAAACCTTTCCTGAAAAGGGATGGCATATCAAAGACGGTATCTTGATGGTAGAAAGTGCTGATGGCGGTGAATCAAGCAATTTTGGAGACATCGTCACGGTAGAGAAATACAGTGCTTTTGACCTTGCCTTTGATTTCAAATTTACCGAAGGTGCCAATAGCGGTGTGAAATATTTTGTGACTTTGAGCGAACAGACTTCAGGATCAGCAATAGGTTTGGAATATCAGATATTAGATGATGAGAAGCACCCCGATGCCAAAATGGGCATTGAAGGGAACAGGACTTTGGCCTCTTTATATGATTTGATCAAAGCCGACAAGCAACCCCGTTTTGTGAAAGGCCCCGGAGAATGGAACAAAGGCCGCGTAGTAGTCTATCCCGACAACAAAGTAGAACATTACCTCAACGGAGTCAAAGTAATAGAATATGTCAGGGGTTCAGAAGAGTTTAAAAAGCTGGTAGCCGGCAGCAAATATAAAATTTGGGAGAATTTTGGCGAAGCGCCGGCGGGTCATATCCTGATACAGGACCATGGCAATGAAGTACATTTCAAAAATATCAAAATCAAAGAATTGAAATAATAGACCCAACAACCATGAACAAGAAGAATAACCGAAGGGAATTTATCAAGAAGACTGCAATAGCCACAGCCGGAGTTTCGTATTTGGGAGCAATTGGGTTTTCTCCAAAGAGTTATGCAAACATCGTAGGCGCCAATGACAGACTCAACGTTGCGATTGCAGGATTGGGAAGAAGATTGGGAGCATATTATGATCCGATTGCCCTAACAAAAAGCAATGTAAGGCTAGTCACTCTTTGTGATGTAATGGAATCACAGCGAACCAATGCAGCGGTAAGTTTTGCCAAACACATAGATTATACCCCAAAACTTGAAAACAGCATCATCAAAGTCATCGAAGACAAGGAAGTTGATGTTTTGATCAATGCGACTCCTGACCATTGGCATGCACCCGGGACTTGGTTGGCAGTAGCGGCAGGCAAGCACGTGTATGTTGAAAAGCCCTGCAGCCACAATCCAAGAGAGGGAGAATTACTTGTGGAATTTAAAAACAAATACAAGAAAGTAATCCAGATGGGCAATCAGCAGCGCTCATCCTATCATACCATCGAAATCATCAACCAAATCCACAGCGGTATCATCGGCAATGTCTTTAGAGCAGTCGCATTTTATTCAAATGGACGTGGTGAGGTACCTTTGCCTGTAGAGCAAGCTCCTCCTACCGGGTTGGATTGGGAGCTTTTCCAGGGACCTGCTCCAAGAAGAAAATATACCCATGATACTTGGAATTACAACTGGCATTGGTATGGTTGGGATTATGGCACTGCCGAGACCGGCAACAATGCTACCCACGAATTGGATGTAGCAAGGTGGGCTTTGCAGGTGGAATTTCCCAAGCATGTTTCAGTCGATGCCGGCAAATACCATTTTGTAAATGACGGATGGACGATGTACGATACCATGCTGGCAACTTTCAAGTTTGAAGGTGACAAAACCATAGTTTGGGATGGAAAAAGCAGAAACAATTATCAGACCTACGGATCAGACAGAGGTACCATTATTTATGGTTCAGAAGGTTCTGTTTTTGTAAACAGAGGATTGTATAGGCTCTTTGACCGGGAAGGAAAACTGATCAAAGAAGTCAAAGCCAGAGGTGAGGAAGGAAGTACCAACCTAGGCGGCGGCGGTGACAATACCACTGACCATGTTATAAATTTCTTTGAAGCGATAAGAGGAAAAGAAAAACAAAACTCTACCATCGAAGAAGGGGCAGTGAGTACCTTGATGTGTCATTTGGCAAATATCTCCTACCGTATTGGCGAAAACTTTGACTGTGATCCTACCAATGGTCATGTCAAAAACAACAAAGGGATGGCCTTATGGTCGAGAGACTATGAGAAAGGCTGGGA
>JBBRFK010000073.1:0-16984 GCA_038224435.1 Cytophagales bacterium | reverse complement strand
GTACCCACCCAAAGGTATCCATGGCCGTCAAAAGCGATTGATTTATAAAGAACTCGGGGCAAACCTGAATCTTCACCAAAATCATAAATTTCTCCTGAAACAATTCCGTAGACACTTCTTAACCCTGCAAACCAGACAGAACTGACGCCTTCTTTTAGATTTTCATCTTTTAGCACAAGGCTTTCAGAAGCGATAATGGGTGGGCTATGGGGAATGGTGAATAGAATTCCCTTCTTCCCATTTAATAGTACAGATTTGATATCAATGGCTTCCTTTAGGACCAACTTTGGGTCAAAAACCAAAACATTCAAACCCTGGGTGGTTGCTATCCAAATCCTGCCATCTTTATCTACCTCCAGTCCATTGACCCAATCTCCGGTCAGGCCGTCATTTTGGGTAATATAAGTAGAATTTCCCTCATTTGAAATACATGAAACTCCTCCTTCTGT
This sequence comes from Cytophagales bacterium, assembly GCA_038224435.1. Lineage (GTDB taxonomy): Bacteria > Bacteroidota > Bacteroidia > Cytophagales > Cyclobacteriaceae > Cognataquiflexum. The sequence goes on along the minus strand of JBBRFK010000073.1, from coordinate 16,535 downwards.
ACCTACCAATATCCTACAAGGGAACGCAGATGAGGTATCTATAAGAATGGTATTGACCTTCCCTGAAGGTAGAATGGGTTTTTGTCCTGATATGGAATTGGCACTGAAATTTTCAAATGCATTAAAATTAAATCTGAGTTTTGACACGCCACCTGACTGGGCAATCCATACATTTCCTTCCCTGTCTTTACTTACGTTGAAAACATTGTCACTCAATAACCCATTTGCCCTAGAAAAATGACCGGTTATCTCTCCGGATTTTACGCTGAAACTTACGATGCCATTAACCCCGCTCACTGCCCAAACCTTATCTTCTGTTACGGAGGCGAGGCTGGCAATATTGGATTCCTTTAATTCAGCAATTTTGATGGGTTTGGATGATCCATTTTGGAAAAATAGTACTTCTCCGTTTTGTCTGTAAACCCAAATTTTACCTTCTTTATCCTCAAAAATGGAAGCAAAATTCTGACCTTCAGAATTTTGGTCAGAAGAATAGATCAACCGGATTTTATTCTCAGTTATGCGGACAAGTTTGCCACCACCTAAACCAGCCAAAATTCCACTTTTCCCGGAAAATACAGTGGTGATTTGCCGGGGAATGTCACTTTGCATTTCGGCGGACAAGGTATCCACCTCTAAAAATTTATTTTCAATAATTTTGTACTGCAAAAACCCATTACCTACTGTACCAATCCAAACTTTCCCACTATTGTCTATTGCGATTTGATTAAGATTGACTGCTCCGGCATAAAGAGATTTACCCCCAAATTGGGAGGTGAAAGACATTCGCCTTCCGTTTTTATAATTGGATACTGGTTCCCTTGAAACCACCAAACCCGAATTAGAGGTTACCCAAAGATAACCCAGTTTGTCCTCTACTACCTGCCAAACCCCAAGGTCTTTGACACCATCATTTTGATCAAATAGATCCATTTTGGATCCATCAAACCGAACCAAACCAGAGGTATGAACTGCAATCCAAATAAATCCCTCACTGTCCTGGAAGACATTTGTTGCCATTGCAGAAGGCAATTGAATCACTTCATTGTCCGGGGTATAATGCACAAAGGGCAGCTCTTGGGCTGCCACTTTGAAACATTTTACAAATAAGAATATTAATAAGGATGCAATTCGGAGATTCATTGATTGAAGATAATCAAATCTTTGAATTAATTTCTAATACCACCTGTACCATTGAATGCTGATAGGGTTCTGGTTGCTCGGACCAAATGGGAGGTCAAAATTCGGGAGTTACCGGATTGATTGCTGATTAATCTTCCACTTACTCCCACAGAACAAGTGCCTAATTCTTCGCAACCGATTGCCTCACAATAGATAAGCAACGCTTTGTTGAAATTATCAAATAAAACCGTTTCTCCCTCTATTATCGTAATGGCACCTCTTTGGCTGACTACGTTGAGTTCGGCTGTAAGCAATTCCTTCAAAAATAATTCAATTTCTGTATTGCCCACAGGTTTTAAAATCTCCAATGCCTTTTTGATCTTTTTATTTCCAAATTGGAATGGCTCAAACAACAACAGATTTTCAATCTGTTTTAAAAAGTCTAAGATTTGTATTTCCGTATAGTCTCCTTTATCAGAACCACAATATTTAAGCTGGTCCACCCAATAGTCTGTACACTCAGCCGTTCCTTCAATCGTGCCATCTTCTAATTCAGAAACCATTTTTTCCTCGTCCATAGTGTATCCAAAATTTATACATGTACCGTCATTGTCATCCGTACAAAAATGGGCGCTGGTAGGTGTAGATGGATTATAATTGAAATTTAGCAAATCATTCACGGCTTCTACCGAATACTCTCCCTTCAATACCTGAAATTCAAATGTTCCATCTTCAGTGGTAGGTACGACCCCTACTATCCCACCAGTCTTTTTATCCCTCAATACAATGTCTATATCAGGAATACCTGATTCGGAATTCTGTTTGATTCCATCAGCATTGGCATCAATAAAAATACTTCCACAAATGTCTGTAACGCCTGCACATGGCCCCATCAAAGTACATTTTTCTCTTTTCCCTGCCCGGGTTACACCCGCTTCGATGACACCAAGAGGCACATCACCCGGGAATGTAATTGAAAAATCTCTGCTTCCATCTTGGCCTATTGGGATCGTCCAGGTGATACCCTTCATGTCCAATTTTGAAGATTGCTTGGGTTCCCAAGAATCCGGAGAGCCCGCACAGGACGGAACCTGAAGAAAAAATTTCTCCAATTCTCCTGATTTCCCGGTACCGCTCACCTTGTAATAAAATGTCGTGTTGACTATTTCTCCGTTATTTTTTTCAGTATTTCTACCAATAAAAGCTACATCAAAATTATTGATTCGGGCATTTTCAAATTCCCCGAGTTGATTGGCAAAATATTCCGGCAATTCTGCGCGGAAATCTTCAGTATCTAACATTCTGAAATTCGCATCGATCTTTTCGATTACAACTTCATTGGAAGAAAACTCACAACCCGACAAAATCATAAGTGACAAACTGAACAGAAAAAACAAAATGGAGTTCTTTTTCATGGTATTTTATTTATTAATTGGTGGGAAAAATAAAAAGGTTAAAATTTAATTTAAAGGCATTGCAACTCAATAAACTGGCACTTTACTTGATTAGTTTATAATTTATACCTTACTCAAAATTTCGCCCTGTAAAACAGTAATCTAAATGCGAATGACAATTTTATAAGGATATAAGTAAATTTCCCTTCAAATTACAGCTATTTTTTTTATAAAAAAGCCGAACAGCCCTATAAGAAACTTTAATTAGTATGACTTAAAAATAAAGATCGAATATCTTTTTATCCATTATTTATTTTATTTATACTTATTTGAATTCATCATGAAAAAAATTTAATTATTTTAATTAAATATAATGTTTTTTTTGAAAACCTATTGGGTTTAAAAAAAATCAAAACCTACTCTAAAAACGCAAAGCTCTTGGTAAAATGAGTCTGGACAAATGTGATTTCTATTTAAAAATCTGAATAATATCAAAGGCGAAAAAAATACTTTTACGCCTTTGATATTATTCCCTGAAGATTGGGCAAAAAAGTCAATTCATCAAATCTTCTATTTCAGCTGCTTCTATTGGGATATTTCTCATCAAGTCAAAATAGCCATTCTCCAAAATCACAATGTTATTTTCCAGACGAACACCCAAACCTTCTGCAGGAATATAAATCCCAGGCTCCACTGTAAATACCATTCCGGGTGTGATCGGTTCATGCATCGTCCCCACATCATGGACATCCAAACCTAAATGATGTGAAGTCCCATGCATAAAATATTTTTTGAATGCCGGCGATTTTGGATCTTGATTCTTGATATCGGTCTCATCTATCAGACCCAATCCCAACAACTCTGACTGCATGATAAGCCCTACTTCCTTGTGGTAATCCTGAATGTTGATTCCTGGCCTGAGGATATTGGAAGCTTCATTTTTTACCCTCAGCACAGCATCATAGACTGCCCTTTGTCTTTTGGTAAACCTGCCACTGACAGGTATAGTCCTTGTCATATCTGCATTATAATTTCCGTATTCTGCACCGACATCCAGCAAGATCAAATCACCGTCACGACAAACTTCTTTATTTTCTATATAATGAAGAACACAGGCGTTTGGACCCGATGCGATTATCGGTTCGTAAGCAAACCCTTTACTGCGGTTCATTACAAATTCATGGATAAACTCAGCCTCAATTTCATATTCCGATACTCCAGATTTTACAAATGAAAGAATGCGCCGAAATCCTTTCTCAGTGATGTCACTGGCAAGCTGCATCTGATCGATTTCTTCTTGTTCCTTTACCTCCCGAAGCTGATGCATCAACGGCGCCACACGGTGGTAATGATGAAGTGGATACCTTTCTTTGACAGTTTTGATAAACCTCGCGTCCCGGGTTTCGACGACCACAGCGGCACGGAGATGCTCGTTTGCATTCAAATACACATGCTCATTCAAGGACATCATTGTATTGAGCACATTGTCGAAATTGGAAACCCACTGTATATTCTCTATGCCTGAAACTGCAAAAGCTTCCTCTTTGGTATACTTATGTCCTTCCCATATCGCAATATGTTCATTGGTTTCCCGAAGAAAAAGCACCTCCCTTTGATTGGGATCAGGGAAATCCGGACAAACCACCAATATTGTCTCCTCTTGATCGATCCCTGTCAGGTAAAATAAATCATTGTTTTGCCTGAATCTCATCGTTCCATCTGCATTGGTCGGCATGATGTCGTTGGAGTGGAAAACAGCAATGGACTTTGGAAGCAATTTTGATTTGAGTTTCTGCCTGTTGCGGACGTAAAAAGATTGTGGAAGTGGGTTATATTTCATATTCGGTAATTTCTTGATTACAAATTCGGGATTTAAAATTGAACCAAAAATACCATTTATCCATTGGGTAAAAAAAGGCTTCAGATAGTCTTTAATTTTAGTACTTTGGGGCAGGTAAAATAAAAGAATGCAATACAATCTGAAAGAGTTGCCCAACGGCATCAGAATCGTCCATCAAGAAGTCAATCATACCAGGCTCGTGCATTGTGGTTTTGTACTCAATATCGGGAGCCGTGATGAGTCCAAAGAACAAGAAGGTTTAGCCCATTTTTGGGAACATATGGCATTTAAAGGCACCAAAAAACGAAAAGCCTACCATATCATCAACCGTCTGGAAATTTTGGGAGGGGAACTCAACGCCTACACGACCAAAGAGAAAATCTGTTTTTATGCAAGTACTTTAAAAGAACATTTTGACAAAGCGGCAGAATTACTTTGCGATATCACTTTCAACAGTACTTTTCCAAAAAAACAAATAGACAAAGAACGTCAAGTCATCTTGGAGGAAATGGCCATGTACCGAGACTCTCCCGATGATTCGATTCAGGATGATTTTGATGAAATTATTTTCGAAGGACATGCTTTGGGGAGAAATATTCTTGGTACTGAAGACACTGTCAAAAACTTCAGTCAGGATGATTTCTTTGGGTTTATTTCCTCAAAGCTTGATACAACACAGATGGTTTTTTCAGTTGTAGGCAACGTTACCTTCAAGAAAGTACTTCAGGAAGTGGAAGGTTTCCTTTCGGAGATTCCATCGAAAAGAAGCCTGTATGTAAGGAACAGTTTTTCCGATTATACCCCAAAAAGCAAAACTGTAGATAAAGAAATCACACAATCACATTGCGCCATAGGACAGCCGGCTTTTTCCATGTATGACCATAGACGCTTCAAACTCTACTTGCTGAACAATATCCTGGGAGGACCAAGTATGAACTCAAGGCTGAACCTTACCCTTCGGGAAAAGTACGGATATGTCTACAGTGTTGAATCCCATTACCAGACTTATTCCGATTCCGGCTTTATCGGTGTATATTTTGCTACAGAGCAAAACAAAGCCAACCGAGCCAAAAAGTCCGTTTTGAACGAAATGGAAAAGCTTCGCACCAAAAAACTCGGAACGATGCAGCTTCATATGGCCAAAGAACAAGCCATCGGTCAGATGGCCATGTCTGAGGAAAATTATGCCGCATTGATGCTTGTTTTTGGCAAAAACTTATTGGATAAAGGTAAAATTGATTCCTTGGATCATATCTTTGGAATCATGAGAGCTGCATCTGCCGAGGAATTGTTAGAAATTGCCAACGAGATTTTCGATCCAACAAAGCTCAGTTTCCTTAATTATATTCCTGCCTGATATGGAATTCATTGCACCTGAATTATTGAAATATTGCGAGGAACACAGCAGTCCGGAAGATGATCTTCTCCAATCCATCAAGCGGGAAACTTACGCCAAAGTCCTAATGCCTCGGATGCTTTCGGGACATTTACAGGGCAAAACGCTAGAACTTTTGGTAAAATTGCTACAGCCAAAAGTCATCCTCGAGATCGGAACTTACACCGGATATTCAGGCATTTGCCTGGCAAGGGGACTGGGAAAAAACGGAAGGCTGATCACATTAGACATCAATGATGAGTTGGAAACGATGGTAAGGGGATTTTTCAAAAAATCAGGAATACAGGATAGAATAGACTATAGGTTGGGCAATGCTTTGGATATAATACCTACATTGGAAGGGAATTTTGATATGGTTTTTATTGATGCAGACAAAGCCAATTATATCAAATATTACGACCTTGTCGTTGACAGGGTGAATCCCGGTGGAATCATCCTCGCAGACAATGTCCTTTGGTCAGGGAAAATTTTGGTAGAGGAAGGTAAAAAACCCGACAAAGACACCCAAGTGATTTTGGATTACAACCTGATGGTACAGAATGATTCCCGTGTGGAAAATGTATTACTTCCTATCAGAGATGGATTGATGCTGGCAAGAAAATTATGAAACATAAAATCAAATCCCTATTCATATCCATTTTTTCAGTTGTTTTGACATTTTTTTCAGCTTCAGCGGCATTTGCCCAAGTGCCACAGGTTCCTTCCGAACTCAGATTTGCCGATCTCACCATCAAGATCAATGAACAAGCGAGACGCGAAATCCAGAGTGATGTCGATGCACTTTACCGCAACCCGACTTATTTCAAAGTGAAAGCAGAAAGGGTAAACCTTTACCTTCCCATTGTGGAGCGTGAACTCAGGAATGCCGGCGTGCCTACGGATTTCAAATATCTGGTCATCCAGGAAAGCAGTCTGATCGCAGATGCCGTCTCTACTTCAAATGCCGTGGGTTTTTGGCAATTCAAACAAGGTACAGCGGAGGAGGTTTTCCTTCGAGTCGATGGACAGATTGATGAAAGAAAAAACATTGTTGCTTCCAGTCAGGGTGCGGCGAGATATTTAAAGAAAAACAATGCCCCATTTGACAATTGGATGTGCGCTTTGGTCGCCTACCAGATGGGTCTTGGGGGAGCCAAGTCTTATTTTGGCACCACACAAAACGGTAAGAAGACGATAGAAGTAGACAGGAATTTCCATTGGTATTTCAAGAAATTCTTGGCACATAAAATCGCATTTGAAGCCCCCACTGTGAGGTTGGCAACCAATAACGGAATTTTGGAAGAAGTGCAGGTACAGGGTCCGACTTCCCTCAAAGCTTTGGCACCAAGATTGGATGTTTCTGAATCTCACCTCAAAGAGTATAACAAATGGACGGCAAAAGGAAATATTCCTGATGACAGGCCTTATTCAGTATTGTATCTGAGAGAAAACACGGGAAGACCAAAACAGGCCGTAACTCAAAGCCAATCCACGGATATCCATTCAACTCCTGTGATAACTGCACAGGTGAAAAAGGCAGATTATCCAAAAATCACCGGAAACCCCAAGCAAGCCACCCAACCAAATCAGATCAAGGTCAATGATATCGACGGGGTGAAAGCAGCCGTGACTACTTCACAGGATAATTTCACAGATCAAATCGGTGTAAAAGAAGCAAAATTCCGCAGGATCAATGACTTGGATAAAGGAGAGAAAGTAGAAGCCGGACAGTATTATTATATTAAACCCAAAAAAACCAAAGCAGCTGCAGAAACCCATACTGTCCTTCGCGGGGAGACACTATGGTCCATTTCACAAATGTATGGCATCAAGCTCTCCGCACTGAAATCAAAAAACAGAATCAATGACGAGCGGGAACTGAAAGCCGGAATGATCCTCAACCTTCAGGATTTCCGATCAAGGGGTGAAGCCATTCCAATAATACCTGCTACCGAATACAGGAAAATCGTTGCTCCCGAAGGAAATAAAGACGTCCCTGCAGGAACCGGAAACAGCCAAACAGCTAATCCCGAAATCAAGAATATTGGTCCTCCGACCCAATCAAATTCAAGGTCCGAAATTTCACACACCATAGTTACCGGTGAAAATCTTTTCAGAATAAGTCAGAAATATGGGGTCACAGTGGATGAAATAAAGAAATGGAACAACCTACCGGACAACAACATCAAAATCGGTCAAAAGCTTATCATCTACAAACCTTAAAAATAAATTGAGGTATATTGAATCATGCTAAAAAGAATTTCAATACTCTTTTTAATTCTATTAAGTTCTTTGGGGATTTTAAAAGCCCAAGACAGGCTTCAGCTTGCAGATACGCTATTGATTGATGGAGATACGATCATCATGTTGGGTGATTCTGTTATATTCAAACAGCAAATCAAACCTGTATATTGGGATAAGGGTGGAAACTTCAACTTAAGCATCCAACAGGTTAGCCTTTCCAACTGGAATGCCGGCGGATCCAGCAACCTAGCCTTGAATACCGCATTGGTATTATTTGCCAACTACAAAAGAAATGAGATCATTTGGGATACAAAACTGAATGTGAATGCGGGATTCAACAGGCAAGGTGGTCGCAGCTACGCAACCAGGAAGACCAACGACAACTTTATATTCATCAGTAAATACGGGAGGGAATTGACCAAATCTTGGTTTTTGTCAACACAGATTGATGCCCGGACACAATTATTAGAAGGTTATCGTTATTTCAGACCCGCGGGTGCAGAGTTTGATTCGAGATCCAAACTTTCGGATCTTCTTGCACCTGCCTATGTTCAGTCCTCCACAGGTTTGAATTACCGGAGAGATTTCAAAAATAAAGACCGTATTTCCTTGATTGCTTCTCCCTTTACTGGCAGGTTCACGATCGTGATGGAAGACTCTTTGAGTAATGCAGGCGCTTTCGGGGTAGTACCGGGAGAATCAATTCGTCCTGAAGCTGGTCTTTCATTCGGCTCCACGACTGATATCCAATTGTATGAAAACATCCGTTGGCGGGCAGATTTAAACCTTTTTACCAATTTTGAGAGATTGGGAAATTTTGTAGTCAATCTCAATTCCGTGATTTCCCTGCGTGTCAATAAATTCATTACCACTAGAATAGAAACGATTCTTATATATGATGAAAAAGTCTTGATCCAACAGAATTCGGGTCCACCAAAGCAAGCTGTACAACTTCAAAATATGTTCAATTTTGGTATTGGGCTTGATTTTTAGAAATCCGTCTCCAATCCAAATCTCCTCTGCAATTCCTTCAGTGCAGGAGATTTTTCTCTTAAGTAATTCAGCTTATCGGTACTGGTATATAATTTTCTTTTGCCATTGGTTTCCTCCTCTTTGATAACAGCATCGAGATGGATTTTGTAATTATTCAGCCTTCCCCTGAGCGTTTGAAGGATTTCAGGTTTGATTTTATGAAATATCCCTTCCTGAATCTCACCGTTGAGCTGGAAGGTGATGGTTTCTCCTTCTAAGGTTACAGACTGCTTCAACACGGTCATTTCAAGACTTCGATGCTGTTCTTTGTATTCCTCTATGATCTGATTGATTTCATGCTTAAGTCTGGAAAGGTCAAAAACCTCAGCTAGTGTTTCGGTAGGTTTATTTGAAATTTGAATTGGTTTTTCCAATTCCAAGACAGAGGAGATGCTGTTTTCCCCCGCAACCACTTTGGCGACACCAATACTCGTAGGAATTGAAAGGGTTCTTTGAACAGGTGTTTTTTTAGCTGCAAATGAATTTGCTTCTTTAAAAAGTGGGGTTGCTGAACTTTTTGAAATTTCCTGAGGAGCCTCAATCAGGCTTTTTTTTTTGCCTCCTCTTGTGCCAAAACAGCTAAAGAAAGGGCCTGAGGCAATTTCGCCATTTTCATCAAAGCCAATTCTACATGCAGACGTTGGTTTTTGCTTGTCTTATATTGAATATCACATTGGTTGCAGATGGTCAATGCAGACAATAGGAAAGAAATACTTGATTGTTGGGATTGGTCCAAGTACCTGTCCCTGGCAGAATCCGAAACTTGAATAAGCTCTACTGTCGCAGGATCTTTGCATACCATCAAGTCCCTGAGATGCTCTGAAAGGCCTACAATAAAATTATGCCCGTCAAATCCCTTTTTTAGAATTTCATCAAAAATCAAGAGAACATTTGAAATACTCCCGGCCAACAAGGAATCGACAACCTTGAAATAATAATCGTAATCGAGGATATGGAGATTACTGATTGTCTCCAGATAAGTCAACCGATTGCCTGAAGAATAGGTCACAATCAGGTCAAACATCGATAGCGCATCTCTTAGCGCACCGTCAGCTTTGGTAGCGATCAGCCTCAGGGCTTCGGCTTCAGCCTCGATTTTCTCCAGCTCTGCGATGTGCTTGAGGTGGTCAGTAATGTCATTGATCTGGATCCTGTTGAAATCAAAAATCTGACAACGGGAAAGAATCGTCGGTATTACTTTGTGCTTTTCTGTTGTTGCCAAAATGAAGATCGCATATTTTGGAGGCTCCTCCAGGGTTTTCAAAAAAGCATTGAAAGCCTGATTGGAAAGCATGTGTACTTCATCAATGATGTAAACTTTATATTGGCCTTGCTGCGGGGCATATCGAACCTGTTCTACAAGGTTACGGATATCGTCTACCGAATTATTGGAAGCTGCATCGAGTTCATGTACATTAAAGGAAGCGTTGTTATTGAAGGCCAGACAGGAATCACAGGTATTACAGGCTTCAAATTCAGCGGTTCGGTACTGACAGTTGATGGTCTTGGCTAAAATCCGCGCACAGGTGGTCTTGCCAACTCCCCGCGGCCCACAAAAAAGAAAGGCTTGTGCCAAGTGGTTATTTTTGATGGCATTTTTCAGCGTAGTCGTAATATGCTGCTGCCCTACTACACTCTTAAAATCCGAAGGCCTGTATTTCCTGGCTGATACAACAAAATTTTCCATCGCCGCAAGATATAAAATTATTGTAAATCTGAGCTTGCCTGTCTATTGGTTATTATCGATTATTTCATAATAGATTCATTCTGATGGTATTAATTATGGGATTGAAAAATTGATAGGATTTGAAAATTAAAAAGTTGTTGTCAGGTTTTTATTGTTGGCTTTGATATCGGGCTATCAGGTCCGTCATTCCGAGTGAAGCGAAGAATCTCTGGTCTTTTGTTGTAATGGTTCTAATTGTTGTAATGGTTTTCGGGCCTGCCCGCCGTAGGTAGGTTTCATTGTTACCGGAATACCTTGCGCCTTGTGCGTCTTGGTTCTCGCTTCTTGATTCTCGGCTCTCGCTTCTTGGCTTCAAAATTTTCCATTCGTGGAACCAATTTTAGACTATATTTGTCACCCATTCGGAAAATGGGGCTGACCGGTTTTGACAGTAGGTGTAAAGACTGGGCTCGCATGCAGGCCGGAGTATGTACGGCCTTGAATAATTCATACGAACATAACTGGCGAAACTTCTTACGCCATGGCTGCATAATCTAACCCTTCGGGGACAAGATAACGCTTAAAGGGTTGAGTTTCGATAGAAGTTCCCCGGCCACATCCCGCAACCCCCCGTCCTTTCGGGGTTGATTCTGGGGTGTCGAAATGATCGGACTAGTGCCGGTGATGATGCTAAGCCGGTGCGAAGCTCTAGTATCTAAGCAGTGGATAGGTGTGTCATCCAGCAGTACACTGACGAAAACCCAACAGATGACTAAGCATGTAGACGGTACGGTGTTTCCTTATCTGGACGCGGGTTCGAATCCCGCCAGCTCCACAAAACCAAAGCCTTCCTCCAACCAAGTAATCGGTTAAGAGGAAGGCTTTTTTTTACTCTCTGAACAAAAGAAATGAAAGTTTAAAAAATCACCACTAAGGCTTATGACTCTAAAATAATAGGGCACTTTTGATTCCTTGGGCCAACTTGCTGCTAAATGAAGCATGAAGTTGCGGCTTTTGGTCTTTTTGGATAGAAAGAAATGAAGTCCTGTTTCTGATGACTTCCCAAGCGTTGTCTTTCGCTTCTCTTTCACTGCCTGCCAAGGTCTGGATTTGGAATTCAATCCCATTGATCTCCAATTTGATTACATACTTTACCATTTTTTTCAAATTTAAATTTTAAAACCTAAAAACTTATTTACTTTTTTTGCCAGGTTTTAACCTGTCCTTACAACTTGCGATTGATTCTTGTAAAGTGTTAATGTTGATACAAATTACATTTTTATATATTTAAAAAACAAATAATTGACAAAAAATATTTCCTAATATTTTCATATTCCTAAAAATATCCTTTCAGAATCGTCTTCAATAGGGAAAAAGAGGCTAAACCGAGGGCAAAAAAAAGCGGGTTTGAAAAGGAGACATTGCTCCTTTTCAAACCCGCCAAATCAATTATAAGGGATATCAGACCCCGAAGTAGGTATTCAATTCTTCTGACATGAGCGATTTCTCATTTAGGTCTTTGATGACTTTTCCTTTTTCAAGCAAAACAATCCTGTCACAAATCTCTGTCACATGGTTCAAATCATGGCTTGAAATCAAAAAGGTAACCTTGGAATTTTCTTTTGACTGAAGTATCAACTTCTTCAGGCGGTTCTGAGAACTCGGATCAAGGTTTTCAAAAGGTTCATCCAAAAGTACCGCCTCGGGATGTCCCATCATGGCAGCAGCAATACCTACTTTTTTGAGATTGCCTTTGGATAAGTCACGGATATATTTCTTTTTCCCTAAAATCTCATCGTTAAAAAGCTCCTTGAAATTTTCCAGGTGAAGCTTCAAATCGGCCTCAGAAAGCCTGTAAATCTTTCTCAAAGTCTCAAAATATTCATCAGGTGTCAGGTAGGAAAGCAACATATGTTCATCGAGGTAAGCCCCGACTCTGCTTTTCCAATCTTCGGTTTTGCTCACATCATTCCCTTCTATGGTAACTTTTCCGGCTGAGGCACGGACTAGGTCAAGCATGATCCGAAAAAGCGTTGTTTTACCTGCACCATTGTTGCCCACCAAACCAAAACATTCTGATTTAGGGATTTCGAGCGATTCCACATCAAGCACTACTGCTTCTTTATATTGTTTTTTAAGTCCTTCTACCTTGATCATAATTCTTGTCTGAATGAAGATGAAATTTCGTGTCTGTTTTGTAAAACTTTATCAATTGAAATCTTGGAGAGGTAAGGGAATGCCAATATCCCGGCTACCCCGACTATTCCAAGTGCCAATAATCCTGCATATTGATTGACCAATAGCGCAAATGGTAGATAAATAATATATGGCGCACCGATCATCGGAATGATCATCAGGAATTGGGCGATGCCGACTCCCTCATAATTGAACATTGCGCCTTTGTTGATGTCCATAGGTTTTGGCTTCCATAGTGAAAGATAAATCACCAAATGCATGATGACTCCCATATTGAAAAGGAATGTGACCAAATGGATAAGCAAAATGTCCCACCCAAAATAAGCATAGGGAACAGATGCCAATAGACAAAGAGAGGAAGTCACAACAAAGAGCAAATACTTTCCTTTGACCAATGCCTCTATTCCTGTTCTCTTCTGGAGAAAAAAATCAAAATTGGCTGAATTCCAACTCAGGAAGAGCTGCCCATACTGCAACATGAATATCCCTGTAATAAAGGAACCCACGAAAACAAACATGTGGCTAAAACCTGTCTCAGATTTGTACACAGGATTGGTATAGAATATCAATCCATAGAGAAGGAAAAACCCCGCCAACATCAGGTAAGTCCTGCTTTTCTTATGCCTGATGATCAGCTTCCATTCGAGATTTGCCAATTCACCTGCCAGCCCAAATCTTGAAAATATTCCCAGATCCTGATTGATAAAACGGACATTTTCCTCTTCGGTCAAGTCCTCCAAATATGCATTGCTATAATAATAGGTGTAAGCCAGCCAATAAGTTACCATGAAGATCAAGCCCATCACAACCACGGGAAGAGGAGATGCCAAAGACCAATCAAAAATCGGCTTGACCAGACTGCCAAGATTATACCAACCATAATACGTAGATCCTGCCCCAATCAAAAGCAGCGCAAAAACTACCCCGATGCCAATCAGGCTGTCTTCAAATTTTTGCTTGAACCATAGCATCAGCCAGTGCAGGGACCAGCTTGTAAAGAAAATACAAAACAGCCATGACCACGCCGCACCTGATCCAAATCTTGGCGCAATTTCCTGAATCGCAAATGGTGTAAACAACAAAGGCGCAATCAATGTCAATGGTGAAACGAATGATCTTCCCAAAAGAAAATGCATAATATTGCCTTTTTTGATGGGGAGATGGAGAAACCGCTCCAACTCGATTACGGGCAGCTTTTGGACAAAATACCTGTACATAAACTCAAACAGGAAAAAGTACACCATCACTCCGCTCAAAGTAGCATACGCATCAGTACTTTCAAAACCTTTCTCTATAATGGCTTTGAGAAAAATCCCAAAAAATACCACATAGGAAAGTAATAATAAAGCCAAAAATGCCAAAAAAACTGCCACCAAGGCACTTTTGGCAAATGACGTGGACCGGATGCTTTTCAATAATTCCAACCGGATCAGTGCTACAACCATAATGGATTGAATAAGGGTTAAAAGATAATTAAATGTAATTTTGGTTCTGAATATAGCCAAAAGTAACCAAGGCAATAAACCCATCCAAAAAAAATTGACCAAATGAAGAATAAGCTACAGGAAATAGGATTTTTCGATATAGTAAATGAAAGAAGGTCGGTCAGGATATTTGACCAAGAGACGCCTTTTGACCGTAAGGTCGTCCAAAAATGTATAGAAGCCGCTGTTCTTGCCCCAAACAGTTCCAACATGCAGCTTTGGGAATTTTACCGAATCCCCGAAACCTCTAAGCTCAAAGATCCTATTTCCCGACTTTGTATGGGACAAAAAGCCGCCACTACAGCCCGAGAACTCGTGGTTATCGTCACAAGGCGAGACAAGTGGAAAACCAGGGCCGCTGCCAACCTTGGCTATATCCGAGAAACTTACAAGGACTCTCCAGGCAAAAAACAAAAACAGGCAGAAGCCTATTATGGAAATCTTGTTCCAAAGCTTTATTCAAAATACCCTTTTTGGTCGATGACAAAGCAAATCATCGCTTGGTCGATGTCCCTCAAAAGACCGATGGTAAGGGAAGTCACCGAAGCTGATGTCCGGGTATCTGTCCACAAGAGTGCGGCCCTTGCGGCCATGACATTCATGTATGGCATGAAGGCAGAAGGTTATGACACCTGTCCTATGGAAGGCTTTGACTCGGTCCGAGTCAAAAAACTTTTGGGCTTACCAAAAGGTGCGGAAATCAACATGATCATTGGCTGTGGCAAGGGCCTTCCTGAGGGGGTTTATGGTAAAAGGTTTCGGATTCCTAATGAGAAGGTTATTTTTGAAAGGTAGATTTTCACTCCAAAAAGTTTGAGAAAATTTAAAATGTATAAAAAAAACGGGTCAGGACTTAAACCGACTGCGTGGTTTCGATCATAGTTTTCATTCCAATTAATACCCATATTTCCCTTTCCACTTCTCTTTCAAATATTTTCTTAATTCATTCTCTCGGGCATTCTTGCCGGGGTCGTAGAGTTTGAGGTTTTTGATTTCGTCGGGCAAAAATTCCTGCGCTACAAAGTTCCCTTCATAATCATGGGAGTATTTGTATTCCTTGCCGTAATTGAGGTCTTTCATGAGCTTTGTTGGCGCATTGCGGAGATGAAGCGGGACCGATAGATCTCCTTTTTCCCTTACCAAAGCCTGGGCTTGGTTGATAGCGAGATAAGACGCATTGCTTTTCGGAGAACTTGCCAAGTAAGTGACACACTGCGAAAGGATAATCCTCGCCTCGGGATAACCGATGATTTTGACCGCTTCGAAGCAATTGGTAGCCAATAAAAGCGCATTGGGATTGGCATTGCCGATATCTTCCGATGCCAATATCACCAACCGCCTTGCGATAAACTTCACATCTTCTCCTCCTTCAATCATCCTCGCCAGCCAATAAACAGCAGCATTAGGGTCCGAACCCCGAATGGATTTGATAAAGGCAGATATGATATCATAATGTTGTTCCCCTGATTTGTCATATAGTGCCACTTTTTGCTGGGCAATTTCAATCACGACATCATTGGTAATGACACAGGGATCTTGGTTGATCCCGTCTATGACTATTTCAAGCAAATTCAAAAGTTTTCGCCCATCTCCCCCCGAAAGTCTCAATAGCGCTTCAGTTTCCTTGAGTTCGACGGTTTTCTTTTTGAGGTCAATATCCTTTTCCAATGCCTGTTTGATCATTGCTTCCAATTCAGACCTACCGAGAGGATTGAGCGTAAAAACCTGACACCTGGACAAAAGTGCCGCATTGACCTCAAAAGAAGGATTTTCGGTAGTGGCGCCGATAAGGCGGATTGTCCCTTTCTCCACTGCTCCAAGCAAAGCATCCTGTTGGGATTTATTGAACCGGTGGATTTCATCTATGAAAAGGACTACGCCAAGCTGAAACTTTGCTTTGTCGATGACTTCACGGATGTCTTTTACCCCCGAACTCACCGCACTCAAAGTATAAAAAGGCGCTTTGATCTCGTTTGCAATAATATTGGCAATGGTTGTTTTGCCCACACCAGGAGGACCCCAAAGTATCAGGGAAGGCACGTTTCCGCTTTTGATGGCTTTATGCAAAAAAGAACTTGGAGAAGAAAGATGCTCTTGCCCAATCAGGTCTTCCAATCTGTGGGGACGCATGCGTTCGGCTAAGGGAATCTGGTTCATTTAAAAGGAGATATGAGACTTGAGA
>JBBRFK010000072.1:0-17031 GCA_038224435.1 Cytophagales bacterium | reverse complement strand
TCATTTGAGTGCAAGGTTTTGGATATCATTGCAATCGGGGAGGAGGGAGGAGCAGCAAACCTTGTGATCTGTGAGGTACTTTTGGCACATATTGCTGAGGATATTTTGAATGAAACCGGTCAGATTGACCCGCAAAGACTTGATGCTGTCGCCAGGATGGGAGGAGATTGGTATTGCAGGGCATATGGGGATGCATTATTTGAGATTGCCAAACCTATAAGAAATAAAGGCATTGGGGTCGATAATATTCCCCGTCACATCAGAAACAGTACCGTTCTGACAGGAAACAATCTCGGGAGATTGGGTAATTGCGAGCGGCTACCGGACCAAACCGAGGTCGAAAAATTTTCATTTGATCCTGTTATTCAGGAAATGAACCTGCGGTTTAAAAATGACCGGGAGAGTTTTGACTTTCACTTGCACCAATATGCAAAAAAAGTATTGGAAT
The DNA here is from genome assembly GCA_038224435.1 of Cytophagales bacterium. Taxonomy (GTDB): domain Bacteria; phylum Bacteroidota; class Bacteroidia; order Cytophagales; family Cyclobacteriaceae; genus Cognataquiflexum. The sequence goes on along the minus strand of JBBRFK010000072.1, from coordinate 16,583 downwards.
CCGGTGATGTCCATTTGGCTTGGAATATATTGCTTCAAAAGTAAGCATAAAAAAAGGAGCTAAATGCTCCTTTTTTTATTATCTGATCACGATATCGTATGGCATCCTGACCATCATGCCTTCAAATTTTTTGACACTTTCTATCTGTTTGTATATTGGATAAAAAGTACCCAGTTGGTTTTTTTGGTAAAATACCTGCACCTCATTGGTAAATTCGCTCAAGAACCTTTCAAACCAGGGTTTGGTCTGAGGATAATATACGACGCGATAATCATCTGCCACCCCTGCTTTTTCTGCCGCTATTTTGACGGCATCGTCCAATCCCCCCAATACATCCACCAAACCGTTTGCTAGAGCCTGGTTTCCTGACCAAACTCTACCAGAAGCGACTTTCCTGATTTCATCCTTGCTTCTGTTTCTGCCATCAGCTACCCTCGTCAAGAAGACCTCATAGCCTTCTTCCACTTGGGACTGGAATATATTTTTTTCCATTTCAGAAATTTCTCTTGTAGGAGTAAGAAAGTTAGAAAACTCTCCAGTCTTTACTACGTCAGTGGTTATTCCAAGCTTATTGTTGAGGAGACCTTGGGCATTAAACCAAAGGGCAAAAATTCCAATCGAGCCTGTAATGGTATTAGGCTGGGCTACAATGGTGTCTGCCGCTGCAGCTATGTAATAGCCACCAGACGCGGCCACTTCTCCCATGGAGGCGATGACGGGTTTTTCTTTGCTGGCCAAATCAAGTTCTCTCCAAATCACCTCGGATGCCAGTGCAGAACCTCCCGGGCTATTAACTCTCAATACAATTGCCTTGACATCTTTGTTGTTTCTGGCTTTTTTGATTTCTTCTTTAAAAGTATCAGATGCAATAACGCCATCCGATTTTCCGCTGACTATTTCACCTTCTGCCACGATTACTGCAATCCTGTTTGTGGAAGTAAGATTCTTAGATTTGGAAGATTTGTTGATACCTGTCATGGTGATGGTATTGATTTTATCATCTTCGCCCAATCCAAGTTTTTCTTTCATCAAGTCAATCACCTGATCTTCATACCAAAGTCCATCTACGAGCTTGAATTTCTGGGCATCGCTGAGTTTTCTGACCAACATTTTTGAGTTGATTTCTGTGATCGAATCCAAGGAAATACCTCTGCTTTCACTGATTTCGTTCAAGGCAAAATTATTGAGGTCATTCAGAAATGAGGCCGTCTGAAGTCTGCTTGAATCACTCATTTTATCTAAAATAAATGGTTCAACCGCACTTTTGAAGTCGCCAACACGGAAAACCTGTGGCACAATTTCAAGCTTTTCAAACATCCCTTTGAAGAATACCACCTCTGAGGCAAAGCCATTGAATTCTATCAGACCTGACGGATTGATATAGATGTCATCAGATACAGAACTCAAGAAATAGCCGCCTTCGGTGTAATACTCTCCGTAACTCACAATGAATTTTCCTGATGATTTGAAATCCAAAAGTGCATCTCTCAATTCCTTAATTCCTGCCTGACCTGCCGAAAAGGTACCTGCTTTGATAAAAATCCCTTTGACATCTTCATTTTCTTTTGCCGTATCGATCGCCCTTTTCAAAGAAGTAAGACCCACCGAAGGGCTTCCTCCGAAGAAACTCATGGAAGAGAAATCAGGATCATCCTCACTGCTTCTTTCGACAAGTTGTCTTCCTTCAAGGTTCAAGAAAAGTACTGTGTTTTCCTTCACATCCACGTCACTATCAGAGGAAGAAGAAATAACAGCAATAATGCCGGCAAGAATAAAAAAACTCATTACCGAAAATATCAGCAAGCCAACAATGACTGCCAAAACGTTACCAAGAAATCTCATAATTTTTAATTTTGATTGCTAAATTAGTTCTTTTTTCTTTATGTTTAACCCAATACAAGCCTTAACAGCGGAATGGATCAAGTGGTTTTTATATTAGGGGGGAATCTCGGTGATAAGTTAGGATTAATTGAATCGGCTACTGAATTACTTACTTCACATTTTGGTCCGGCGGTCCTGGCATCTTCGATCTTTGAAACCGCGGCTTGGGGAGGAAAATCCCAAGGTAATTATCTCAATCAGGTATTGGTTTTTCAAACTTCATTTTTTCCAGAAAAGATTTTAGATATTATTCTTGAAATTGAATTGAAAATGGGCAGAAAAAGGGAAGAAAAATGGGGTGATCGAACCATGGATATTGATATCCTCTATTTTGGAAATGAGATTCTCAACACAGACCGGCTAAATATCCCACATCTTTATATTCAAGATAGAAGGTTTGTATTAGAACCCTTAGTCGAAATTTTACCTGATTTTGTACATCCTAATTTAAATCAAACCAACAAAGAACTTTTGGAGCAGTGTTTGGATATTTCAGATGTGAGAATCTTTGAAAAATGAAGAATCCACCCCAAATTAGGAATGGCTTCTCATCCTTTTTATTTTTCAATAATGGGGCTTTTTTGAATTTAACCAATAACCAAATCCTCAAATACTGCTGACTTCAGCTTCTTTGTGGATTTTTTTGACAAGTCCTTGCAACACTTTTCCGGGTCCACATTCTATGAAAAGAGTTGCGCCGTCGGCCACCATATTTTGAACAGATTGGGTCCATCTGACAGGTGCAGTCAATTGGGCGATCAGGTTTTTCTTGATTTCTTCAACATCTTTCACGCCTTTGGTACTTACGTTTTGGTAAACGGGACAGCTTGGTTGATGAAAGGTCGTTGACTCTATAGCTTTTCGGAGTTTTTCTCCTGCAGGTTCCATCAAGGGCGAATGGAAAGCACCTCCGACAGGCAGAGGCAATGCTCTTTTTGCGCCCGCTTCCTTCATTTTCTCGCAGGCAATTTCTATTCCTTTGTTTGTTCCGGAAATTACCAACTGTCCGGGACAATTGTAATTGGCAGGGACGACGATTTCTTCTGTGATGGCCGCACAGATTTCTTCTACTTTATCATCTTCCAAGCCTAGAATAGCAGCCATTCCGGAAGGGTTGATTTCACAGGCTTCCTGCATCGCAAGTGCGCGTTGGTACACCAATTTCAAACCGTCCTCAAAATCAAGGGTTTCAATTGCTACCAAGGCAGAAAATTCCCCTAAGGAATGCCCTGCCACCATATCAGGATTGAAATCTGAGGCTGTTTTGGCAAGGATCACTGAATGCAAAAAGATGGCCGGCTGGGTTACTTTGGTTTGCTTCAATTCCTCATCCGTCCCCTCAAACATGATGTCTGATATTCTGAATCCCAGTATTCCATTGGCTTTTTCAAAAAGGGCCTTGGCTATTTCACTACTTTCATATAGTTCTTTTCCCATGCCTGAAAATTGAGCGCCTTGTCCTGGAAAAACATATGCTTTCATAATTTGATGCTTTATTTTGATTTTTAAATCGCAAATATATTAAAAAAAAATGGCCCAGGTTTTAGGCCGATTTTTCATATTTATGGATTGTCTAGGCTTCAGGAGTTTACTTCCGAATGGTGAAAATCACCCAGATTATAGATTTCCATGATGTCTTTTAATATAGCATGAAAATCAATGTTAAGGTCAATCAGCTTTCCGGTTTGGATATCAAAAACCCATCCATGTACCTTCAAATCCCTTATTTTGATGGCTTTCTGTACTGCAGCGGTTTTGATCAGATTGACACACTGTTCCTGTACATTCAATTCCACAAGCCTGTTGTACTTTTCGTTTTCATCTCCAATGGCATTCAATTCTTTTCTATGGATCCTGTAAACATCCCTGATATTTCTCAGCCAAGGATTGAGTAATCCCAGGTCAGCGGCATTCATGGCTGCTTTGACCCCACCGCAAAAATAATGGCCACATACCACCACATGGTTTACGCCTAGATTTTCGACGGCGTAGTTCAGGACTGACATCACGTTAAGGTCGATACTGATGACCATGTTGGCAATGTTTCGGTGCACAAAAACCTCTCCGGGCTGAACGCCCATCAATTCCTCGGCGGTCACCCTACTGTCCGAACAGCCAATGTATAAAATATCAGGGTTTTGTCCCTTTGACAAATCCTCAAAATAATGTGGGTCAATCTCAAGTTTTGAGGCAATCCAATTTTGGTTGTTTTCAAAAACTCTGTTTATATCCATTATTTAAAATAAATTATTATTGATCCTTTCAAGATAAAAAGAAAACCTAAATTCAAGTGTGGTTTTTATTCCAATCAGCAAATTATTTGTCTGTGTCTCCTAAAAATTTTTGTTTTTCTTCCGGAGTTGGAATCCTGCAGGTTTCTTTTTTTCCAAACCAACTGTACCTTTTACGAGCAATCCAATCATAAATTGGGTCCCGGATAAATGAGGGTACAACATTAAAAACAACCAACACTGGCCAAAGGCCGCTCAGATTTTTCGCTATTTCCAAGGCAGCTTTGCTTTTGTAAAATATTTGATCCCCTCTGACCAAAATGATCGAATCAATATAATCTTGGTTGATTTTATTTTCTTTCAAGATTGATTTTGAAGCAGCATCCTGAAGCGCTCCAAATTTAAAACGGTCTTTTTTATCTCTCTTTATAACAAAATCGACGGCGTTGTTGCACAAATTGCAAACGCCGTCGAAAAGGATAATATCGTACCTGTCTTGGATCCTCATCTTAAAATCTGAACAGTTCCCTTGAGTTTTTGTTCCTGCCTTGCCGGATCCAACACATCAAATTTGACAGTTGCACTATAGAAATAAGTGCCCGAAGGTAATTCATTGCCATTTTTATCTGTTCCGTCCCATCTGATGTATATGTCATTTTCATTGGAAGAGAGACTGTTGTAGCTAAAAACCTCTACACCCCATCTGTTGACAATGAATATTTCCACGCCCAAGACAAACCTTGGACATTTAGCAAAAGGATTGTCAAAAGCCATGAATGTCTCATTGATGCCGTCGCCATTTGGAGTGAAGGCATTTGGTAGGAAATAGCTCGGACAATTGTCCACGCAAACAATATTGCTTGGTTCACTTTCATTTCCTGACCTGTCCACCGCGGTGATGTAATAACAACCCCTGTAATTTGGAAGGTTCCTGATGAGGGCATCTCTCTCAAATGCAGAATAGGTACCTGCCAATTCGAATTGTCCTTCTTCACCTTCTGGAGTGAAGTACAACCTGAATGCACTCAGTTCGTCATCACAAACCCCGCTAAAATCCGGTTCCCAACTGAGTTTATGTTCAAATGAATTGGTGCCGCAGCCTTTGTCAGATAAGAATTCGGTACATTCTGGTCCTTCAAATACCAATACAGGCGGACATGGTAGCCTGTCATCATCAGGTCTCGCACAGATGATCTGAGATTTGTTTTCCAAAGGATATTCAATTTCATCCACATTATAGGCGCCTTTTGTAACTACATAATAGCAGTACTCGATGTCTTTTTTCAAGGATACACCATTGTGCCTTCCATCATCAAAGTAGGTGAAACCCGCGACTGTGGGATCAACTTCTGCAATCAATACAAAAGTATTTTCATCCAATGCATCCGGATCATTTCTATTCCTGTATACTTCGTGTTTGTATTGGGAAATGGAATTGTTCCAAGGTGTATTGAATTGCCATTTCGACTCAATGGCTTCATTGATAATGATCAAATCCAGTCTCACAGAAGAAGCAGTACTCGAACTGTCAATGGTGGTAGTATTTTCCTTTAGGATTACTTTATAATTGTATACCAGATTTTCGGTATTCAAACCGGTATCTGTAAACGAAGTATCAGAAGTGCTTATGACCGAAATCCTATTTTGACTTCCTGTAAAACCATTGTTCCTTAGAAGTTCATAAGTGAAAGGTCCGGGAAACTGAGTCCTATCAATATCATAAGGAGGTGTCCATTTTACAAAAATCTGACCAGATTCGGTATCTGTAGCTTCTACACTGACATTGGTGATCAACGGCACGTCTACATCTATCGTGATGCAGATTTCTTCTGACACAATACTTTCTCCGGATCTAGGACTTGGAAATGCCGCCACCAACCTGTAGCAATATGTGTTTCCCGGCGCCAATCCTTCACCCATGTTGGTATCAAGAAAATCAAAAGTCCCCATGTCGGTTGTTCCGACCAATTCATACCCCGCTCTTATCCCGGTCTCACAGGAATCTGGCTCATATGGATCCGAATTGATCCTCCTCCAAACCTGCATGGTCTGGGCCGAATTACCGCACGAATAAGGTGTCCATTCTACACTGACAGCCCTTCCTTGCTGTTGTTCTGCATTTTCAAGTACCGGCGGCGGACCGATTACTTTGATGTTCCAGGTTTTGATGTCCACCAAGGCAGGCCCCGATCGTGGTTGGTCAGTAATCCTTATTCTAACCTGGTATTCTCTTTCTCTGATATGGCTACAGATCGTCTGCCATTCAAAATTGATTACTCCTGGAGTCGGTTGGTAAACTGATTCGGGGGTATAAGTAGCCGGAGAACTCAAAATTTCAATTGGATCACCAAAAACCTCAATTTTGATCGGGTCTCCATCAGGATCAGAACCTTGAATGATCTCCTCGATTTTAGTGCCGGCAACCACACAAAGGTCATCCGGAAGGATTAATACAGGTCTATTGTTATTGGAGTTTTCGATAATGATCTGCATGTCCCTCACCACGTATCCAATCAGCCGCCATTCCCCTGCTATTTTCCTATATTCACTGATTCTCATGGCCACATTAAACTGACCTGCAAGACCTGGGGAATCCCACACCAGATCGCCTGTCAATGGGTCTACTGTCAAAAATGGGTTTGGTGAACCGTCTTCTCTGTTGAAGCTGAATTCAGAAGAAGCTGGGCTTCTGTAGTTATTTACAAATCGTTGAAAAGCTTGCTTAGGTATGTCCAAGCTGTAAGCCAAGCTGTCCCCGTCAGGATCAAAAGCCCCGGGATTATGGATAAACCGCCTATTTACAGCGCCATTATCTACAGGAGGGATGGTCAATACCGGAGAGTTGTTTACGCCGATAAATGGATCAATGGTGATTTGGGTTTCCACATAAAAAGGTGTTTCCACGGAATTGTCCATATTCAAAGTCAGGTCATTCCTATTTCGTTCCCTAAACCAAATGGTATACCTGCCTGGCCCCTGAAAAGTATGTTCTATAACAAATACGTTTTTTTCTATTTGGTTTCCAACATTGCTTACTAATACAAATTCGCTTTCCGTATTCAGAGTGACTTCTCTGCCATCTCCAAAATTGATGTCTCCTGGGCCAAAAATCACAGTTGACCTTGTGTCGGTGTAGCCTACAACCGTGATTTTGTAGGTCAGTGTCTGAACAGATACCCGCTCTGCAGTAATCTCTCCGGCACGGATATGCGTGGCAAATACCTGAGAGGCAGAAAGGAATAAAATAAACAGGGCTGTTAAAAATGAATATTTAAATTTCATGCAGGTAGAATTTGATCATCAAGATATACGAAAATAAATAAATCAGGATGAAATTATTTACTTAAATCAAACAATAAAAATAAACAGATGGTTAGACAAGCACCTCACTTGTGTGAAAATAACCTGTTTTAAAAGTCTATTTAGAATAATTTAAAATAAGTTCTCTCGATTGTTATTGGATTGTTTACTAACCATTCCAAATGTAAATTTGGCGACGAAGTTCAAAAACCTATTTTCAATCGAACATTTAAGAAAAATTATATGAGTTGGGTATCAAAAACCTTAAGCAGCACTTTGGGCAGGAAATTATTAATGGCCCTTACAGGATTGTTTCTAATATTATTCTTGGTAGTCCATTTGATCGGTAACCTGCAGCTCTTGGTCCCGGATAATGGTGAGTCATTCAACCTTTATGCGGAAAGCATGGCGCAAAATCCGCTTATCAGAGTAGTATCCATCGGGAATTTTGCTTTTATCCTACTCCATGTAATATATTCTATTTTGCTGTCCAGACAAAATAAAAGCTCAAGGCCGATAGGTTATGCAGTGAGTAAAGCGTCCACAAATAGTACCTGGTCTTCCAGAAACATGGGGATTCTTGGCACAGTGATTTTGATATTTCTATTGGTCCACTTGAAAGGATTCTATTACGAAATCAAATTTGGTGAAATGCCGATGGTGGACTATGCAGGCGTCACTTATAAAAATGTCTTCGCGATCGTCGCTGCGTCATATTCCAATGTATTGTATGTTATATTTTACGTAGTGGCCATGGGATTTCTTGGTTTTCACCTATCGCACGGTTTTGCGAGTGCTTTCCAGACACTTGGTCTTAACCACGTGAAATATTCCCCTTTGATCCAAAAAGTCGGGTTTGTCTTTTCGATCATCGTTCCGGCACTTTTTGCCTTGATTCCTATAGTAATGTATGCCCAGTCGCTTTGACTGGATGGAAATTGAAAATGAATGTAGAAATTTAAATCTGACCTAGATGATACTGGATTCTAAAATACCTGAAGGCCCATTGGCAGAAAAATGGACCAAACACAAATTTAACGTGAAGCTGGTCAATCCGGCTAACAAGAGAAAATATGATGTGATTGTCGTTGGGACAGGTTTGGCAGGAGCTTCGGCAGCCGCTTCTTTGGCGGAGTTGGGGTACAATGTAAAAGCATTTTGTTTCCAAGACAGCCCAAGAAGAGCGCATTCTATTGCAGCCCAAGGAGGAATCAATGCTGCTAAAAACTACCAGAATGACGGCGATTCAGTGTACAGGTTGTTTTATGATACCATCAAAGGTGGTGACTATAGGGCAAGAGAATCCAATGTTTACCGATTGGCAGAAGTGTCTGTCAAAATCATTGACCAATGTGTGGCCCAGGGAGTTCCTTTTGCCCGTGAATATGGGGGACTGCTTGCCAATAGGTCTTTTGGTGGGGCACAGGTTTCAAGGACTTTTTATGCCAGGGGTCAAACAGGTCAACAATTGCTTTTGGGAGCTTATTCGGCATTAAGCCGACAGGTTGCCAATGGCAAGGTGAGATTGTATCCCCGTACTGAAATGATGGATTTGGTGACCATCGACGGGAAAGCAAAAGGAATCATCACAAGAAACCTCATCACCGGAGCCATCGAATCGCACGCTGCCCACGCGGTATTGCTATGTACAGGTGGATATGGAAACGTTTTCTTCCTTTCGACCAATGCGATGGGTTCCAATGTGACGGCCGCTTGGAGAGCGCATAAGAAAGGGGCATTGATGGCCAATCCGTGCTTCACCCAGATTCACCCGACTTGTATCCCCGTATCAGGAGACCACCAATCCAAATTGACTTTGATGTCTGAATCTTTGAGAAATGACGGTAGGGTTTGGGTACCTGCTACCAAAGACACTGCGGAGAAATTAAGAAAAGACCAGATTAAGGCCAATGATATCCAAGAACAGGACAGGGATTATTTCTTGGAAAGAAAATATCCTTCTTTTGGTAATCTTGTACCAAGAGATGTCGCTTCAAGAAACGCCAAATATGTCTGTGATGAAGGGAAGGGAGTAAATGAAACCGGTGAAGCGGTGTTTTTGGATTTCAGAGATGCCATAAAGCGGGACGGAAAAGACACCATCAGCGAAAAATACGGCAACCTTTTCGATATGTACCAGCAGATCACCGGCGAAAATCCATATGAAACGCCGATGATGATCTATCCAGCTGTACACTACACCATGGGTGGGCTTTGGGTGGATTACAACCTGATGACCAATGTCCCGGGATTGTATGCACTTGGAGAAGCCAACTTCTCTGACCATGGTGCCAACAGATTGGGAGCTTCGGCATTGATGCAGGGATTGGCCGACGGCTACTTTGTTATTCCTTATACTGTCGGGGATTATTTGTCCCACAATGCTGCTGAAAGAATAGGGACAGACCATCCTGAATTTAAAAAAGCGGAACAACAAATTAAAGATAGAATCCAAAAGCTTCTATCTATCAAAGGCGAAAAAACAGTCGATCATTTCCATAAGATACTTGGAAAAATCATGTGGGATTATTGCGGAATGGCAAGAAATGAAGAAGGCCTGAAAAAAGCCAAAGCTATGATCAAGGAATTGAAAGCTGAATTTTGGTCCAATGTCAAAGTTCTTGGCGACAATGAAGAACTGAACCAATCTTTGGAAAAAGCGCATAGGGTTTCTGATTTCATTGAATTGGGAGAGTTGATGGTGGATGACGCATTGGACAGAAATGAATCCTGTGGCGGTCACTTCAGAGAAGAATACCAGACTCCGGAGGGAGAAGCACTAAGGGATGATGAGAACTACGCTTATGTAGCTGCATGGAAATATTCGGGTGAAGGACAGGAGGAAGAGTTGGTCAAAGACCTATTGGTTTTCGAAAATGTGAAGCTGACCCAAAGAAGTTATAAGTAAATTGGAAGCATTTAACTCGTTAGAGATATGAATTTAACTTTGAAAATCTGGAGACAGAAAAACCAATCCGATAAGGGAGGATTTAAAGATTACAAATTGGGAGGTGTTTCAAAAGACATGTCTTTCCTTGAAATGCTAGACGTATTGAACGAGGAACTTTCTGCCAAAAACGAAGATCCGGTACACTTTGACCACGATTGTAGAGAAGGCATCTGCGGAAGTTGCTCCCTATATATCAATGGAAAGCCGCATGGCCCTCAGCAGACTACTACTTGTCAGTTGCATATGCGCTCTTTCAATGATGGCGAGACTATTACCATCGAACCATGGAGAGCCAAATCATTCCCTGTTTTGAAGGATCTCGTGACAGACAGGTCTGCCTTCGACCGAATCATCCAAGCAGGTGGATATGTATCCGTCAATACCGGCGGTATTCCCGATGCCAATGAGATACCTATTCCAAAAGTAACAGCTGATCAAGCCATGGATGCTGCACAATGTATTGGATGCGGAGCCTGTGTAGCTGCATGCAAAAATGCCTCTGCCATGCTCTTCACTTCTGCTAAAGTTTCCCAATTGGCATTGTTGCCACAAGGTCAGGTAGAAAGAAAAACAAGGGCTGAAAAGATGGTCGCCCAAATGGATGCAGAAGGTTTTGGCGCGTGTACCAACACCGGTGCCTGTGAAGCGGAATGTCCCAAAGCGATCAGCATTAGCAATATCGCAAGGATGAACAGGGAGTATTTCTCTGCTGTCCTGAGCAGTCAAAATGTATAACAATCCTTATACTTTATAATGCAATCAAAAAGCCGGCTAGTCCGGCTTTTTTTTTGCTTAATATCAAACAATTCAGCGTAGGAATTATATTATATCTTTCTTTTAGACTAAAATAATTATTAGTATCTTTGAAAAATTACTTAAATTAAATTTATTATCAGATATTAAGGAAAGGAAAAGATGCATTACATTGACCTCGGCATATTTGTCGGGTATATGTTCGTGATGCTAGGAATAGGATTTTATTTCATGCGTCAAAACAAAAATCAAGATGATTACTATGTGGGTGGAAGAAATATCGGAAGCTGGCATATCGGTCTATCAGTAGTCGCTACAGATGTAGGCGGTGGTTTTTCGGTGGGATTAGGTGGTTTGGGATTTGTAATGGGAATATCCGGAAGTTGGATGTTGTTTACCGGATTATTGGGAGCTTGGCTTGCAGCCGTATTTTTAATCCCCCGCATCAAGAAAGATAAAGCATTTGCTGATTTTTATACTTTTCCCCAGATTTTTGAATACTTATTTTCCAAGAAAGTCGGGCTTGTAGCCGCTTTTATTTCTCTGATCGGATATTTGGGATTTACATCTTCCCAATTGCTGGCAGGTGCCAAATTGGCTTCGGGTACATTTTCTGAGCTATCACTTGATCAGGCACTTTTAATTATGGGTGTCATTGCTATAGTTTATACAGTTCTGGGGGGATTAAAAGCTGTAATATATACTGATACCATCCAATGGATTATTCTCATGCTGGGTTTCATATTGATAGGAATTCCCGTTGCTTACTTTCATGTTGGAGGTTGGGAAGTTATCAAAGCGACGCTGCCGGAGGCGTTTTTCAGGCTTGACAACATAAGTTGGCAGGATTTCGCCAACTGGGGAATTACTATTTTGCCGATATGGTTTATTGGCATGACGCTTTACCAAAGAATCTTTGCGAGCCGGGATACCAAATCTGCCCAAAAGGCATGGTTCATTGCAGGACTTTTCGAATGGCCTATTATGGCGTTTATGGGAGTTGCTATGGGCTTACTTGCGAGGGTGGCGTTTGAGCAGGGTTTGTTATTTATTGATTCGGAAATGATGGATCCTGAAATGGGGATTCCTATTTTGCTCAGCACAATCCTTCCTCCCGGGATTTTGGGTCTGATGATGGCGGCATATTTTTCTGCTGTTTTATCTACTGCTGATTCTTGCCTGATGGCTGCCTCAGGAAATCTCACTACAGATATTTTTGGTAAATGGCTCAATTTTAAAAGTGAATCCATGCAAATGAGGGTCAGTCAATTGTTCACTTTGATCCTTGGCGTGATTGCGTTACTGATTGCCGTGCAGATGACCAATGTATTGGAGCTGATGCTGTATAGTTACGCTTTTATGGTTTCCGGACTTTTGGTTCCGATACTATTTGGATTATTCTCAAAAAAGAGAAACCCCGATGCGGCTATCGCCTCAATGATTTCCGGAGGAATTGTAACTTTGACTTTGGGGTTGGTCGAAGCAGATCTTCCATTTGGACTTGATCCAAACTTCTTTGGGCTTTTCATGGCTTTAATTATGTATTTACTTGTGTATCAATTGAGAAAATCAAAAACTCAAATTAAAATAGAGAAATATGCTTAAGATAGAAACCCTTTCAACAACCGATCAAGCCACCTATTTGCAGAAAAAAGAGATTGCAGATTTTTTGTTTGTCCAGCTTGAGCAATACGGTGATCCTATAGATCACATTTTGAAATGCCTGGATTACGCCTTGGACCAAGCAGTGGACAAAGGAGGATTTGTGGTCATGGCAAAGGAATCAGGCAATATTGTCGGTGCAGTAGTGGTCAACAAAACTGGAATGTCAGGCTATATCCCCGAGAATATTCTGGTCTATATCGCTGTAGATGCCACCCAAAGGGGAAAAGGAGTTGGCAAGAAACTGATGTCAGCTGTAATAGACCTGGCAAATGGCGCAATTGCTTTGCACGTCGAACCGGATAATCCGGCAAGAAAGCTTTATGAAAAATTGGGCTTTACCAACAAGTACCTTGAAATGAGACTGATAAAATAAGATGGCTTTTTTGACACTTAATAGGATTAAGCTCCAAGAAAACTTTAAATTCCTCAAAGATCTATTTGAGGAAAATGACATTTCTTGGGGTGTTGTGTCCAAAATATTTTGTGGAAACAGGAAATTTCTCAAAGAACTCATTGATCTCGGCGTAGCTGAAATCCATGATTCGCGGATCAGTAACCTTGCCAAAATCAAAGAAATCAGCCCCGAAATCCAGACTGTCTATATCAAACCTGTTTCGAAACGGAACATTCCCAAAATGGTCAAGTTTGCAGACGTGAGTCTAAACAGCGAACTGAACACCATTCGATGGATCTCAGCAGAGGCTGCAAACCAATCCAAAATCCATAAAATCATCATAATGGTCGAAACAGGGGACTTGAGAGAAGGAGTTATCGGTGACCATATCGTGGATTTTTATGAAAAGATATTTGATTTGCCCAATATTGAAATCATAGGTTTGGGCACGAATCTTAATTGCCTCAACGGCGTGATGCCTTCTACAGACAAGCTGATACAGCTTTCGCTATACAAGCAGATTATTGAGTTAAAATTTAACAAGGATATCCCCTGGGTATCTGCGGGGACTTCGGTCACAATTCCTCTGATGCAAAACAAACAATTACCCAAAGGGGTCAATCATTTTAGAGTAGGGGAGACGCTGTATTTCGGTGTAGATCTTTTTGAGGAAAAAATCATTCCCGGAATGCACAGCGATGTATTTGAATTGAACGCCGAAATCATAGAAATGCAGGAAAAGCCGCTTTTACCTACAGGTGCACTAGCTGCCAATCCCCAAGGAGAGACGATTGAGATTGACCAAAGCCTTTATGGATTGACTTCATTCAGGGCTATTCTGGATATTGGATTACTCGATATAGAACCGAAATACCTCATTCCGATAGATTTGGATTTTGAGATTTTAGGTGCAAGTTCTGATATGCTTATTCTCAACCTGGGTCTCAATCCAAAAGGGTATAAAGTGGGAGATTTGATCAAATTTAACCTTAAATACATGGGAGCTTTGGGAATCATGAACTCAAGCTATGTGGACAAGGTGATTATCACCTAAGATACCTAGAAATCACTTTTTGAATTGCAAGGATTTTCATCTGGCATGGTATTGGCCTTTCTCCTGAAAACCAACTATTATATCTTATGAAAAAATTAACAATGATTTTCGCTTTACTGGCAGTATTTTCCCTTCAATCTAATGCACAGGATTCTGATAAAAAAGAGGCCTTGGACTTAGAGCCGGTGCAAATTTCTTCAACTTTGGAGGAGATGATGCTTCGGGCAATGAATACAACAACAGAATAGGTTATCACGTCGGATTGTACAATTCTTTCTTTCTTGGCAATTCAGTGGCCATAGAACCAGGTGTGTTTTATTCAGTGAAAGGAACGCAAAACGATGACTTGGTAAATTCAAGATAGCCCTTGAATTACGTGGACATTCCTGTTTTTTTGAGGCTTTACCTGACTGACGGGCTGAATGTCTTTGGAGGGCCACAGATTTCATTTCTCACTGATTCGCGTTTTGAGGGTGATTTGTTTGGATCTACAGTAAGCTTCGATACCGAGGCTGTCAACAATACGGATTTTGGGCTTTTGTTTGGATTGGGTTATAACCTTCCCCGGGGATTAAACCTTCAAGCTTCTTACAATTATGGCTTGAGTCCTGTATTCAAAAATAGCAACGTAGACGTTTACAACAGGGGATTCCAATTGTAATTGGGAGTCACTTTCTAAAATGTATTTGGCTTAAAAATCAAAACACCCCTTTCTGGATCGAAAGGGGTGTTTTTTTGAAAATTTGATTGTCTGTTATGTTACTTTATTATGTGTTGGAATAATTGATTTTCTGGGTTATAGAAAAAAATGGGCTTATTCCGACTTCGGTCTTCCGTCAGTTTGGAAAGAAATGAAGGCTATTTGAAAGATTTATAATGACTCAATTTAATTAGTACTCATCATTGATTTCGATCCAATACCCATCCGGGTCTTTGACGTAAATCTGTTTGATCCCGTCCGGCCTTATGTTCACCTTGTTTTTATTTCCGGGCCAATCTTCATATTCCACACCATGATTTTTGAGGTTGGCAATGGTCTTGTCCATGTCGGTCACACTAAAACATATGTGGTTGATTTTATTGATGCTGACTGGTTCCCAAGGCGCTTCTATGATATGCAGCGATAAATTGTTGCCAATATTCAACCAAGTATGTAATCCATCTTTGAATGGTTCTTCTATTTCAGGGAACTTGAATATATTTTTGTAGAAATCACTGCTTTGCTTCAGGTCACTTACATATACTGCGATATGGGTGATTTTTGATTGTTGTCCCATAAGATTGGATTGGATTAGCGGCAATGTGAAAATGATCAATGCCAATAATAACGGCTTTTTCATAGGATTTTGGGTTTTTGTAATATTGAATATAGTACTTTAGGATGGCTGTAAGGTTTTTGACGGACGATTTTTTTTGCGAAAATTACAGTAGACAATCCGGGAAAGAAATTGCATTCCATCATAAATTCTAGGAGGGTGTTATCAGCTTTGTCTTTTTTGGAAAATAAAAACTTTTCCAATCATCCCTATATGCTAGAATAAGGCAATTTGTCAAAATCCCATAGGGTAAGGACAAAAAAAATGGGGTCAAATCGACCCCATTTTTAAGACTTGATTAACTCATTTTTACTCTTCCTCTTTGACCTTTGAGGAGAAAGCAAGTTTTTCTGCCTCGTCAAAAAGCCCCAACGCCTGCAGATAAACTTCATTGATATCGTTGATTACCTTGTAGAAAGCATTGTCATCGTATATCTGTCTTCCCATATGTGCTTTCAAAAGGACTTTGAGATAGCTTTTTGACTTGGTAAAATCCTTTTCGTCAAACTTCACTTTGTTTCTTTCTCCTACTTTGATCAGGCCCTGAAGCATTTCTTCGGGGATTTGATATTTTTTATAGTAGTCTTCGAAACTCATTCCATCAAATTTTTTCTTGTTCTTATCCAAATAGTCAAGGATAAATTCCCTGGAAGAATCAGAGTTGAATAGCCTGTTCACATAAGCGCTGGACATCGTGGTGTCAAGGGGCACAAAGAAATCAGGCATGATTCCTCCTCCTCCATATACCGACCTACCGGAAACAGTTTCATATCTTAGACTGTCATTGAATTTGATGCTGTCTGCTGAGAAAAATTCTCCGTGCTCAAACCTATTTGTAAAATCTTTGCCGTAGTCTTCATCGGTTCCATATGGTTTTTGGATGGATCTCCCCGAAGGCGTATAATACCGTGCAATGGTCAACCTTAACTCTGCGCCATCTGACAGGTCAATTGGCATCTGAACCAACCCTTTTCCAAAAGACCTTCTGCCGACTATCAATCCGCGGTCATTGTCCTGCAAAGCGCCTGCGACTATTTCC
>JBBRFK010000071.1:0-17224 GCA_038224435.1 Cytophagales bacterium | reverse complement strand
CGTCAATAGGAATGACTGTACCAGTCACAAAACCTGCCTCATTGTCATTGATCAGCCAATTCATACAACCGATCAATTCCTTTGCTTCTCCAAAACGCTTCAAAGGCGTTTGGCGAAGGATGTTTTCTCCCCGCGGACTTTTGCTTCCATCTGGGTTGAACAATATCTTCTTGCTTCTTTCATTGATGAAAAAACCCGGAGCGATGGCGTTGACCCTGATATTGGCGGGTGCCAAATAAGTGGCTAGCCATTGGGTAAAATTGGCAATCCCTGCTTTTGCCATTCCATAAGCACCCACTCTTGAAAGCGGCCGGAAGCTGTTCATGGATGCAATATTGATGATGGTTCCGCCACCGTTTTGAGCCATATCCTTCGCAAATATTTTACAGGGAATCACCGTTCCCATGGTATTGACCTGAAGCACGCTCAAGAAGGTTTCCATATTCAAATTGAGAAATCCCCTTTCTGTAGTTGTTGCCGTTCCTAATTCTTTACTGTCAAAAGCAGTGAAAGTAGTGACCGCCTCCATTTGATTTCCTCCTGCACCGTTAATCAAAATGGAACAGAAGCCAAGTTTTTCAATTATTTCATTCCTTGCCTTTGTTACTTGTTCTTCTGAGATCACATCTGTGCTGATGGAAATGGCAGTTCCCCCATTTTCCAGAATTTTTGCCTCCACAAATTTGAGTTTGTCAAGGTCTCTTCCAAGAAGCGCAACTTTGATACCTTGCTTTGCCAGAGCCAGAGACATTTCAGAACATAATGTCCCTCCGGCTCCTGTGACTACTGCCACTCTAGCTTGATTTATTCCTGCCATATTTTTTCTCTTTTGAGGATTTTTGTTTTGATATTCAAATAAGATATGTCCTTGATCAACTGTTCCAATAAGGCCATGTCATTTGGCAGCTTTCCTTCCTCCGCCCATCCACCGATTTGGTCACAAAGAATTCTCCTGAAATATTCATGTCGGGATAGCGAAAGGATACTTCTGGAATCCGTTGTCATTCCTATAAATGTGCCTAATAATCCATAGGAAGATATGTCATTCAGGTGTTTCCTGATTCCGGCATAATGGTCATTGTACCACCATGCAGGGCCAAACTGGATTTTTCCGACGACGCCATCTTCCGTAAAAGAACCGGTCAAACTTGCCAGCGCGGCATTGTCAGCCGGATTGAGTGTATATAGAATCGTTTCAGGCAAAGCCCCTTTTCTTTCCAGACTATCCAAAAACAGAGTCAGTGAATTGATGTCACAAGCTTTACCGATACTTGCAAATCCGCCTGCTGGACCGACCATTCTCCTTAGCCTGCTGCTTGTATTCCTTTGTGCACCGATATGCAATTGCATAATCCAGCCCCTCCTTCCATATTCCTCTCCCAGATAATCCAGCATAAATGAATTTAACTTGACAGAGTCCTTAGGTTCCAGATGCTGATTTTGGAGGATATTTCTAAAAATTTCCCCTGCTTCCTTTTCATCAATCTGCTTGAATGAAAACCCGGAATCAAGGGCATGGTCAGCGAACAGACATCCGTTTTCAGCAAAATAATCCAATCTTCTTTTGACAGCTTCCTTAAGCCCATCAAGGTTTAAAATTAAAGTATCCGTCTCTATCTCAAGCTTTTTGATCCACTCCAAATAGTTTGGATTTGAAATATCCAAAATAGAATCAGCTCTCAATGAAGGAAGGACTTTGACATTATTTTGGTCAAAAGCGATTTTCTTGTGGGACTCAAGGTTATCCAACAAATCATCTGAAGTCACCAGGATTTCCGATTTCCACTTATTGATCAGACTGCATGTTTTGAATTCTTCCTGTTGGAGTTTATGGTTGCAGGCTTCCCAGATTTTTACCGCGTTTTTTTGACTGAGCATTTCATCAATGCCAAAAATCCGTTTCAGTTCCAGAAAACTCCAATGAAAAAGTGGGTTGCCCAATGTTTTAGAAATGGTGCCAACCCAGTTTTGGTATTTTTCAAAATCTGATACCGAACCTGTAATGCCATTTTCAGGGATTCCATTGATCCGCATTGCCCTGTGCTTATATGGATCATGGGCAATCCAAAGCTCAGTCAGGTTTGAAAACTGTTTATTTTCGGCAATATGGTGCGGATTGAGGTGGTTGTGGTAATCGATAATTGGGAGAGGTGCTGCTACTTCATGGTAGAGACGCTCTCCTGTTTTATTTTTGATCAGCCAGTTTTTGTTTATAAAAGAATCCATAGGTTTGAGTTTGTCAATGTTGAGAGGCTTTTTTTCCAACCAAAAAAACCACAATTGCAAATAGAAAATAAATCATGGCACCAATTATGGCGATGTTGCTTCCTTTGGTACCCAATGAAAACATTGCCATTGCGATAATCAATAAGCCACTCAATGCCAAGGCTATAACAAATACGTTGGAAAGCATTTTTTTGAATTCAATAGATATTTCCGGAATTTCATCTTGTCTTAAAGGGGTGTTGATCAGTTTGAAAAATCCATCAATCCGCTCTTTATATTCGATTGATTTAGGTACCCACCAACCGGAGGAGAAGAATATTGCAAAGCAGATTATGATTTCAATGAAAGTGGCCAGTTCCCATGAAATTTCAGGATGGCTGTTGAGTAAAAAACCTGCAAGGATTCCCACCACGACGGTAGCTATTGCACCGGTGGAATTTGGTTTTTTAAATAAAATTCCAAATACCAAAGGGATTGCCAACGGAATCGCAAATAATCCCGTCAGTAATTTATTTGCCTCAAAAGCGCCTCCCAATTGCCCCACATACAATGCTCCGACAGTCGCTACGATTCCAACTAACACGATATTGATCCTCGCAACCCAAAGGTAATGCTTGTCTGTTCCTTCAGCATTCCATAACCTTTTGTAAATATCGTTGGTCAATACACCTGACATGATATTGAATTCGGAGTTGAGCGATGACATCGTCGCTGAGAAGATGGCGGCAAGCATCAGTCCCATGATGCCCGATGGAAGCAATTTTACAGCTGTGGCCACATAGGCCATTTCGGGATTGGGCAATGCAGGAAAGATTTCAGTCGCGGCAATCGCAGGAAGCAAAAAGAAAATAGGGAAAACAAAGAAAAGGATGGCTGTAAAGTACCCGAGTTTTTTGGATGAAGGTTCATCCTTCACACTGTAAAACCGCTGAATAAATGCCCAGTTGCCATTATACTTAAGGCTGATCAAAAGGAAATAGACAAAAATCCAGAACATATTGCCATTTGGTCCATTCAGGAAATTAAAATGATCAGGTTGCTTTTGCATTAGGTTTCCTAAGCCACCCACCGCATCCAAGGACAAGGGAACCATGATCAGGGATGCAAAAATCAAAATCACAAATTGAATGGTATCCATGACCACTACCGCCCAGACCCCACCGATAATGGTGAACATGGTGATGACAAATCCCGAAATCAGGACAGATTCCATGAAGCTGAAGTGGGTTGCAGTGCTGATAAAAATACCTATGGCATACAACCGGACCATATTATCCAAAAACCTCATTCCCAAACCAATCCAACTGAAAGTTTGTCTGACATTACTGTTGAATCTAGTTTCGAGGTATTCGACAGGAGTGATTATTCCCGACCTCCGCCATCTTGCTGCCAGATATCTTGAAGCGATCAAACAAGGAAAAACGGTACTCCAAAGGATCAACACGCCGATCAATCCATATTGATAAGCGATGCCTGCATGGGCCACAAATACAAATGAACTGAACAATCCCATGTAATTGCTGATCCCTCCGATGACCCATGGGATGGTATTGCCACCCTTAAAGTAATCTTTGATGTCTTTGATAAACCACCCGAAAAACACCCCGATCCCTGCCATCAATAGCATGTAGATCAAAAAGGCAATGTAATCGAGCTGTTGGAGTTTTTCCATTTTAAGTTGAATTCCTTATTGGTATTTTAATTAAAAATCAAAGGATCATTTTTCATGTTTTTAGAGAATTGGACTTCTTTGGCTTTCCCATTTACAGTTACCTTTAACTTACCATAAAAGACTTTCAGTTTCAGTGCTCCATCATTGCCTACAATTGCTGATTCTTTTGTCCACCATTCGTTAAATACCAAATCTTGGTATGCCTTGGCCGCCGGAGTCGGTGACCAGTCAAGTTTATACAATGACGATGTAGGTATCCAGTTGGCTCCTTGCCAAAATCCCCAAAATAAAATACCCTCAACAGCAGGGTTTGCGAAACATATCCGAAAAAAATCTACCAACTCCTTTGCCTTTTCTTCCTCGGCTTGGTCTGAAAGTTCAAGAGTGCGGTCTTTGTAATAGACAGAATTTTGTCCCGGCATGTTAAATTCAGTAATCTTTATGGGAAGATTGAATGTGGCCAATGAATCCAAGGCGGATCTTAGTTGCTCCCTGTCAAAAACTTCTGAGTGCGAATGACCTTGGACTCCAATACCGGCAATTGGAACTCCCTGTTTCAGTAATTGACGGATCTGATGCAAATAATCACCCAGCTTCTTTCCTGTCAGCATATCGTAATCATTCAAGTAAAGTTTTGCCTTCGGATCAAACTCCATGATCCATTCGGCCATGTTTTTAGTGATCTCGTTTCCAAAACGTTCTTCATAATAATTCCCATGAATCATTTCATTGTTCAGGTCATATTCTGCAAATCTGCCGGCATACTTCTTAGAAATGGTCTCTGCTCTATTTTGCATCACTTCCAAAAGTGCATCATCCTCTAATGCCATGACCCAAGGCTGGATAAACTGTTTTATTCCCCAAAACAAATTATGCCCTCTCAATGGAATTCCAACCGATTCAGTCCATTCCAAAATCGCGTCAACATTTTTGTAGTTGACCGATCCCCTTTCCTTTTCCATATCCCCCCATTTGAGGGCGTTTTCAGTCACAGCGGAATTGAAATTTTGCTGAAATATGTTGGCATATGACTCTCTGTCCTTTTCAGAAATTGTACCGTTGACAAAATTGTTGCTAATGGCACTTCCAAACAAAAAGTCGTGGCTGATTTGCTCGATCTCTATTTTGCTTCCAGGCTTTGCATAAATGGTCAATTCTCCTTTTCTATGGCTGGAGATGGCATCATCGATTCCCGGGTATTGTGCATAGGATGTACCGGGTAAGAAAATCATCGAGGCTAAAAAAATCAAGTGAAAAGTCAATGCTAAACTTTTAAAATAGAAATAAGGCTGACAGGTCTTTGGTTTCATAGCGCGAGGGATATAGTTCAAATCAGGTTTTCTGAAAATTAGGTTAATTTACACCGATTTGAATCGGGATCAGTCTTTTTTCAGCCAATAAGATGGGAGAATCGTACAGGGGAATTGTGAAAACCGTAAAATCACCCTCTATTTTCCAGTTGTCTTCACCGAGTTCATAAATTTTACCGGTCATCAAATCCACCCAAACAGGTTGGGCAAATCTGCCATTTTGAACCTTGATTTCAGTCTGCACAGTTTCAAATGAATTGGTCACATTTGACCCATCTATCCAAGCGGCGACCAATGGCATTTTGTCTCCCTTAGTCTGATAGCCATGTACTGAAATGGAATTTTGGGATGTGGTGGAATATATAAAATCAGGATTGAGTATCAGGTTATCATCAAAAAGTGTCGCAATATTTTGAACCGCATAATAAGCCACTTTTGGCCTGATGGCCGCCATGGTTATGTCAGATTGAATCAATCCCTTGGTATTCAAAACAGGTTTATAATAAATGTCTATTATGGTGAATACCGAAGTCTCGATATCATTTCCCAAGTCCCCAAGCAATCGGCGCATGTCATATTTTGCCTGTGTATATTCTGTCCAATAATATTGGGACAAGGCAAAGCTTGGTATAAATGTGGATGGAGCGCCATTTTCACCCTGTCTGAGTTTCAGCGTACTGGAGTATTTTTCAATGGTTTTTTTCAACCCAAATACATTTTGATCCCGGTATGCGTCTTCGGGTCGCATGGTATAGCTATGATAAGATATCCAATGGAAAAGGTCTGATTTTCCCGCCTCGGCGATTACTTTGAGAAATTTATCCAGGTATTCGGTATTGCTGTTGGAAGTATAGGCCAAACCCGCAATTTTGGCTTCGGGCTGGATTTTCTTGATTATCTCGGCTGTCCTGATATTGAGCGAAGCGGTAGTCTCAGCACTGATATTTTGCCCCGGATGATCGGGCTCGTTCCAGATTTCCCATTCTTTCACCCTATCCCTGTACCTCAAAGTCAAGGCTTCTACCCAGCGGTCCCAGGCAAGGTAAGCTTCTTCTGAAGTCATCAAGGAATTTAGAAGTCCTGTTCCGCCGCCGCCTTCATAGATGGGATTGCCATAGGATGCTTGCAGCCAAGGTTCCATATTATTCGCAACTGCATAGTCGATGATTTCGTCAAGCCATTTCCAATCGAATTCCCCTTTGACCTTTTCGCATTTTGCCCAACCTGCTTGCAATCGGATCTTTTTTACACCCAATGGAGGCAGGTACGCTTTATAATTATCCCAAACCGTAAGGTCCCTGTCAATGGTCTCACAACCCACGGTAATGCGGGAGGATTGGATTTCTTTTGTGCTTCTATTTTTGATTGTTCCGATTTTTTTTAGCGGTACAGAAAGTGGAGTTTTGACCCGGTCAGCGGATGTATCGATGAATTGTCCACAGACGCTATTCAATATGAATAGCATGAGGAATCCTGTAAAAATTATTTTCATGGTATTTTGGGTTTCATTTTACTTTCTCAAGGCAAGAAAACCGACAAGATTTCTTTCTCATAAGACGCCTCTAAAATACCTGACAATTGATTGGGTATATCCTCTTGATTTTGCGAAGGATAGCACTTATCTTGCGTATTTGAGAGTAAATAAATTCGATTTAGCAAACATTCATTAGTATTATGCAAGATTTTATCATAAACCCAAAAAATACCTGTCATGCTACCTTTGTTTTTAAAGAAGAACACGAAGTCATATGAACAATCATTTTATATTGAAAAATTTTCAGTGCCCCATACTTATGATATTTGGCACAACCATATAGAACTCGAATTTTTACATATAATTAAAGGAAGCGGGACAAGGTTTATAGGAGACAGCATTGAGGCCTTTGAAGACGGAGACCTTGTTCTAGTCGGTCCCAATTTGCCACATGTGTGGCGCTCTGATAAAAAATATTACGAAAACAACCCAGATCTAAAAGTGGAAGTGATTTTAACCCAATTTCTTAAAGATTTTGTAGGGAAAGAATTCCTCAATTTACCTGAGATGGTCAGTTTGACAGAGTTTTTGGATGATGCTTCGCAAGGGATACAGATTTTAGGAGAAACTAGAGCGCTGGTATCAAAAAAACTGGTTGATCTCATTCATGCTACAGGAGGTGAAAAGCTTTTGGAGTTTTTATCTATTTTGAATTTTATTGCAAAATCAAAAGAATATAAGATTCTTTCAAGCTTGGGTTTTGTGGATTCCTATCAATCTAAAGGTGCGGATAGGATCAATAAAGTCCATGATTACATCATGAATAATTTTACAGAAGATATTTCGCTCCATCAAGCGGCGGATATTGCAAATATGAATGAGACTGCCTTTTGTAGGTATTTCAAATCAACAACACTGAAAACTTTTACCCAATTTTTGAATGAGGTACGTGTGGGATATGCCTGCAAACTCCTATTGCACCAAAACTTCAATATCGCAAGTGTAGGGTATGAAAGCGGTTTTAAAAACATCTCGTATTTTAATAGGGTGTTTAAAAATGCGCTTGGCGTCACCCCACAGCAATACCAAAAAAAACATGGGATGTAGTTTTTTTTCCATTGAAGCCCATAAAGATATTGTCATCAGTATTTACCATGGCAGCAGTAGCTGTTTTTTCGTATTTATGGCTTTATAGCCTTCACTTTTCAAAAAAGAAATAACCATTACACCAGAAGTATAATGGTTATCAATGTTTACCCAATAATTACAATAAACGGAATTTCATTTATTTTTTTCTTATCAATAACCGGGATTTTGTTCCAGATTTCCGTTGATATTGGCTTCTATTTCTCTTGCTGGAATCGGCCATAAGGCATGGTGGTCAAGGATATTGGTATTGTTCAAGTTATTAAATTGCCTGACTCTTGATACCAATCTGCCTAAGCGGGAAAGTGTTAGCCTCCTATCTTCCTCAAAACTCAATTCCCTAGCCCTTTCATCAAGGATAAATTCCAAAGTGACATTAGCAGGGCTTACAGGTCTTGCATTTGCGCGGCTTCTGACCTGATTGATGTCTGCGGCAGCATTAGGCAAATCTCCTTTGCCCAAATATGCTTCCGCTCTCAATAGGTAGGTTTCAGATAGTCTCATATAATATTGGTCTGTATAAGTAGAACCGGCACCATTTGTAAGTAATAACGTTTCTGCATTGGCGATAATATTAGCAGGGTGTTGACCGGGAGTGGTCACTTTGCTGATATGAGGATACCATCTCCAGCTTTCTGCCAATAAATTACGTCCTGGATATTTGACAATACTGGAATCTAACCAGCGCGATGCAGGATTGTCATAGATGAAATCCCTGACATAATTGAATCGGGAATTTCTGATATCATTGTCGAAGTCTGATGCCCAAATAGTCTGTTCCATATAGGCTGTCGGTCTCATAAAGGAAACGCCCCTTCCTCCGGCATTCAAAGTAGACCTGGAGCCCAGAGAACCTGAACGGCCATCAGGGTCAGTTAATGTAAACACAGCAGGTGAATGGACCCTTTCAAATACATTTCCTGAAATATTTGTAGAATTCAACCCTCCACCCAAAATATCCAGTTCAAATTGGGCCACCCAAATTGCTTCTCTGTTACCGCTTGACCTATTTTGGTTACCTACTCTAAATAGGTCATAAAACACATCTCCCGGCTGATTTGCCAATGAACCAAACCTTGCAGTCATCAATGCAGTATTTGGATCATCGATCACAGATGAAGCAGCTCCAATGGCCAAATCCCACTTTTGTTGGGCGATGTATATTTCAGATAGTAAATGTAGTGCTGCTAAATTTGAAAGTCTTCCATCTGCTACTGTATTGATTTTAGGCAAATTTTCAGCTGCGATCAATAAGTCGGCTTCAATCTGGGCAATGACTTCCTCTCTTGTCGCACGTTCAAAATCGGTTTTGGGAGAAGTAACTTCATTCAATAGCAAAGGGACACCACCGAATATATACACCAGGTTTCTATATCCCAATGCCCGGAAAAACCTTGCTTCAGCATCGACAAGTTTTTTTTCATCTGCTGTCAATACAGTATTATCCACTATCCTATCTATTATGCTATTGGCACTGGTGATTACTTTATACATGCCATTCCAATGGTATAGCGGTATTCCTCCGATAGGATTCAAGGTTACGCTGTAATTTCCCCACCTCAATCCATCAGCAGTTCTCCTCGCATTGATCATGATATCTGTGCCATACATGTGCGCGTATCCATTTTCATTCGGATTGAATTTGAAGGTCCTGAGTTGGGCATAAATATCAAACAATGCACCTTGGTAGTTTTGGAAAGTAACAAATGAATTTCCGGTACTATAAAAATCCAAAGGAGTTTCAGTTAAGAATTCATCATCCATACAGGAAGAATGAATTACAGCCATTGCAATAAATAAGAATATATTTTTGATTATCGTTTTCATAAAGTTATTGTTAAGTGATTAGAAAGAAACATCAAGACCTACCGAAAAACCTTTCATAACAGGTAAACTTCTGCCGGCTTCTGCGCCGAGACCTTGGCCTGTCTCAGGATCCCATCCTTCCCAATTGGTGAAAGTCAAGAGGTTTTTGCCGCTCACAAAGATCTTGAAGGACTGCATCCCGAGTCTTTGGACCAAGTCCCTATCCACATTGTAAGCCAATGAAATATCCTGTAACCTGATAAAGCTCCTGTCAAAATACCTTTGTCCGGCGATGCCTGCATCAGGTCCAGGTCTTCTATAGGTGGCTGTTGGGTTGGAAGGACTCCAATAATTGACTTCTTCAAACCAGTTGCTGCTTTGAGCTGTGCCGGGAGTACCATAGTTGACACCAGCCCATGGATTATTCAATCCAAGATAACTGTCCCTTCCGCCCTGCACAGAGTTAAGGAAAAACCTAAAAGTAAAATCCTTGTAGCTCAATGTATTTTGGATACCAAACCTATAGGCAGGTTCAGTTCTACCCAAAATCTGTCTGTCATTTTGTGGGGTAATGTTCCCATCATTGTTCAAATCCTGTAACCTGTATAAGCCAGGCTGATAACCCGCAGGAATTTCATCTCCAATCTGCCATAAGCCATCGATGACATAGCCATATATTGTACCGATGGATTGACCAATAAACAGGTTATTGGCAATCAAATCATCCTCTCTTCCGTCACCATCTCTATCTAATCCCAATAGTTTGTTGATGGTATTGGTGTTTCTTGAAAAATTGAACCCAATATCCCAAGAGAAATTTGCATTTCTTACAGGGCGTGCATTCAATAAAACTTCGATGCCTTTATTGCCAATCTCGCCGACATTTGAAACAATATTTGGAAAACCAGTGATGTTTGGCAAAACAAAATTCCATAACAAATCAGTGGTAGTCGATTGGTAATAATCAATATTTGCCGTGATCCTGCTGTCAAATAATTCTGCATCCAATCCGAAGTTTGTTCCGGCCGTACGTTCCCACGACAAATCAGGATTGGATAATGACGCAATCCTTTGACCATTTACAGTGGTTCCCCCATCTCCAAAAACATATTGGGATTCGGTACCGGAAGATACCCTTGCAAGTGAACTGTATCTGTTGGTTAGATTTCCTGTCTCGCCATAGGAAGCTCTGAGTTTCAAGAAATTGACTTTCTTGGAATTTGCTAGAAAATTTTCCTCTGAAAGCACCCATCCAAGACCTATTGAAGGAAAAATCCCAAATTTATTGTTTTCGGCAAATCCGCTGAATCCATCTCTTCGGATCGTGGCAGTAAAGAGATATCTTCTTTTGTAATCATAGTTGAGCCTTCCCATCTGATAGGAATAGCTTTCTTCCCAGGCACTTGAACTGATTCTCTGGATCAATGCCTGCTGAAGGCTGTTATAAGAAAGTATCAAATTTGAAAAATCTGTTCCAACAGCATTTGTAGACTCAAATGAAATCTTGTTGATCCCAATCAAACCTGTGACATTGATTCGATGGTCATTATTGAATTCCTTTGCGTAGGTGACGATGTTATCAAACAACACGTCATGGGTAGAGTTATTCCTTTTTTCTGCCCTTCCGGCCAAACCGGCTCCAAATGGATTGGAAGAACTGAAATTATTCCACCTATAATTGTTACTATAATTTATCCTGTAACTAAGTCCTTTGATACCTGGGATCTGAATATTTGCATAAAGAATCGCAGAAATGTTATTCCTCAAATCGCTGTGGTCAGATTGGGCGGTCAGGAAAGGATTCACCCTAAAATCACCTAGCGGATTAATGATAAATTCACCATTTACGTCTCTTGAATCCGCCAAAGGACTCATGGTAGGAATCGTGTTAAATTCCGGACTTTCACCGGAATAATTGGTAAATGAACCAAAAGTATTCACCCCAAAAGTTATCCAATCTGTCAAATCAGTGTCAATATTGACCCTCCCTGTAACACGGTTATAGTCGTCATTCAGCATCCAACCAATTTGATCAGTATAGCCTGCGGAAATAAAGTAAGTGGTTTTGTCTGTATTGCCCCTGATACTGACATTCTGATCAAGGATGTATCCTGGACTTGTGACTTCCTCATACCAATTGTAATCTGTACCATTGGCCAACCCATTTAGCAAGGGCGGGAAAAACCCGGTATTATTTTCAAGTGTCCAATTCGGGTTTTCGTTCAAATAATCCGGAGCCAAAAACCCATTTTGCCAATCCACATCCCTTGCGCTTTTTAGATAGGCCTCTCTTCCAAGTGGAGTAAGCTCGGTTGAAGGTGATTGTGAGGAAATAAACCCTGAGTAACTAACAACCGGTTTGACGGCTGATTTCCCGGTTTTTGTTGTAATCAAAATTACGCCATTTGCTGCCTGAGCACCGTAGATGGCTTTGCTGCTTGCATCTTTTAACACATCCACAGATTGAATGTCTTTTGGATTAAGGTCAGATACATTACCTCTGTAGATTATACCATCGAGTACAATCAACGGATTTTGATTTCCGCTGAGAGAAGTCTGTCCTCTGATTCCTATAGAAGGCTCTTCACCGGCGGAAGAAACCTGACCGATACTCACTCCCGGAGTAGATCCGCTCAAAGCCTGTAAAATATTGGTATTCGGGGCTTCAGCAAAATCTTTCAGAGGTGCTGAAACAACTGCACCTGTCACATCCGCTCTAGTGGTAGTACCGAAACCGATTACCACCACTTCTCCAAGGCCAGAAATATTCGAAACGAGTGTCACATTGATTGTGGATTGATTTCCTACCAAGATTTTCTTAGTGGTAAATCCTATGTAAGAAAATATCAAAGTGGCGCCTTCAGGCACGGTCAACTGATAATTTCCATCCATGTCAGATACTGCACCCACCGTGGTACCCTCTACCAAGACGGATGCGCCTGGTAGCGGTAGTTTTTCATCGTCTAGGATTTGTCCTTTTACAGTGACTTCGAATTCATTTCGATCTCCTCTTGTCTCTCCTTTTGCCGATAGAGGAAGTGCCCAAAGCAAAAGAAAAAACCAAACCATCATTGGCATGAATGATGAATAATTCCGGTAAATAATTTTTGACATAATCTTGGGTTTTATTGTTATTAAATAATTGAAAATCTGACTTATGGTTTTTTACTCTTTTTTCGTTAAATTATTCAAATAGTAAAACCTAAAGCCAAAGGAAATATGGGATTATAATGGAACCTGCCGATTGTCCAAAGAAGGTTGGTCAATAATTAATCTAGGTTGAGATAAAAGTAGCCTGATTAGAAAAAATTACATTTCATTAATTTTGCAGGAAATAGAATAAAGTTTGCAGAACAGAGGTTAAAACAAATGTAAATAGCAAGTTTGATTCATATTCTTGTAATTCACTGTCTTAAATCTTAAAAATCAACCCATCCAAGCCATGACCAAAACGTCCTCATCGAAATACCTTATCGCTTCAATTATTTGTTTTTTTGGAATTTGTCTTGGAGGATCATTTGCACAAGTTGGAAAAGAATATCTCTATGTCGGTACATATGCGGAAAAAGACAGCAAAGGCATTTATGTTTTTGAATTTGATCGATCTAAAGGGAAGCTTGACTTGGTTCAAACGATTTTGGACAAGGAAAGCCCGTCCTACTTAGATATCCATCCCAAAGGTGAATTTTTATACGCAGTCAATAGGCAGGGAACAGCAGATAAGTTGGATGAAGGGTCTATCAGCGCTTTTCAGATCAACAAAAAAACCGGGGAGTTAGACCTGATTGGAACAATTTCTTCCGGAGGTGTGGGCCCATGCCATGTCAGTGTCGATCCAAAGGGAAGGTCAATTTATATTTCACACTATGTGAGCAGCGATATGAGTGTCTTTGCTCTCAATAAAAAGGGAGAAATCGGTCAATTGGTTTATTCCAAAAAATTTGAGGGAAGGAGCGCAAATCCTGAACGTCAAAAAGAATCACACTTGCATTCGATCATTCCAAGCTGGGATGGAAAGTATATATATGCATCTGACTTAGGCACTGACCTGATCCATCAATTTGGAATCAGCGGATCAACAAAAAAGTTAAACGTGGAATTTTTGGATTCCTTTCTCTCAAAACCCGGAGTTGGACCAAGACATCTAACGATTCATCCAAATGGCAAATATGCCTTCTCAGTAGAAGAATTGACTTCCACAGTTGGACTGTATTCCGTTGATCCTACAACAGGAGAATTGGAATTTAAGGACCGTGCGGACATGATAGTGGCTTCGGATAAATTTACCGGAAGCAATACTGCGGCAGACATCCAAATCACGCCAGACGGCAAATTCATCTATGCCTCAAACCGTGGATTGGATAACATTGCGATTTTCAATTTTAATGA
Organism: Cytophagales bacterium; assembly: GCA_038224435.1. Taxonomy (GTDB): domain Bacteria; phylum Bacteroidota; class Bacteroidia; order Cytophagales; family Cyclobacteriaceae; genus Cognataquiflexum. The sequence continues at coordinate 3,201 of JBBRFK010000071.1, read as the reverse complement.
AATCACACAGAAAATCACTTACATCGGTCAGGAACCAAGTCATGGAAAACACCCAAGAGGTATGGTAATGGACAAATTTGGCGAATATCTATTTGTAGCGAATAGAGACACCGATAACATTGTGGCGTTAAAAATTGATAAAAACACCGGGATGCTCACCAAAACAGACATTGAGATAAACGTGCCTTCTCCTGTGGTAGTCAGACAGCTTGTCATTGACGACAAATAACTATTTCACCTCCGTCACTTTTCCACCCACTTCAAAAATATCCACTATGCCCAATTTTTTGGAAAGGTAATGGGCCATAAAATTGAAAGGGATGATGTTATGAAGGATGGAAAAGTTTTCAGGCGCTTTTGGTTCTTCTACAGTAATGACCATTGCCCCTGATTTTTTAACGGTATCATTGAGTTTGACGGACCTTTCATAAGCCTCACCTTTAGCAAGAATTTGAATGACGATACTGTCTTTGGCAGTTTCTTTTGGGCCGTGATCGTATTGCGCCATGGCCATGCCATGGAAATTCTTCTTGGTGCTTTCACTTAAGATTAGGGCAGCGTTCATTGCAATCCCAATGTTTGGGCCACTTCCCAAAATATAGATACCGTGGATAGGGTTTTGATTCCATTGGTCAAATACCAAATCTGCCATCTCCTCCCCTTTCTTCATATATCCAGGAAAATTTTTAACCAATAAATCAACAGACTCTGAAGCATCTAATCCAAAGCCTTTGAACAGTGCGAGCACAGTATTGACAAAGGTTTTTGAGGATGAATAATGTTCCTCACCAGCCAACAATTCAATGGCATCTGCTGAATGGGGAGATGTGGAAAGAGGACTTTGAAGATTGTTGGTGATACTGGTGTATTTTTCAAAAAGTGTCGAACACCAAAGCGCTTCAGTACTTCGACCCGACTGGGAAAGGATCACAGCATTTGGCAGCTTTTCTTTCTTTTTCAGGTAGTAGAAATACTCAGATGCAATCTCTGGCTGTATATCCATCCCCAAATACTTGAAAGCCAATGGGGCAAAATAGGATGAACCCATCCCAAGGTAAGTTACTCCTAAAGGCAATTTAATATTTGGAGAATTTTTCCAAAAATCCTGTGCCTTTAGAGGTATTTCCATCAATTCCTGAAGCATTTTTTCCATGGTATAATTAATAATATGGTTGTATATTTTCTTGTCAATAACCCAAAATTCATTTCAAACATGACGAAAACCGAAGACCGAAGTCAGAGGTTGCCAACTATCTAACATTTAAACACTTTCAACCGTGACCAACTCTTTTTCTTTCTCTACTGAGAGGAAAAAAGATCCTAGGATCGCAAGAGAGATCCCAATGGTTTCAATCATGGACAATCTTTCTCCAAGGAATATGATGGCCAATGCAATCGTAAAAACCGGCTGAAGAGCGCCGGCTATGGTGGTCACTTTGGATGCTTTTCCCTGTGAACTATACGCCACAAAACTTGCTAATACGCCTAATCCATTCAACATTCCCGCCAAAGAGCCAACAATCAAGGATTGATTATTGAACCCAAAATCAACATAACCGAAAGCAATGAATACAATTGATATCAAAATCGAAGAACCAATAAAGCTCAGGTATGACCATTCTGCTGAAATATAATTGGTAGCAACTTTCTGGGCGGCACTGAAAAAACCCCAAAAAAGCAAGGCGATCAACGCAAATATCAACCATGTATTCAAGCCAAGATTGGAGAAAAAAAGTGATGGATCATCGAAAATCTCCGATTGCCCTGACAGCATGATGATGGCCGGAACCACAATCAAAATGCCGATTCCATTCATCCAATGCATTTTTTCTTTGAATACCAGCAAAGCGATTACAATGGTCACCAAAGGATACAGGTTGGTGACCGGTATGACGACAGCGGCCAAGCCCCCACTTCCAAATGATTGGTAAACCGCAACATTACCGATTACCGCGAGTAAGCCTGCAACTAGACCCCAAATTATCCCTTTCAGGTTGAAAGTACTTTTTTTACACTTTCTGATGATAAAAGGTACTGTTAAAAGCATCCCAATGGTAAAGAGGATATGGTTGGTAAAAGGGCTGATGTCTGCTGAAACAAACTTTGCCAAAATTCCCCACACCCCCCAACACAATGCTGCGAGTATTGAAAAAAGGAGCCAAGCCGGTATTTTTGATTTAAACTTAGTTATCATTCTCTTTTGATTTATCGATGAAAAGTGCAGCAGCTCCAAGAACCCCGGCTTTTTCGCCCAATTCCGAGCATTCGGTTTTTACCTGATAGGCTTTGAATGGTGCCAAATATTCAATTTGATTTATTTGAGGGAGGTAAGGTCCCAAGCTTTTGGAAAGTCCACCCCCCAAAACAACCAGCTCTGGGGCGTAAATATTGATGAAATTAGCGATCCCTGTTTTGAGATCATGGATAAAATCTTCGATGATTCCAATTGCCAAAGCATTGCCTGATTGTGCTGCTTCGAAAAGTGATTGGCTATCTTTTTGGTATTGTGGGTTTTGGTCAAACCAGTTAAGTTTATTCGCTTTTGTCATTAATCCCGAGGCTGAAACAAGAGATTCTAAGCAGCCTGTTTTACCACAGTAGCATTTGCCTCCATTATCCTTTATCGTCATATGGCCAGCCATATGCGAAAAAGGCAAATCTTCATCAAGTTTACCCCTGTTGACAAAACCCACTCCCAGACCTGTACCCAAAGTCAAAACCAAAACCCTGTCAAAACCCACTCCTTTTCCGCTTATTGCCTCGCCCAATGCAACCAATCTTGCATCGTTATCCACTTTGCAGGGTAAGCCTGTCAACTTTTGGATTATGGCTGCCAATGGATAATCTTCCATAAACTCTTGAAATCCATAGGTAGAATCGACCTTACCATCTTCAAAAACAAATCCCGAAACTCCGATTCCTATGCCGATCAAATTTGAATCGGTCAATTTGGATTTCTCCATCAATGCATCAATTCCTGATGTGATGCCTCTGATAAATCTGTCAGGATTCTTTTTTTCTGTATTTGTCAGAAAAATTTCCGAAATCCTGGATTGATCCAAATCCACCAACCCAATCTTGGTCCTAGTTCCTCCGATATCTATTCCTATAGCAAATTTGGTCATGAATGCTTTTATCTAAGGATTAACTGTATTGCTATTTTTTGAATTGGATCCGAAAGGTCTTGATTTGATTTCTTCC
>JBBRFK010000070.1:0-17236 GCA_038224435.1 Cytophagales bacterium | reverse complement strand
AAATCACAACCCTTAATTCATCAATTGCAGAAGCACTTTTCTTTGTCCTAAAAATAAACGGCGCGTAGCCATCAAGCATTGTAAAAGTATCTTCCGGCCAAAACCATGGTGCATAATCCGAACCGAATCCCGCTACAGGATCCAAGACATCTATGATCAAATCACTTGATAACCCGGTATTTTGATTATTTTCTGAAACACCGACAAATGGTTTGATTGAAATGTTGAGGTCTTTATCGGCTTCCTTTTCCGAAAAATCCGGACTAGCCTGAATCTGTGACCCAATAAGTGAAACATTTAGGAACAATGCGAGGATGAAAGAAAGTCTGTACATGTGCGAGATATTTTTTTCAAATATACAGATAAATATTTTTCATATGCAAGTTTTTGCATTTGAAATTTTTAATAGGGCACAAAAAAGTCTTGCCATAAGCAAGACCCTTTTCAGAATATAAACCCAAATATAACTTTAGAGATTAAAAGTTTTCATTATTAAATTGCCCGAAACAAAGTAAAACTTAATTTTTCAAACATTTATTTGACCAAAAGAAGCAATTACCAAATATTATATAACTTCAAGTCGAACGCACCAAAGTAACTTCATTTTGCCGAATTTTACAAATTGAAAAATTTATTTTGCAATTTTTTAACTATTTCATAATTTGTGGGCACATATATTAACAGAGCCTTAAATTAACCCAAAAAAAATGGACAAAATTTTAGATATTGACAATGTTGATCTTAAGATTATTTCATTGTTGAATGACGATGCCAAGACCCCATATACAGAAATTGCCAAAAAAGTTTACGTTTCTTCCGGGACTGTACATGTAAGGATGCGAAAACTTGAAGACATGGGCATTGTAAAGAGTGCCACACTCAACATTGATTTTTCGAAACTTGGCTATGACATCTCTGCCTTTCTTGGGATTTATTTGGAAAAAAGTTCTTTATACGATACAGTCATCGAAAGGCTCAAGGAAATTTCAGAAGTAATCAATGCCTATTACACTACGGGTAATTATAGCATTTTTGCCAAAATCATCTGTAAAGACACCAATCACCTCAGGACTGTTTTGGATAAAATCCAAAAAGTAGAAGGAATTGACAGAACAGAAACTCTCATTGTACTCGAAGAAAGTATCAACAGACCCATTCAGTTTTTTGAGAAATAAGGGTTTTTTGTCCGAAAGAATGATTTGGATCATCTAAATTGCTTATTTAGATTAAATCCATTTTAATAAAAACTATGATTTAAACCATTTACTTTTTGATTATTACAATATGGCTGAGAGCGCCGCTCTCAGCCTTTCTTATTTTTAAATAGCTGACTTTGTGATGAATAAGGTCTAACAAGGGCATAGCTGATGGATTTTTACAATTGAAGTGAACAATATATTTTGCTTAAATGTTGTATCTTTACCTCACAAATTATAATTAGTCTAAATTACTCAAACAAATGAGCAAGGACAATAAGATATTAGAAGAATTAACCTCCAAAGAATATGAACATGGATGGTCAGTTAATTTAGAAACTGACGAAGCTCCCATAGGCTTGAATGAGGGAATTATCCGCTGGATTTCAGAAAAAAAAGAAGAACCGGAATGGATGCTTGAATGGAGATTGAAAGCATTTAGCCAGTGGCTCACTATGTCCGAACCTACTTGGGCAAATGTCCATTACCCCAAAATCAACCTTCAGGGATTGAGGTATTTTTCTGCCCCCAAAAAAAGCAATAAGCCTAAAAATCTTGATGAAATAGATCCGGAATTGCTTCAGATTTATGAAAGATTGGGAATCAATCTCAATGAACAGAAGAGACTTCAAGGCATTGCAGTAGATGTGGTTCTGGATTCAGTGTCCGTAGGTACGACTTTCAAAGCAACACTTTCCAAATTGGGAATTATTTTTTGCTCGTTCAGCGAAGCTGTAAAGGAACATCCTGAATTGGTAAAAAAATACTTGGGCTCAGTGGTCCCAATGACTGATAACTATTACGCAGCGCTTAATTCAGCTGTCTTTTCCGATGGCTCTTTCTGTTACATTCCTACAGGAGTAAGATGTCCGATGGAGCTTTCTACCTACTTTAGAATCAATGCTGCCAACACAGGTCAATTTGAAAGAACCCTGATCATTGCAGACGAAGGCTCATACGTTTCTTACCTAGAAGGCTGTACCGCACCGCAAAGAGATGAGAATCAGCTTCATGCAGCAGTGGTGGAAATTTACGCCGCCAAAAACTCTGAAGTAAAATACTCGACTGTTCAAAATTGGTACCCCGGAGACAAATCAGGTAAAGGCGGTATTTACAACTTTGTGACAAAAAGAGGAATCTGTGCAGGTGACCATTCTAAGATTTCTTGGACGCAGGTCGAAACAGGGTCAGCCATCACTTGGAAATATCCTTCATGTATCTTAAAAGGTGATTATTCTATAGGGGAATTTTACTCAGTAGCGGTTACCAATAATTACCAGCAAGCGGATACAGGTACAAAAATGATCCATATTGGAAAAAACACCAGGTCAAGGATTGTTTCCAAAGGAATATCAGCGGGCAGGTCTCAGAATTCTTACAGAGGCCAAGTTCAAGTCATGAAAAGAGCTTCAAATGCAAGGAATTTCTCCCAATGTGATTCATTGTTGATGGGTGACCGATGTGGTGCCCATACATTTCCTTACATAGACATCCAAAACCCAACTGCAAAAGTTGAGCACGAAGCTACTACTTCCAAAATCGGTGAAGACCAATTGTTCTATTGCAATCAAAGGGGCATCAGCACCGAAGATGCTGTGGCTTTGATAGTAAATGGCTACGCCAAAGAGGTATTGAACCAGCTTCCCATGGAATTTGCGATAGAAGCCCAAAAACTACTTGCTCTGACACTAGAGGGAAGCGTCGGATAAACCGATTCGAAAATTTGAAAGTTTAAAAATTGAAAAATTAAGCAATGTTAACAATTAAGAATTTACATGCCTCGATCGAAGGCACTCCTATATTAAGGGGTATCAACCTAGAAGTCAAAGCAGGAGAAGTACACGCCATCATGGGTCCAAACGGATCAGGAAAGTCCACCTTGGCTTCGGTATTGGCAGGAAGAGAAGAATATGAAGTGACTGAAGGTGAAGTGATTTTTCAGGGAAAGGACCTCTTGGAATTGGCCCCAGAAGTAAGGGCTAGAGAAGGTGTTTTTCTTGCTTTCCAATACCCTGTCGAAATTCCCGGTGTGAGCACCACCAATTTTTTGAGAACTGCTGTGAACCAAGTACGAGAGTACAGAGGGCTGCCTTCATTGGATGCTGTCAAGTTTCTTTCAGTGATGAAAGAAAAAATGAAATTGGTAGAAATAGACCAAAAACTACTGAGCCGTTCTTTGAACGAAGGATTTTCCGGAGGCGAAAAAAAGAGAAACGAAATTTTCCAGATGGCCATGTTAGAACCAATCCTTGCCATCTTGGATGAGACAGATTCAGGTTTGGATATCGATGCGCTGAGAATTGTTTCCAATGGCGTGAACAAACTGAAATCCGACAGGACGGCTACCATTGTAGTCACTCACTACCAAAGATTGTTGGATTATATAACACCTGATTTTGTACATGTTCTCTTTAATGGAAGGATCGTAAAGTCCGGAACAAAAGAACTGGCAATGGAATTAGAAGAAAAAGGGTACGATTGGATCAAAGAAGAAGTGAATGCCGCTTCTGTTTAATTCCGGTTTTTACCGATAATCCTTTGAAATCAATGACAATAACTACAAAGAACAATTTACTTGACTCATTTTTAAGCCAAGTACCGAATCATACTTCTTTTTCCGAAATGAGAGCGTCTAGCAAGGATTTCCTTGAAAAAAACGGTCTTCCGGCAGCCAAAGAAGAAGAATACAAATTCACTGCCATCACCAAAAAACTGGAGAAGGCAATCGATGATTTTTCTCTTGCAAAAAAAGCCGATCTGAGTTCTGACCTTATCAAATCCCTTGTTTTCGATGGATTTGAAGGCGATCTTTTGGTTTTTAACAATGGAAACTTTGAGAAGGAATTTTCATCCATTTCTAATATTGGATACAATCTTTCTCTGATCAGCGAATCCAAACCTGACTTACTGGGGAAAATCGCAAACAAAGAAAGAGACCCATTTGTGGCACTCAACAATGCCTCTTTTGAAGATGGCATATATCTGAAAGTCCTAAAAAACCAAAAAGTAGAAAATCCGATTCTTTTCCTTTTCCTCAATCAGGCAAATCATGGACAAGTGATCAATTCAAGGATTTTGATCGAGGTGGAAGACAACTCCGAAGTCACGTTTTTGGAAGATAGTATCTCCTTAGGTGATGAGGTATATTTCAGCAATGAAGTCACAGAAATCAAAGTTGGCAAAAACACCCAAGTCCATTACAACAGACTTCAAAACGAAAGTAAAAACGCCATTACAGTTAATAATTCTGAAACGGACATCCACAGAGATGCTGTTTTCACTTCTGTGGTTATCTCTATGTCTGGAGACATGGTCAGGAATAACTTGAGTTTAAACCTTTTGGATTCAGGCTGTGAAGGAAATATGTATGGATTATACCTGTTGAATGGAAAAACCCATGTAGACAACCATACCAATGTGGACCATACTAAGCCACACGCACAATCCAATGAATTGTATAAAGGAATTATGGCTGATAGTTCACGGGGAGTTTTCAATGGAAAAATCTTTGTGAGACAGGACGCCCAAAAAACCAATGCATTTCAACAAAATAACAATATTTTATTGTCTGAGGATGCCATAGTCAACACCAAACCACAATTGGAGATTTGGGCGGATGATGTGAAGTGTTCTCACGGATGTACCACAGGACAACTGGATGAGGAAGCTTTGTTTTACCTCAGAGCAAGAGGATTGGGAAAAGACCAGGCAAAAGGGTTCTTATTATATGCATTTGCGGGTGAAGTAATGGAAAAGATAGCTGATGAGGCATTTCGAACCCATGTTATAAATCTTGTAGAAAGCCGTTTGGGAAGTAATTTTTAGGAAGAAACCATGTCGTTAAATTTAGAAGAAATCAGAGCAATGTTTCCAGTCCTCCATCAGGAGGTCAACGGCAAACCTTTGATTTATTTTGACAATGCCGCTACCACCCAAAAGCCTCAATCTGTCCTGGATGCTCTGCAAGATTACTACGCGCATGACAATTCCAACATACACCGCGGCGCCCATACTTTAGCGGACCGGGCGACGAGGTATTACGAGGAGACGAGGGACGGGGTAAGGGCTTTTATCAATGCCAATGAGAGTGCCGAGATCATTTTCACCAAAGGTACCACTGAAAGTATCAATTTGGTAGCTGCCACGTATGGCAGAAAGTTCATTACTAAAGGTGATGAAATCATCATCTCGACTTTAGAACACCACTCCAACATTGTTCCATGGCAAATGCTTTGTGAGGAAAAAGAGGCTGTCCTGAAAGTTATTCCTATCAATGACCAAGGCGAGATACTCTTTGAGGAGTTTGAAAAATTGCTTTCAGACAAGACAAAATTTGTAAGTATCATTCACGTGTCCAATGCACTTGGTACCATCAACCCAGTCAAAGAAATCATCAAGAAAGCACATCAGGTTGGTGCAAAAGTGCTTTTGGATGGCGCACAATCCACCAACCACCTCGACATTGATGTACAGGATTTGGATTGTGATTTTCTGGCTTTTTCAGCACACAAACTTTATGGTCCCACAGGCCTTGGCATTCTGTATGGAAAAAGAAGTCTTTTGGAAATCATGCCTCCCTATCAAGGCGGCGGTGAAATGATCAAAGAAGTCACCTTTACCAAAACAACTTATAATGAAATCCCCTTCAAATTTGAGGCAGGCACGCCAAATATTGCTGATGTAATCGCCTTTCAAAAAGCCTTGGATTTTATATCCTACTTTGGAAAATCAAATATCAAAAAGCATGAGGATGATCTTCTTGAGTACGCCAATGGTGCTTTTGGACAGATCAAGGGATTTGTTCCGGTAGGAACGGCAGACGATAAGGTAAGCGTACTTTCATTCAATATCAATAACATGCATCCCTTTGATGTGGGAGTAATGCTCGACGCAAACGGAATAGCGGTGAGGACAGGGCATCATTGTACGCAGCCGCTGATGCAGAGATTGGGTCTCGAGGGAACTGTCAGGGCTTCATTTGCTGTTTATAATACCAAATCAGAAATTGATCAAATGGCAATAAGCCTAGCCAAAATAGCCAAAATCAAAAATAAATGAGGAGCATCCAAGAAATTCAGGACGAAATCATTCAAGAATTCGGCATTTTGGGCGAGGATAAAGAGTCAACCATTTATTATATTATGGAATTGGGAGAACAATTACCCCAATTTCCTGAAGAGGAAAGAGTAGATGAAAATATCATCAAAGGCTGCCAATCCAAAGTCTGGCTGAGTACCAAAGAAGATGGGGACAAAATACAGTACTTGGCGGATTCCAACACCGACATTACAAAAGGCTTAATCAGCTTATTGATCAGGGTTCTTTCAGGAAGAACGCCACAAGAAATATTGAATGCAGATCTGAATTTCATAGATAAAATCGGAATGGGAAATATTATCGGTTCCCAAAGGTCAAACGGTCTTTCAGCCATGACCAAGCAAATGAAATTATACGCTTTGGCTTATCGGACGAAGCAAAATATATAAAAATATGTCAGGAACCACAGAAGAAATAAAGGAAATACCATCGCAAGAACTCAAGGACAAAGTAATCAATGCCATCAAGCAAGTGTATGATCCTGAGATTCCTGTTGACGTATATGAATTGGGATTGATCTATGAAATCAGTGTATACCCTGTCAACAATGTATATGTCATGATGACGCTCACTTCTCCAAACTGTCCCTCAGCGGAATTTATACCTTCAGAGGTGAAAAATAAAATCCAGCAAATCCAAGATATCAACCATGTGGAATTGGAATTGACCTTCGAACCTCCATATTCACAGGATATGATGTCGGAAGCAGCAAAACTTGAATTAGGTTTTCTTTAATAATAAACAACTAAAAAAATATGTACCCAGAGGAATTAATTGCTCCCATGCGTTCTGAACTGACCAACGTAGGTTTTCAGGAATTCAGAACAGCTGAAGAAGTGGATAACCATTTGAAAGACCACAAAGGAACCACTTTCATTGTCATCAACTCTGTATGCGGCTGCGCTGCCGGTGCGGCAAGACCCGGCATCAAGTTGGCTTTGGATCAAACCGACGTCAAGCCGGATGTATTGGCAACAGTTTTTGCAGGAAACGACGCCGCCGCGGTAGCGAAAGTCAGACAACACCATTTGCCTTACCCTCCCTCCTCACCAGCCATGGCGCTGTTCAAGGACGGCGAATTGGTGCACTTCATCGAAAGACACCATATAGAAGGCAGGAATTCAAAAATGATCGGAGAACACCTCGTAGAGGTTTTCGAACACTTTTGTAAATAAAATCGGCCCTTCGGGGCTTTTTTTTTAAAAAATATTCAAAGACAGATTACCGTTCTCAAAACAGTAAATCACATAAAATCTTTCATTCTGTATTATAAATGCGCGTTCAATAAAAATAATTTAAAATTTACTTCTGATTTTCGTGAGTTATAAAGTAAAAAACAAAATATATTCATAATCTTTAATCCGCTATTGATGTAATTAAACATGCAAAAAATACACGTTTTTGCTAACTTAAGCGCAGCAAACGGAGTGGATCACTTCGATACGATAAATAGATAAAATAAAAACAATACTTATGTCCGAAACCGTTAAGTTTTCATATGGAGGAAAAGATTTTGAACTCCCAATTATTGAAGGAACTGAGAATGAAAAAGCCATCGACATAGCCAAACTTAGGGCTCAGACCGGATTGATTACAATAGACCCAGGATTCAAAAACACAGGTTCGACTACAAGTTCAATTACATTTTTGGATGGTGAACTTGGTATCCTAAGGTACAGGGGATATAATATTGAAGAACTTGCCGAAAAGTCAACATTCCTCGAAGTAGCTTTTCTTTTGATATACGGAGATCTTCCTACCCAGCATCAATACGAAAAGTTTACAAGGGAAATCACCACCCATACTTTGGTCCATGAGGATATTAAAAAAATCCTCGAAGGGTTTCCTTCCAACTCCCATCCGATGGGAGTACTTTCTTCTCTGATCTGCTCCCTGACCGCATTCTATCCGCAATCTTTGGACCCAAGCAGAGACGAAGATGCGGTGAACCTAAGCATAGTGAGACTATTGGCAAAAATGCCCACTTTCACAGCTTGGGCCTATAAAAATGAAGTAGGTCATCCGGTAAATTATCCTGACAACAGTCTTGATTATTGTTCCAACTTCTTAAAAATGATGTTCGCCTTGCCTGCCGAAAAGTATGATGTTGACCCAATTGTTGCAAAAGCATTGGATCAGCTTCTTATACTCCATGCAGACCATGAGCAAAACTGTTCCACATCCACAGTAAGGATAGTAGGTTCTTCACAAGCAAGTATATTCGCTTCCATTTCTGCAGGTATCAATGCGCTTTGGGGACCGCTTCACGGAGGTGCCAATCAAGCTGTAATCGAAATGCTGGAAGCGATCAAGGCAGACGGTGGTGACACCAAAAAATTCCTTGACAAAGCAAAAGACAAAAATGATCCTTTCAGATTGATGGGTTTTGGTCACAGGGTATATAAAAACTTTGATCCTAGAGCAAAAATCATCAAAAAAGCTGCTGATGATGTACTTGCCAAACTGGGGGTAAAAGATCCCATCTTGGAAATTGCCAAAGAATTGGAATTTGCTGCGCTCAACGATCAATACTTCATAGAAAGAAATCTATATCCGAATGTGGATTTTTACTCAGGCATCATATACAGAGCTTTGGGTATCCCTACAGATATGTTTACCGTTCTTTTTGCGATGGGACGTCTTCCTGGTTGGATTGCACAATGGAAAGAAATGAGACAAAACGACGAACCTATCGGAAGACCACGCCAAATTTATACCGGTGCTGTGGATAAACACTATGTATCAATGAACAGACGAGGCTGATCAAACCTTGATAGATAACTTAGGCTCCAAACTACAGGTTCTCAATCTGGGTTTGGAGTTTTTTCTTTTAAAAAAAAAGATTTTCATTTCGAGTAAGATCCAAAACAAATAACCAAATTGAATCTTTTCCTATATTTGGAAACTGAAAATCAAAATTAAGTTTACATATGGAAACAAATACCTTAGAATCAGCTGTCAGCTTGACAAAGAAATTCACAAGCAAACCTCCCAATGAAGAATTATTGAAACTTTACAGCCTTTATAAACAAGCAACAGAAGGCGATAACAATGAAGAAAGACCAGGTGGATTTGATTTTGTGGCTGCGGCAAAATACAATTCTTGGTTGGCAATCAAGGGAAAATCCAAGGAACAAGCATCTTCCGAATATGTAAATTTGGTGAATGATCTTGCAACAAAGTATATGTAATGTGCATAGAAAACACCCAAAAAAGAATAATAAACTAAAAAAGACCTGATTTTTTTGAAGATATTCTAAAAATTTTCTAACATAGCTTGTAAGCCAATATTATTTAACTTACCTTTGCACCCGAATAAAATATATAACATTTTTCTAACCGTGGGTTTCCTTACTGTCGCTTGACTTGGGTTGCTTCAAAGAAAATCATGGTCTAGAAGAAGTAAGGAAACATTTCATGGAAAAAGAATTAACATTCTCAGACCTGGGGATTTCAGAAGAAATCCTCAAGGCGGTGGAAGACATGGGTTATACCCAACCTTCTACCATTCAATCACAATCTATCCCTTTTTTATTGGAAGGAAAAGACGTCATCGGACAAGCCCAGACGGGAACCGGCAAGACCGCCTCTTTTGGCATTCCGATAATTGACAAGGTTGATCCAAGCAGTAAAAAACCACAGGCTTTGATCCTTTGCCCAACACGTGAACTTGCCGTTCAGGTGGAAGGTGAAATAGTAAAACTTGCCAAATACAAAAGAGGTATTTCCTCTACTTGTATCTACGGTGGGGATTCGATGGACAGACAGATAAGAGACCTCAAAAGAGGCGTTCAGATCGTAGTCGGTACTCCGGGCAGAATCATGGACCATATGGACCGCGGTACATTGAAATTAGAAAACGTCGGCATCATCGTATTGGATGAAGCTGATGAGATGCTTGACATGGGCTTTAGAGATGACATCGAAAACATCCTGAGCGAATGTCCTGAGGAAAGACAAACCATCTTCTTTTCAGCGACCATGCCTAAGCCAATCATGGACTTGACAAGAAAATATCAGAAAAATCCTGAAATCGTCAGAGTCTTGAGAAAAGAGCTTACAGTTGAGAATGTATCTCAAGTGTATTATGAAGTAAAGCCTGCCCTAAAAATAGAATTGATGACCAGGCTGATCAGCTTGAATCAATTCAACTTGGGCATTGTATTCTGTAACACCAAAAGAGTAACTGACGAAGTTACTGAAGAACTCCTCGCTCGTGGCATCACAGCTGAAGCCCTTCATGGTGATCTTTCACAAGGTCAGAGAACCAAAGTGATGAATAAGTTCAGAAAGGGACAGGTTGCTATCCTGGTTGCAACTGACGTGGCTGCAAGAGGAATTGATGTTGACGATGTAGAAGTTGTTTTCAACTTCGACCTTCCATTGGACGAGGACAATTATGTCCACAGAATCGGAAGAACAGGACGCGCCGGAAAATCAGGTGCAGCTATCAGTTTTGTGACAGGAAGAAAAGACATGTTTAGGGTGAAGGATTTGGAAAAATTCATCAAAACTTCCATCACTAAAATGGCTCCTCCCTCTGTTGCTGACTTGGTTGAATTGAAAAAAACACAACTGATCAAGGACGTTTACAGACAATTGAACAAAACCGAAGACAACAGTTTCTACGAAGATACCATCGGACAGATGCTTACTGAAGGTCTTACAATGGAACAGATCGTTCTAGGTCTTGCAAAAATCCAAATGGCTAATGCAGTCCACGAAATGGAAGATCAAAACTTCGATTTGGACCTTGGAAGAGGCGGCGAAAGAAGTGGAGACAGAGGCGGAAGAAGACCTGAGGGAAGGGATTTTGGAAGAGGAAGAGAAAGAGACAGAGATTCAGGCCGTAGCAGCGGAAGCAGAGAGCGCGGAGGAAGATTCGAAAGAAGCGATAGAGGGGATAGACCTGAAAGAAGCGATAGAGGGGACAGACCTGAAAGAGCAGAAAGAGGAGATAGACCAGAAAGAGCAGATAGAGGCGAAAGATCTTCTGACCGTGGTCCATCAAGAGAAAAAGGAGTTACAGAGCCGGGAATGGCACGTCTATTCCTTAATCTTGGAAAAAAAGATAGAATCAGACCAAATGACATCGTTGGAGCCATCGCAGGTGAGACAGGTGTACCGGGCAGAAGCATCGGTGGAATTGATATCTTTGACAACTTCTCTTTCGTAGATGTGCCTTCCAAAGACGCAGAACACGTCATCAAAGTGATGAAAAACAATACCATCAAAGGTATAACCGTAAATATGGAAATCTCAAAAGCTTAATTGTCGAAATACAAAAAGCCAGTCATCGAAAGCGCAGTCTCAAAGAGATTGCGCTTTTTTTATTTACCGCTACAGAGTCCAAAGGATGAATATGTATTTTAGAAAATATGTATTTCCGCAAAAATGCACGTATTCACATTAAGTTCTATTTGACGATATTTGTTGGTCCTTGGCTGATAACAGGATATTCTCAGGTGTAACCTCAAAGTTTATCTGAATTCATCCTCTCACGTCCAAAGGTATGGATACACACATTAGCAAATACATATCAGAGAAAATGCAGCTTTTTTTCCACGACAACATCACCGAAAACATTTTCCATCTAGATCAGGAGGAATCAAAACACCTGATCAAAGTATTGAGAAAAAACCAAGGTGATAAGGTAGATTTTACTGACGGTCAGGGTTATTTGTACCACTGTGTCATTTTGGATCCAAATCCAAAAAAAGCAGGCTTAAAAGTAATGGAGAGGTTTTATGAACCTGAGGACGATTATTATATCCACCTTGCCATTTGCCCGACCAAAAATCCTGAGCGAATGGAGTGGATGATTGAAAAAATCACTGAAATAGGCGTCCACGAAATCACGTTGATGGAATCTACACATTCAGAACGTTCCTTCTTGAAACTTGACAGGCTTGAAAAGAAGATCATTTCAGCGTGCAAGCAAAGTTTAAAAACGAGAGTTCCTAAATTAAATCCGATTTGTGAAATGGAAGAATTGGTGGTGAACAAAAAATTTGATACTTATCAGAGGTTTATTGCCTATGTTGACAAAGACAATACCCATCACCTATTCGAAAAAGCAAAACCAAATAGAGAATACCTTATCCTAATTGGACCTGAAGGGGATTTTTCATCCCAAGAACTTGATCTTGCTTTCAAAAACTTCTTCCTCCCCTGTTCTTTGGGGAAAAGCAGGTTAAGGACAGAGACCGCCGGACTTGCTGCTGTCCATACCCTTCAATTGGTAAATAGTTTGGCCGAGAAATAATGAAAGCACTTTCAATGTTTTTCTGAAAAAAATAATTTCCAATAGAACAAAATGATTGACAAAAAATTGAAAGTTCTTCTTTAATTGATCTGCACAAAAACCTATTTTTACTTATATAGCATTGTAAATTTATAATTTGAAACAACAAGAATGGAGTGCGAAGAAAATACGATTGTGAAGCAGGAAGAAGTCAAAGAAATTGCAAATAGACTTACCATACTTCTCTCAACTGATCAGGACGATGAGCGCCCTGTTTATTTGTCAGGAAATTTCAATCAATGGATCACCCAGGACAAAAAATATCTCATGCAACAAACTGCATTGGGGAAATATACCTTCACTTTCCCACCTGAGTTTATATATCCCTCAGAACTGATTTACAAATTCACCAAAGGTGACTGGTCGGAAGTAGAAATAGACAAATCAGAAAATAAAACCCCGAACCGCCACTGCAGGAAAAAATCAGGAATCCAAAAAGAACACGTCCCAAAATGGCGGCAAAACTGGCTTCCCTACAGACCAAGCCAACTACCCCAGGTTCATTTGATTTCCGAAGAATTTGAAATTCCCCAACTCAAAAAAACAAGAAAAGTATGGGCATTGTTACCCCACGATTACAATACTTCAGAAGAACATTATCCTGTCCTATACCTTCAAGATGCCCAAAATCTTTTCAATGAGAAATCACCTTTCGGCAACTGGCAGATAGATAAAAAACTCGCTGTCATGTCCGACTACGGAATCGGAAAAATCATCATCATCGCAATAGAACATGCTGAAAAAGAAAGGGTTTTGGAATATAATGTAGGCAAGACACTTTTGGGAGAAGGACAAGGCAAACAATATATCAGGTTCCTTACCGATACGCTCAAGCCTTTTGTCGACAAAAATTTCAGAACCAAACCTGAACGGGAATTTACCGGCGTCGGAGGCAGTTCTATGGGAGGATTGGTAAGTTTATTAAGCGGTCTCATTTATCCTGAAGTATACGGCAAACTTATGATCTTCTCCCCTTCCCTTTGGGTAATTCCAAAAATCAAGTTTTCCTTTTTGGACTTTTTCGAACCAATGCATACCAAAATGTACCTGTATGCGGGCGGCAAAGAAAGTGCAACAATGGTCACTCATATCGAGAAATTCAAAAAAAGACTTCTCAAAAGAGATACGCTCCAGGAAAAAATGGAAATCCTCCTCAGCATCAACGAGCAGGGAAAACACAATGAAACTTATTGGAGTGATGAATTTCCCAAAGCCATCGAATGGCTATTCTTCAGCAACCGAAAGGGTGATTTGTAGCAAATCACATCCCAAAAGAATGAATTATCAAGGGTATAAATTCAAAGAAAAGTGCTTTAACTTTTGAAAATCGGAAAATCACTTTACCTTGTTGTTGTAGTTGAAAGTCAAAAGCACATCCTGTTTTTCCTTTTATTCCCCACCTTTTATTTGTCACGAATCTCCCTATTTCAAAATGAAAATATCACCAATAAAATCTTCTGGAAATTTCAAGGGCCTGGTCATCATCCCTTTTTTTGAAATTGAAGAAAGCGACCAAGCCATTTCAGTTGAATCATTTTCCATTTCCAAAAATCTGTTTTTGGGAAAAAAAGACAGTCAATTTATTTTTGAGGACAAAAATTCCGACAGGGTTTTTCTTTTATTAGGACTGGGCAAAGAACCTTCCTACAAAACCATCAAAACGGCATTCAGAAGACTGACAGCCAAGCAAGAAAGTGTTTTTGAGAAAAAGGTGTTGGTATGGCTGAACGACAAAATGGATTCGGATTGCCTCGAAGCAGCTGTTTCAGGGTTGCTTCTTGGGACCTACCGACTAGGACATTACAAACAAACCGACAAAGCACCCAAGAATTGGTCAAAAGTCAGTATCTCAATTTTGTCCGAAAATAAAGAACCAAAAAAAACCATCGAAAAAGGGCTGAAAATAGCGGCTGCGCAGATTGAAACTTTTAATCTGGTGGACTTGCCACCCAACAAAGTCACTCCAAAGTATCTGGCTGACTGGGCATCAGATGCCGGAAAAAAATTCGGTTTTGATGTCAAAGTTCTTGACAGAAAGAAAGCAGAAAAAGAAAACCTAAAAGCATTTTTGGCAGTAGGTCAGGGAAGCCACCGGGAACCACAATTCATCATCATGAAATACCGTTCAAAAAGCGCCAAAATGCATATTGGATTGGTCGGCAAAGGCGTGACATTCGATACGGGAGGCCTGAATATCAAAACCGTGGGAATGGTCCACATGAAATGTGATATGGGAGGAGCTGCGGCTGTCCTCGGCGCCATGCAACTGATCGCAGATCTCCAACTTCACGTGAATATTACTGCGGTAGTTCCCTGTGTCGAAAATGCGGTTGACAGCCATTCCTTTTTGCCATCAGATGTGATTGGTAGCTATAGTGGCAAAACCATAGAAATAATCGATACTGATGCCGAAGGAAGGCTGATTTTGGCAGACGGGCTTTCTTACCTTATCCAAAATTTCAAGCCTGATACTGTCATTGATTTTGCGACCTTGACCGGAAGTGCCGTGGGAACATTCGGATCTGAATGCGCTGCCTTGTTTTCCAAAAATGAAGAATTATCCAAAAATCTTCAGCTATCAGGAGAAAAAATCGGAGAAAGGCTTTGGCCTTTGCCCATGTGGGATGAATACAAAAGCGAGATGGATTCAGAAATTGCGGACATCAAAAACTTCCACGGTAAACCTTATGCCGGTGCCATCACGGCGGCAAAATTTTTGGAGTTTTTTACAGAAAACCATTCCTCGTGGGCCCACATTGACATTGCGGGCTCTGCTTTTGGAGATTCGGAATTTGCAAAAACAAAGCATGCCACCGCATATGGTGTACATTTATTGATTAAATTGATAGAAAATCTTTAGACCATGGAAGACAGCCCTAAGACATTTTTATGCATTTCCAATTATTTCAAAGGAAGTGCATTTTTGATTGCCCTCAAACAAGCAGGGAACAAAGTGTATTTGATTACCTCAGAAAAACTGAAAGAAAATAAATGGCCAAGGGAATATATCGATGAGATTTTCTTCATGCCCGGACAGGACTTGGATTGGGACCTTGAAACTTTATTGGTTGGAGTGGCTGGTTTGATGAAAGGGGTAAAAATTGATGCCATAGCGGCTTTGGATGATTATGATGTGGAGAAAGCTACTTATCTGAGGGAAAATCTCCGCATCCCGGGAATGGGTCAGACCACAGGAAGGTATTTCAGGGACAAGCTGGCCATGAGGATGAGGGCCCGAGAAGCCGGGGTTTTGGCACCTGCATTTTCAGCCCTATTCAATGATGCCGAAATCAACCATTTCGCAGACAATGTACCGGCCCCTTGGGTATTGAAACCAAGGTCTGAGGCATCTGCCCACGGCATCATCAAAGTCCATGACAAAGATAGCCTTTGGCAAAATATCCATGAAATGGGAGATAATCGCCTGAGGTATCTGGTGGAGCAATTTAAACCCGGTGATGTCTACCATGCTGATGGGTTGAATCTGGACGGTAAAAATATTTTTTGTGCAGTTTCCAAATACCTCGCCACTCCGATGGAAATTTCCCAAGGTGGCGGAATATTCAGAAGCGCCAATGTCCCTTATGGTTCGGAGGATGACAAATCCATGCGGAAAGCTAATGAACAGGTGATGAAAGCATTTGGGATGAAAAACGGTGCAAGCCATACCGAATTCATCAAAGGAAAAGAAGACGGTCAAGTCTACTTTTTGGAAACTTCCTCCAGAGTAGGCGGTGCTCATCTTGCAGAAATGGTAGAAGGAGCTACCAACATAAACCTTTGGACAGAATGGGCGAAAATCGAGGATTCAGTTTGTAAAGAAAAAAATTATACCCTTCCAAAAGTGAAAAAAGGCTACGCAGGAATTGTTCTGACCTTATCCAAGTTTCAAGATCCTGACCTGTCGGCGTTCAACGATCCTGAAGTTTGTTTTAGGGTACCTTTGGATTACCATGCCGGCCTTATCGTCAAGTCTGACAAACATGCAAGAGTTAGAGAATTGATCGATGATTATGCAGAGAGGTTGAGCCAAGGCGTCTCTTCTGTAGCAGAACAGGAAAAAGTCAAAAAATTCCACTGATAGTTTATTCAAGTGTCAGGAATGGTAAAATCATTCTTGACATTTTTACTTTCTCTACCCTCCTTTTACTTTTTCATTATAGTCTTCGTGTAAAATATTCTTGATTTGGGGAGTTTACAATGTACTTTTCAATAAACCAATCAAAATCATGATCAAAAGAATTTCTTTGGTATTTTGGATCATCCTCCTTATTCAGTGTCAGTTTTTTTCCCATGTAGATACCACTGAGGTATTCAGCAGCGCAATGAACAAATCCCCCAAAGCCGCAGTAACCAAACCCAAAGGACATGACCAAAATAAAAAATCCTATCCAACGGTTTATTTGCTCCACATCAGATCTGGAAGTTTTTCGGATTGGTACAAAAAAACCAAAGAGCCCGGCATTTTACCCAAGCTAGCCAATCAGTATGAAGTGATCATCGTGACTCCGGGTGTGGGACCTACGTTTTATTACTATGATATTCCCGTATTGGATTCGGTAAGATATGAGACGTGTTTCATCAAAGAACTGATCCCATTAGAGATAAAAACTACAGGACGATCAATGATCGGAAATCC
>JBBRFK010000069.1:0-17259 GCA_038224435.1 Cytophagales bacterium | reverse complement strand
AATAGCTTCCATCATCCTGTTCATCCCGACGATGACCTGCATGGCCTTTTTGCGGACATCATTGATCTCGGTCTCAAAATTGTAAGCCGGTGCCAAGACTGAAATCGTCGCAGGAGTAGCTACCTCCCCGGCAGTATAATAGGTCTGTTGGTCATGAAGATTAAATCCGAAGGCCGGCGAAAAAGTATCTCTTGCATTTTTCAGGATGACTGCTTCCGGTGAGGCTACTTTGGCCGCGTCTCTATTCAAGTCAATGTCCAAGGCATTTCTTCGGATCCATTGGTCCATCCCGTCAGGATTGACAATGGGAATAAAACGGATGGTAAGCTTGTCTAATAGTTTATTCCTCAATTCCTCCAAACCGTCATTTTCCCCTTCGAAAAAATTGAACAGGTCAAACAGTGCCATGGTGGCTGTGCTTTCATTGCCATGCATCTGCGACCAAAGCATGACTTTGGTTTCTCCTTTGCCGATAGTCATCTCGTATATTTCCTTTCCCTCTACAGATTTACCGATTTCGGTAACTTCAAAATCACCCTTCCGGTCTTTTACCAAATGGATCACATCGGCATGTTTAAACCTGCGGACCGAAATGCTTTTTTCCTGATATTTTTCGTAGGCCTGTTCCAATTTGGTCACATCTACAGGGCCTGATGCTTCTTCTTTTTTTCCTTCTTGACAAGAGAAGCTGAATAACAAAATGATAGTACCGGCAATTAGGGAAAAGGATTTCTGAAAGTTTTGCATGTCTGGTAGAGGATTGGAATAATTCGACTAAGTTATGAACTTAGGCAAAAAAATAAATTTACTTTTGCCACAAATCCAAAATAAACCAAAATGAATCTCTCTTTCTTTGCCCGCGACCTGGTCCTCAAACATACTTTTACCATAGCCCACCAAAGCCGGGATGTGCAGGATACTATCATTGTTAAGCTAGAAGACGGGGGTATTTACGGTTTGGGTGAGACAACGACCAATCCTTTTTATGGGATGACTGCAGAGAATATTACCGGGAAACTGGAAGAAAGCAGAAGTATTGTTGAAAATGGAAATTGGTCTACTCCCGAAGAGCTTTGGGAAATGGGCAAGTACATTTTCAAAAACAATCCCTTTGCGCAATGTGCCTTGGACATGGCGGCATGGGACATTTTCACCAAGAAAAAAGGCAAGAAACTTTATGAATACTTGGGTTTGGATCCCAAAGACATTCCCTTGACCAACTTCACCATCGGCATAGATACGATAGACAAAATGGTCGCCAAGATGAAGGAAGTGGATTGGCCGATATACAAGATCAAGTTGGGAACAGAAGATGACCTTGCCATCATCCGGGAATTGCGCAAGCATACAGATTCTGTTTTTAGGATTGATGCCAACTGCGCTTGGACGGCACAGCAGGCGATTGACTATTCTGCCGAACTTGCCCGGCTCAATGTTGAATTTATGGAGCAACCTTTGGGCAAAGATGACCTCGAAGGAATGAAGGATGTTTTCAAATACGCCAAGCTACCTGTGATGGCGGATGAAAGCTGTATCGTCGAATCAGATGTCAAAAAATGTCATGGGCTTTTTCACGGGATCAATGTCAAGTTGGTCAAAGCGGGCGGCATCACTCCTGCATTGAGGATGATTCAGGAAGCCAAATCTTTGGGAATGAAAACGATGGTAGGCTGCATGACAGAGTCATCGATTGGCGTCACTGCCATCGCCCATATTGCACCTCTGTTGGATTATGTAGATATGGACGGGGCGATGCTGCTCGCTCATGACATTGCCAAAGGCGTGGTCATCACACCGGATAGTGTCACTTTTCCTGAAGGAAATGGAATCGGGGCGGCTTTGGTTTAGGGGAAATTAAATTGATTCCCGCTTCTCGGCTCTTGTCTCTCGCCTCTAAAAAGCTTCTCCGATAAACAAATAAAATCCTGTCCCCTCTTTGGTAAATGCCACATCAAATCTGGTAAAGATGTCTTTTTTCGGAAAAAGTAAAAACCTCAACCCTCCTCCTGCCGACCATACTACTTTATTGATAGATGCCAAAGAAAAGTCGGGAAATACCGTTCCCGTTCCGGCAAATGCAGCAGCACCTATCCTTTTGGAAAACCCCAATGGCAATGGTAACATTCTGAATTCTGCTTGGGTAGCAAGTTGGTTTTTGTCCCTAAACCTACCGAGGTAATAGCCTCTCATCATGCTGTCTCCCCCCAACAATGCCAATTGGTTGAAAGGTACATTTCCCGAAAAAAACTGTCCTATAGCCTGCCATGCAAAAACCCCATGCTCACCTACAGGTCTAAAAATCCTACTGTCCATTATCACCGCATTAAAGCCAAAAGAACTTATGGCCGGAGAATATTTAAGGAAAGCCAATTCTGCAAAATGGCCTTTCCTCACATTAAGGACATTGTGTCTGTCATCATAGACAATTCCAAAACCCAGCCCAATATTGGTTGAGCCTTCAAAGCCCAAGGGATTGGTGAATGGCGGGGCTTCTTTGGATGGTATGAAAGCTACGCTTGACATTCGCTGAAAGTCAGCCTCGATCCCGAAATATAAATTGGGACGCAGTTCACGAAGGACCCTTTCTTTGATAATGATCTGACTGGCATCTACAAGGGCCAAGTAATCTTTAGGGGAATTAATGCCAATGCCATGGTATTTCAAAGGGAAGCTTTGTAACCTTATCCTTCCAAGGAAAAACCACTTGTCGCGGTCAGAATAGATGGCATGGTCAAACCAAAGCCCGTATTGCTTTTCCAATGTGATAAAAGTAAAGCCGTTGATTTCGCTGAGCCGGTTTGTGGTATCCCTTTTGGCATAATAAACCAACAGCGAAGACAGTCCGATTTCCCAGCTTGTCTCAGGCGCAAATGCCACTGTGGGATACACCAAAAATTGAGGTTTGCTGATATCTGAGGTATCATTTATAATGCGGTTGATATATCTTTTGACGAAGCTCTGTGAAATCGCCTGAATCGAAAAAAGTGTAAAAATCAGTATGAGGGTTAATTTCTTAGAAGACATGTTGAAAATAAACAGGAAGATTTATAAAAAGGTTTTAAAACAAGTGACGTACTGGACCAAAAGAAATTAACGGAAGCTGTCTAAAGGCGCTTTTTTTCAAAAAACAGAATTCTCATTTCTGAGGTTTTTTGCCTAAAATAAATCCTTAAAAAACCGCTGACAATTCCTGTAAGCCAATTTTTCCAATTGGGATTGATTGAGAAGGTCCGAAAGTTCATCCAAAAAGGCCGGATACCGAGAAGCATCTTCGACCAAAGGAAAATAAAAGGGATGACGTCTTTTGTCCGGAAAATCTTTGGTATAAAAGAAATCCGCTCCGAAGCACAAGCAATCTTCTCCGCCGATTTCGATGGCATGGAGGATATGGTCAAAGATCCTTTCGGGATTTTTGTCATCCAAAAAAGCCCTCAGGAAATTGATTCCGATGATTCCTTTTCGACTGATGACCTCTTGGGCAAATTCATCGGTCAGGTTTCTCTTATGGTTCCAAATACTCCTCATATTGGAATGGCTCGCAATGACCGGGATTTGGAGTTTGTTGGTATCAAGGTGGTTTAAGATTCCTTCTGCCAACAGGTCGGAAGTATGGGAAAGGTCAATGGCTATTTTTCTACCTGAGATATAATCCAACAGTTTTTTGCCATCATCTTTGAGCCCGACGCCTTCTGTATAATTGCCGCCACCAAACCTGTTTTCTGTGTGGTGGGTGAGACTGATATAAGAGATTTTGGAAGTAAGTTGGATCAGGTTTTCCAATTGCTCAAAAGCAGCTGAAATGGGCACTTGTTCATCTGCCAATCCTGCCGCATTCTCCACTGCGGTGATCAGACCGACCTTGCTGTGCAAATCCATACTTTCCAAAAAGACCTTGTCCACTTGGCAGACATCCTTTGAATGGTGCCTAAGCATGTCTTGGTATTTGTGTGCTTGCTTGGTAGCGGATTCCATGCTTCCCGGTGCCACATCGGTGTAGATCGCACAGACCTGCATTTTTACATTCCCCATTTTCAATAAAGGAATCGCACAGGCAATGTCGTTTGATTTGTCCGGAGCGGCAGTTGGAATTTTGGCCAAGTAAGAAAGGAGGTCGCAGTGGGTATCAATGATGGGAAGATTCATGTTTCAGCTGTGTTGAGTCTCAAAGTAAGGCATAAAATGAGAGTTTTTTCATACTTTTAAAATTCATTCCTGTTGAAAACCATTAAGGCCTTCAGGTGTTCTTTCTCTTGAAAAACAAATAAAACTATGCCGATTTCCAAGCCTATCAATTTTCATAAGTGGATCGAAGAAAACCGTCACCTGCTCAAGCCGCCGATCGGAAATCAGGTCATCTATCAGGGAAACGATGATTTCATTGTGATGGTGGTCGGCGGACCCAACTCGAGGAAAGATTTCCATTATGATGCAGGAGAGGAATTTTTTTACCAGATCGAAGGAGATATCACGCTGAAGGTCGTCGACGAAGGGGAGGTCAAGGATGTCTTGATCAAAGAAGGGGAAATGTTCCTGCTGCCTGCAAGGATGCCGCATTCACCGAGAAGGCCGGCCAATACGATCGGGCTGGTGTTTGAAAGGTACAGAAGAGCCGGCGAAAAAGACGGTTTCATTTGGCACTGCGAAAACTGTGGCAACAAGCTGTATGAAGAGTTTGCCGAGATCACCGACATCGTCAACCAATTGCCTCCGATCATGGAGCGCTTTTGGAGTAATCCCGACCATACCACCTGCAAAAAATGTGGGACAGTGATGGTGAAGTGAGGATAATTTCTGACTAAAGTCGGAGGACGCCTCGCCTGGATTGACCGAACCACTATCTGAAGATAGTGGAAAAAGTTGCGCTCCCAATCAGAAAACAAGATGTTAAAGGCAAGCATCATTCAATTTGTCTTTTATCAAATAGTTCCCAACATCAAACCCTATACTACGCTCTATAGGGATGATATTGATTTCCCATGCTTTAGCTATTGGGTAGAGCGTGTTATTGATTTCCCCCTACTTTAGCTATTGGTTAGAGCGTATTTTTGATTTCCACCTGCTTTAGCTGGTGGTTAGAGCTGGATTTTTGACGGTCAGAAGGCTTTAGCCACAATATTCCATCGGCGTTCTTTTTCCTTTGAAAATGTCTGACATCTTTGCTGCCGTTGGGTTGATTTCCACCTGCTTTAGCTGGTGGATAGAGCAGATTTTATGATTTTCAAATTGGCGGATAATCATATTTCAGAAAGCCAATTTCCCCGTTTCATTGTCCCTATAAAGAATCAGGCTTTTGGGTTTTTTGTCAAGGTAAAAATTGATGATGTTTTGTTGGCCATCAAAATTTTGGATCAAGACTTCATTTTTGATTTCAACCAGTTTTGGCAAAGGGACATTGGTGGCCTCCAGGTAAAACCAAGCTGCTTCCTCTTCAATCTCGTAACCCAAATAAGAAATGCTTACTACTTGACCGTTGACTTTGATTTGGTTTTTTTCCAACAAATAGTCCTTAACCATCTCTTCAAGGACGGCTTTGTTTTGTGTATTCAGAAAATCTACCTTCGTTTTATATTTGTCTCCCAATGCCACTTCAAGGTCATCCCAAAAAATCTTCTGGGCTATTTCAAGGCTTTGGTTGGTATTGTTGTAGCGGATCTCGGTCAGGCTGATATAGAAAGGGTGGAATAAAACCTTCCATCCCAAAAAGAACATCAATATGTAATTCAATTGCATTTGAGTCGTCTTATTTGATTTTCTTTGCAAATTAGACAGAAATCGAATAGTCTTGTGCGCTTTTTGGGCACAAAAATCATAAAACGCAAATGGGACAGTTTCAGCTGTATTTTCAATTAGGTATCCAACATATTCTCGATCTCAAAGGTTTTGACCATATCCTGTTCGTGGTGGCGCTTTGTGCGATTTACGTCACTAGGGATTGGAAAAAAATCCTGATTTTGGTCACTGCATTTACAATCGGCCATTCCATCACTTTGGCATTGGCCACATTGAAATTGGTTAGAGTCAATTCGGATTGGATCGAATTTCTGATTCCGGTGACGATAGCGGTGACTGCGGTGAGTAATATCTTCAGCCCAAAACCAAGTTCCGGTAGGGGCATTCCCATCAATTATGTCTTTGCGCTTTTCTTTGGATTGATCCACGGACTGGGTTTTTCCAATTACCTCAGGTCTCTATTGGGGAAAGAAGCGTCGATTTTCCAACCGCTTTTGGCTTTCAATCTCGGTCTGGAAGCTGGGCAATTGGTCATCGTAACCATCACGGTGGTTGTCGCCGGCTTATTGGTCGGGATAGTTGGTGTCAATAGAAAAGATTGGGCATTGGTGATTTCTTCCATTGTTTTGGGCATGGCGGTCATGATGATGATCGATACCAAATTTTGGTAAGGAAACTAATAACTGCCATTTATAAAAAATCAAACAAAGTTTCCAGGAAAAAAGTATTAATTGAAAATCGGAATATCAAATCCTTGAAATCCTTTCGCCCATTTTAAGTACAAAATCTAATTATGAAAAGAATACTATCAGCAGCATTTATAGCTTTTAGCTTATTGATTTCCCTGCCTGTTTTGGCACAATCGTCTGAGCAGAACCATGCAGAACGTTTTGAGCAACTCGGACCGATGCTCCGTTCACCAAATGTGTACAGGACAGCTTCCGGTGCGCCGGGCCATGAGTATTGGCAGCAAAAGGCCGATCATGAAATCCAGGTAGAGTTGAATGACGAAAACCAATCCATCAAAGGCTGGCAGAAAGTCACTTATTACAACAATTCCCCTGACCCGCTCAAATACCTTTGGATCCAACTGGACCAAAATGAAAGAGCGAAAGATTCCAACACGCCGAAGATTGCCCAAAGCAATATCAGCGACATGATGAACCTCAGTCAATTGGAAGGTATCCTTTGGCATGACCTTGACCTTGGATACAAGATCCTTTCTGTGAAAGACCTCTCAGGAAAAGATATTCCTATCACCATCGTCAAAACCATGATGCGCGTTGACCTGCCTCAGCCCCTTATGCCCGGTGATAAAACCGAGTTTACCATGGACTGGACTTTCAATATCCATGACAGAATGAGTTTTATCGGAGGCCGTCCTGGATATGAATATTTTGAAAAGGATGGAAACTATCTCTACACCATGGCAGAATGGTTTCCAAGAATGGCAGTTTACTCTGATTTCCAAGGCTGGCAACACAAACAGTTTGTCGGTAGGGGAGAGTTTGCTTTGACTTTTGGGGATTACAAAGTAAAGATCACTGTTCCTGCTGACCATATGGTGGGATCTACCGGTGTTTTGCAAAATGCGGACAAGGTATTGAGCGCCACCGAACTCGACCGTTGGAAGACTGCACAGAAGACTTTTGACAAGCCTGTTGTCATCCGAACCCAAGCCGAAGCGGAGCGATTGGAAAAAGCCAAAGCCAAGGATAAGAAAACCTGGGAATTCCATGCTGAAAACGTACGGGACTTTGCCTGGACTTCCTCTAGAAAATTCATCTGGGATGCGATGGCAGTGAAGCAAGGTGGCAATGAAGTGATGGCCATGTCTTATTACGCCAAAGAAGCCAACCCGCTTTGGGGACAATATTCCACCAAAGTGGTAGCCCATACATTGAAATCATATTCTTCCAGGACATTTGATTACCCTTATCCGGTAGCGATCTCTGTGGAGGCGACCAACGGCATGGAATATCCGATGATCTGCTTCAACTATGGCCGTCCGGATGCAGATGGCACTTATTCCGATGCAGTCAAATACGGCATGATTTCCGTGATCATCCATGAAGTCGGTCACAACTACTTCCCCATGATCGTCAACTCCGACGAAAGGCAATGGTCTTGGATGGATGAGGGTTTGAATACCTTCATGCAATTCCTTGCCGAACAGGAATGGGACAGAAACTATCCTTCACGAAGAGGTCCTGCCCATAAAATCGCCCCATACATGAGCAGTGAGAAAAGCACTTTGGAGCCCATCATGACCAACTCAGAAAACATAATCCAATTCGGGCCAAATGCTTATGCCAAGCCCGCTACGGCCTTGAATATTCTGAGAGAGACCATCATGGGAAGAGAGCTGTTTGACTTTGCTTATCAGGAATATGCGCTGCGTTGGATGTTTAAGCATCCGACTCCCGATGACTTCTTCAGAACAATGGAAGATGCCTCAGGAATTGATTTGGATTGGTTTTGGAGAGGTTGGTTCTACGGCACTGAGCCGGTGGATATTTCTCTCGAAACAGTAACTTGGTACAAATTAGACAATAGAACTCCTGCTGAGAAAAAGGCTGACCAAAAGAAAGCTTTTGACAAGGAAGAAAGCTATGTCAGCAAAGATTACAACCAAAAAGACATTCCGCAGACTGTTGTAGAAGCCGATCCGACCACAAAGGATTTCTATAATTCTTACAATCCTTTCTCTGTAACGCCTGAAGATGAAAAGGCATACAAGGATTTTATGGCAAGCCTCAATCCAAAAGAAAAGGAGCTGATCAACTCAGGGATGAACTTCTACGAAATGAAATTCAAAAATGTAGGTGGCTTGGTGATGCCTTTGATCATCCAATTCAACTATGCGGATGGCACTTCTGAAGTGGAAAGAATCCCTGCTGAAATCTGGAGACTGAATGAATCTGATGTCAGCAAAGTTTTTGCAAAGAAAAAAGAAGTGAAAAGCATCGTCCTCGATCCATACCGAGAGACTGCTGACATCGATGAATCCAACAATACTTGGCCAAGTCAATATGTACCGAGTAGGTTTGAGATGTTCAAAGGAGGAGGAAGAGTAAGAGGTGCTTCTGCAGGAGATAATCCTATGAAGAAAGCGGCTGCTGGGAAGTGATCAGTTTTCAGTGGGCAGTTTGCAGTTTTCAGCGGGCAGTGATCAGTGGGCTGTACTGGTTACCGTCATCCTGAGGGAGGCACGACCGAAGGATCTCAGTTTGCAGTGGGCAGTTTTCAGTGGGCAGAACTGGTTACCGTCATCCTGAGAGAGGCATGACCGAAGGATCTCAGTTTCCAGTGGTCATTGGGCAGTACTGGTTACCGTCATCCTGAGGGAGGCAGGACCGAAGGATCTCAGTTTGCAGTAGGCAGTGGGCAGAACTGTTTACCGTCATCCTGAGGGAGGCACGACCGAAGGATCTCAGTTTCCAGTTTTCAGTGGGCTGTACTGGTTTACCGTCATCCTGAGGGAGGCATGACCGAAGGATCTCAGTTTCCAGTGGGCAGTGGGCAGTACTGGTTACCGTCATCCTGAGGGGGGCACGACCGAAGGATCTCAGTTTCCAGTAGGCAGTTTTCAGTGGGCAGAACTGGTTACCGTCATCCTGAGGGAGGTACGACTGAAGGATCTCAGTTTTCAGCGGGCAGTGATCAGTGGGCAGTGCTGGTTACCGTCATCCTGAGGGAGGTACGACCGAAGGATCTCAGTTTCCAGTGGGCAGTTTCCAGTTGCAGGAAAAACAAAAAAATATCAGGGAAGCAGGTAGAAAAGCCGCTTCCCTTTTTCTTTCGAAATTCCTTTGGAATCCATAAACTGGAATCTGGATATTCTTGTCCCAAAATCCAAAAGTGTGAAAGTTTATTGGTTTGCAGTTTGGTCGTAGAATAGCGGGCTGCGGACCGTGGTCAATTGACTTGTAATTTTATTCTTTTGGCTTTTTCCAACCAAAAGCCTGTAATTTGGTTTTCTTTTGTATCAAACAGCATTCAAACGAACATGAGTAACAATAAAGCAAAAATCGGTGTCCTTTTGGTCAATTTGGGAACTCCTGACAGTACCGCCACAGGTGATGTCAGAAAATACCTCAGGGAATTTTTGATGGATGGAAGGGTAATTGATTTTCCTTTTGTCCCAAGATGGGCATTGGTCAATTTGATCATCGCACCTTTTCGGGCTCCAAAGTCAGCCCACGAATACCGGAAACTCTTTACAGAAAGGGGTTCACCACTGATGTTCCATACTGTGGACCTGACCGAAAAACTCATCAAAGTTTTGGATCCTGACAAATACCAAGTAGAGTTTGCGATGCGCTATCAAACTCCGAGTATAGCCGAAGGTCTGGAAAAACTCAACAAATCCAATGTGCGAAAAATCATCGTGTTGCCACTTTTCCCACAATATGCTTCCGCCACCAACGGTTCTGTAGTGGACAAGGTCATGGAGATCGCCCAGACTTGGCAGATCATCCCCAACATCACTTTTATCAACAACTTCGTCGACCATCCGCTTTTTGTGGAAGCATGGACCGAATTGGGAAAAGAAATGATGGAAAAGGAAGAGTACGATACCTACCTTTTTTCTTACCATGGACTCCCGGAGCGGCAGATCCGAAAGGGTTCTGTAGACGGGTACTGCCAACTGAGTAACAAATGCTGTGGCAATTATACCAAGAAAAACCAATTCTGCTACCGTGGACAGTGCTTCCACACCACGAGGCTGATCGCTGCCAAATTGGGTTTGCCGGAAGATAAAGTCGTCACCTGCTTCCAATCCCGTCTTGGCAAAGACCCTTGGATCAAACCGTATACCGATGACCTGATCAAAGAACTTTCCGCAAAAGGAGTAAAAAAAGTACTCGTTTTTTCCCCTGCTTTTGTGGCGGATTGTCTGGAAACCACCGTGGAAGTAGGCGAGGAATACAAGGGGCAATTCGAAGAATTGGGTGGAGAAATATGGGACCTTGTTCCAAGCTTGAATTCCCGGGATACCTGGGTAGCCTGTGTCAAAGATTTGGTGGAGGGGAATTCTTAAAAAACTGTCAGACTTTTGAATTTATAAGGTTTACTCGCTTTGTGGCTTTAAGCTCTAGTCAACATTTCAATGTCCCTAGCCCAACCCTTCTACAAAAAACCTTGGTTCCTGATTTTGGGGATTTTATTGGTTTCCTTCAATTTGCGGCCTTCCATTACAGCCGTCGGGCCACTGATTCCGATGATCCGGGAGGATTTGGGACTTTCAAATGGCTGGGCTGGATTTCTGACGACTTTGCCGCTGTTGACTTTTGCGACTTTCTCGCTTTTTTCGGCTGGGATAGGTAAGAAGCTCGGCAATACCAAAGCGATTCTGATTGCCTTGATCTTGATTCTGATAGGAACGGTGGTCAGGGTTCTGGGCGGTTCGCAATTGTTGTTTATCGGAACAGGCCTGACCGGAATCGGTATTGTCATCTGCAATGTGCTTTTGATCCCATTGATAAAAAACCTGCTTCCGACAAAGATCGGGTTGGTCACGGCTTTATACACTACCGGAATGAGCCTTGTAGCTGCGGTGGCTTCGGGTATTTCCGTACCGATGGCCATTGATTTGGGCTGGGGATGGAGAGGGTCTTTGTTTACCTGGGCGGGATTATTGGTTTTGGGGATTTTGATTTGGATGCCTCAAGTCAAGCTTCACCCAAAAATGGAAAAGTCCGTGGATCACCACACGAAAGTCAATGTCTGGAAATCACGCTTGGCTTGGAACATCTGTCTCTTTATGGGGGTGCAGTCCTTGCTGTATTTTACCATCATTGCCTGGCTTCCTGATATGTTGGTCTCACGGGGTTACACCCCTGTGGAAGCTGGAATAATTTTGTCAATCATGCAGCTGATAGGTTTGATCGGCTCATTTTTGGCACCGGTAACCGCTGTCAGGTTCAAGGACCAAGTTGGAATTGTAGTTACCATTGGCTGTATGTATTTGATTGGCTTCTCTTCCTTGTTCAGCCAGATTCAATGGGTAAATTATTTAGGGTTGGGCATAGCTGGACTTGGTTTGGGTTCAAGTGTTTCATTGGCATATACCCTGATAGGGTTGAGAACGCATCATCAGGTAACGACAGCTTCACTTTCGGGAATGGTCCAATCCACGGGATATTACCTTGCTGCTTTGGGACCGCTACTTTTCGGAATCGCCTTTGATATTTTTCACAATTGGGATTTCCTGATCTACCTGATGCTCACCTGTTCGGTGTTGTTTATTTATTTTGGAGCAAAATCGGGAGTTGCCAAGGTAATCTGATCCCAGAAGAATATTGTTTGGTTAAACACGTTTCCAATTTGTGTAGCTGTTACCTTTGCAAAAAAATAAACCGTCATGCAAGAGTACTTTACTTCATTGGGGATACCACCTGAAGTATTCAATTACCTGATTATGCCTTTGTTGATTTTTTGCGCAAGGGTGATGGATGTATCTATCAATACGCTCAGGATCATGTTTGTCATGAACGGCAAGAAGAAAATTGCCCCGATTCTTGGCTTTTTTGAGTCGTTGATATGGCTTTTGGCAATCGGGCAGATTATTCTAAACATCAACAACCCCATGTCCTATCTTGCTTATGCCGGAGGTTTTGCGATGGGGACTTTTGTTGGGATGACCATAGAGGAAAAACTGGCTTTGGGCAGGGTTTTGGTCAGGGTGATTACACCGGAACCCATGCCCGAATTGATTGAGTATATGAAAGACCGCAATTTCAGGTTTACATCTGTCGGTGCTGAGGGACGATATGGCAAAGTGAACCTGCTCTTTACTGTGATGAAAAGGGAGGATCTTACCGGATTTATAGGAAAAGTGAAGTTAATCGACGACAAAGCTTTCTATACCATCGAAAGTGTGAAAAGAATCAGTGAAGACGACCTCAACGTGATGGAAGACAGGCCAAGGTTTACGACCAAGGTCTGGAGTAGGGTGAGGAAATAGGGGTTGAAAGATTAAAAAATTTCAAGGTTTCAATGTTCCCGCAAATGCAACATCACTTCGAAATTTGGATAGGAACCAGAAGTTTTCATGTATTTGCGGGAATTGTTTTTGTCAAGGTTTGGCTTGAGGGATGAAGCTCATCAGTTCTTTGGCTGCACCATCAAGCAAAGTCAGTTTGTCCTTTTTGATTTTGAAGTTGGCGACTTGGGAGGTTAAAGTTTCCGTTGAAATTGTTGCAGCCCGCAAAACCCGCCAATTTTTCTCCTTCCTGAAAATTGAGAAAAGGAAGCCCACTTACAAACTTGGCCGGATCGAGTGCTTTTCCCATCATCGAATTCAACAGCCAATTGTTGCCAAGAAGCAAGCTCAATGGATTCATGTTGCCTACCGAACTGCATGAAGAAAAGCAAAGGAATAGTGTTAGGATAAGAAAGCCTGATAATTTTTTCATAAGATTACATGGTAAGTTTGACCTGATTTAATCATAGAACTTCCAAAAAATCAGTTCTAACACGAATGTTGTGAAAACTTTGTATCCTAGGAGAATAAAAGTTTTAAGATTTCCAAAAATAGGCAACTGAATGGTCAAAATCAGATATAAAGCAGCCTGTAAAAAGAATAAACCATAAAGAATCAAAAGAAAACAAAAAGCGGGCTTTTGTTTTCTTTGTTACTTTGTGATGAATAAATACGGATTTACTACACCATTTTAGAATTACTTCCATATTTCGAATCGGTTTATTTTGACAATTATTTTATTGAGCTTAAAAATTTCCCCTTTCACAAAATTAAGGGTAGAACCAAAAAATCAAATTTGAATCCTTTATTTTATTCTCATGAACAGCAACCTATTTCAATTTGATACGGAGATCAGCTGGCAAGAAGCAGATCAGGGAATCCAAAGGAAAATTTTTGGCTATGATGAAAAGGTCATGATGGTCAAAGTGAACTTTGAATCAGGGGCCATCGGCGCCATGCATAGCCATCCCCACAGTCAGGTGACTTATGTCGAAAGCGGGGTTTTTGACATGACAATCGGGAATGAAACCAAAAGAATCAAATGCGGAGACGGGTATTATGTAAAGCCGCAAGTCATTCACGGTGTGGTTTGCATAGAACCAGGCATATTGATCGATGTGTTCAGTCCGATGCGGGAGGACTTTTTGAATTCGGAAAAATTTTAAACCCCTATTCTTAAAAAAACAGAAGTATTACCAGATAAGATTTGAAGTCCAAATTATGCAGCCTGTCGCCTTTGGACAGTTGGTCCAAATAATATTTTGGATAAAATGTTAAATAAAAATTAAGATTTCTTCAAATCGGTTGATCTATTGACAATAAAACTCCCAATCCTCTAAAAAAACAACAAAACATTTTTGCATTTCGCAAAAATGTCCTTAAGATTGCCGCATCAAAAAAAGCATTCTATGTTTTTCACAGCCAAAAGTCTAGATACCAAGAATCTCTGCAGCAGCCTTGCTGAAGAAAGCTGTGTTATGGGTGGAACAACATTCCTTTTTTTTACTACGACCACCATTACGGGGTAATTCCCGTTTTCATTCCCATATAGACCCCTTATCTTTAGGTCCATTTTGGACCTCAATAGCATGTTATTAGATACGCCAAAATCAAAAAATTCATTTTTATGAAAATCTTAAAATTCGGAGGATCGTCAGTAGCCAACCAGGAAAATATCCGGAAAGTATTTCAGATCATCAAGAAACAGGCAAAGCAAGAAGAAATTGCAGTCGTCTTTTCTGCCTTGGGTGGCGTCACGGAAGTTTTGCTCAAAAGTGCTATCAAGGCCAGAGAAGGTGACAAATCCTATATTGATGAGATCAAAGTTTTGGAGGATAGGCATTATGAACTCGTTCGACAGCTGATTCCGATCCAACAGCAATCTACCGTCCTGACCTATGTCAAAGTCAGGTTCAATGAGTTGGAAGACCTTTTTCATGGTATTTACCTGATCAAAGAATGCTCCCCAAAAACATTGGATTATGTGGGAAGTTTTGGTGAAAGACTTTCAGCATTCGTCTTGGCAGAAGCGCTGAAAGTGGAGGGATTATCGGACGCGCATTACTTGGATGCAAGAGAAGTCATCCGTACCAATAACCGTTTTGGCAATGCCAAGGTGGACTTTCCAGTCACCAATGACCTGATTCAGGATTATTTTCACAGCCATCCTGGCATGAAAGTGATCACAGGTTTTATTGCTTCCACCGAAAAGGGAGAAACCACGACTTTGGGACGAAGCGGATCGGATTATTCAGCCGCCATTTTTGCATCGGCGCTAACTGCCGATAGTTTGGAGATTTGGACTGATGTGTCCGGCGTGATGACTTCAGACCCAAGGTTGGTTTACTCTGCTTTCACTATTCCCCAGCTGACTTATAGTGAAGCGATGGAGTTGTCACATTTTGGAGCCAAAGTGATTTTCCCGGCGACGATGCAGCCTGCGATGCGCAAAGGGATTCCCATAGTCATCAAAAATACTTTTGAACCGGAGCATCCCGGTACGTTGATCAACAACGATGCACCAAGCGGAAAACTGATCAAAGGAATTTCCTCCTTGGCCGGAATTTCTCTCTTGAATATCCAAGGCGGAGGTCTAATCGAATTGGCAGGTGTAAGCAGAAGGATGTTCGGTGCCCTTGCGGACGCAGACATCAGCGTGATTTTAATCAGTCAGGCTTCATCAGAGCACAGTATGTGTGTTGCCATCAAAACTTATGAAGTGTATCTGGCCAAAGAAGTGATCGAAAGAGAATTTCTCTATGAAATCCGAAACGGCGAAATGGATCCAGTCATTATCGTCTCCGATATGGCGATTGTGGCAGCTGTGGGTGAAAATATGAAGCATAATCCCGGTGCGAGTGGGAGGATGTTTATGGCTTTGGGGAGAAACAATGTCAACGTGTATGCCATCGCGCAGGGAAGCTCAGAATTGAATATTTCGGCAGTAGTTTCCCAAGCTGACCTTCAAAAAGCCCTCAATGCACTTCATGAGGCATTTTTCCTTTCAGAAAATAAAGTTTTGCACGTCTTTTTGATAGGCGTTGGATTGATCGGTAAAGCTTTGATCAAGATGATCTCCCTTCAAAGAAAAAAACTCCAAAAAGAAAACGATTTGGATGTACAGATCCACGGTATTGCCAATTCAAGGTTTATGGCTTTCCATGAGGACGGTTTTGACCTGGCAAATTGTCCAAATCCTGAAGATGCCAAAGGTGCCCAACCTATGGACCTAAGTAAGTTTATCACACAGATGGAGCATATGAACTTCTCAAATACTGTTTTCGTGGATTGCACCGCGAGTCAGGAAGTGGCTGATTCCTATGACCAGGTTCTGGAAGCTAAAATAGCTGTCGTCACGCCAAACAAAAAAGCCAATTCCGGGTCTTTGGAGAATTACAAATCATTGAAAAAACTTGCTTACAAGCGTGGCGTCAAGTTTCTCTATGAAACCAATGTGGCTGCCGGCCTGCCGGTAATCAACACCCTTCAGGATTTGATGCTGAGCGGGGACAAGGTCATCAGGATCGAAGCAGTCCTGAGCGGATCGATGAATTACATTTTCAGCGAACTGGAAAAAGGAGCTCCTTTTTCAGAAGTCGTCAAAGTGGCCAAGGAAAAAGGCTATACCGAACCTGATCCAAGGGATGACCTGAGTGGGATGGATGTGGCGAGAAAAATCCTGATTTTGGGAAGAGAAGCCGAACAGGATTTGCATTTTGAGGACATTACGATCCAAAGTATGGTTCCCGAAGATTGCAGGGAAACGACCTCTATCGATGAGTTTTTTCAAAGATTGCAGGCGCATGACGGAGAATTCGGCAGACTGCTCGAAGTAGCAAAATCCAAAGGTGAAAAGCTCAGGTTTATGGCCACGCTTGAAAACGGGAAAGCCAAAGTCGGTTTGAATTCACTTGACAGCACGCATCCTTTCTATACATTGAAGGGTTCTGACAACATGATTTTGTTTACTACTGAGCGGTACCATGACTTCCCGATGATCATCAGGGGTCCAGGTGCAGGTGCCGATGTGACTGCAGCAGGGGTTTTTGCAGATGTGATTCGCCTGGGTAATTTCTCCAGATAATGGAAAGGTCAGTTACAGCATTCGCCCCGGCTACCGTCGCCAATGTTTCCTGTGGATTCGATATCCTGGGTTTTGCCATTGACAGATTGGGCGATAAAGTGACTGTCTCTTTCAATCCCGATGGGGTATTGAGGGTAACAGGCATCGAGGGAGACGGGGGAAAGTTGCCTTTGGAACCGGAGAAAAACACTTGTTCCGTAGCTATTCAGGCGATGTTGACTGCTTTGAATTCCAAGCAGGGATTGGATATATTTCTTGAAAAGGGGCTTCCCCTAGGTTCGGGAATGGGTTCATCCGCCGCCAGTGCTGCAGCGGCTTTGGAGGCAGCCAATGTCCTTTTGGGCAATCCATTTACAAAAGAAGAATTGGTTCCCTTTGCGATGGAGTCAGAGCGAATCGCCTGTGGTTCTGCCCACGCGGACAATGTCGCCCCTTCTATTTTGGGAGGCTTTGTTTT
>JBBRFK010000068.1:0-17260 GCA_038224435.1 Cytophagales bacterium | reverse complement strand
AGATAACGGAACAAGATGAATCCAAATAATATCACTGACTTTTTTTCTTGGTTCTGGTTTTTGCCTGAAACCTTCAAGACTTTTGAATGGGAAAATCTCTGGGCGCTGCACCTCATCTGGATTGCACCGTTGATTCTGGTGATGAGAAAATTCGTAAAATTCCTAAAAAATCCTGTCCTGGAGCTTTCCCTGCCGGGAACTGTATCCCAAAACAATCCCTGGACATATCTCCGTTTGATTCCGGGGCTGATGTTTATACTCGCTGTCTGGATGATAGTCATCGCTTTGGCACGTCCGCAAAAAAGCAATGAGCGTGTAGAGCAAACAACTGAAGGCATAGACATCATGATCGTGATGGATATCTCGGAATCGATGGACTTGCAGGATTTCCAGCCAAACAGACTGGAAGCCGCCAAAAAAACAGCCATCGCCTTTATTAACGGACGTTTTGGAGACCGTATCGGAATGGTGATTTTCTCCGGGGAAGCTTACTCCTTGGCTCCTTTGACTACGGATTACGCTTTGCTGACGGACCTGGTCAAAGACATTTCATTTAATATGATGGACGCCAAAGGTACCGCAATAGGTTCTGCTTTGGCTGCTGGCACCAATAGGATGAGAGAATCCGAATCAAAAAGTAAGGTGATGATCCTTCTCAGTGACGGAGAAAGTAATGCCGGAAATGTCGATCCCCTCTTTGCAGCGCAACTTGCTTCGGCGATGGATATCAAGATATATACAATAGCCGTGGGCAAGGATGGTATGGTTCCTTATGGTGTGGACTTCTTTGGAAGACCTCAGATGGTCGAAAGCTACCTAGATGAGTCTGCCCTTAGAGAAATCGCAGGAATCGGCAACGGAGCGTTTTTCCGGGCATCGGATGACGATGCTTTGGAGCAGATTTTTAATCAGATCAACACCATGGAAAAAGCAGAAATCATCGAATCCAGATACAAAGAAACGACGGATTATTATCGGGTATATCTCTTTTGGGGTATCCTTTTGTTCCTGACATGGCTGGGATTGAAGAGTACTTTCTTCAATAACTTTTTGCTGGATTGATAGTAATAGTTCTACCACGAATATTGTGAAAACTTTGTAGCCTAAGAGAATAAAAGTTTTAAGATTTCCAAAAACAGGCAATTGAAGGGTCAAAATCAGTTATTAAGCAACCTTTAAAAAGTATAAACCACAAAGAAACAAAGAAAAAAAAAGGGGCTTTTGTTTTCTTTGTTTCTTTGTGGTAAATAAATACTGATTTATTACACCATTTTTTCTTACTTCTAAATTTCGAATCAGGTTATTTTAACAATTTTTTTATTGATCTTAAAATTACCCCTTTCACAAAATTCAGCGTAGAACCATAATAATCCATTAGGTAAATTATTTCCAGAAGGGAATATATAATTTTAAAAACTCATCCTGAGACCAATCCCATTTGCTCCAAAAGCAAGTTTTAAATCAATTTTGCCTTTAGGTGAACTTCTGACTTGAGAATTATAAAGGCTTACTGCATTACCAGCATGCTTTGAATAAGCGGAATTAAATGGAATGCCTACCAGTATCAGACCAACTCCAACTGCACCTGGGCCCCAGGTGGGTTCACTTTGACTGATCAAACTTCCTAAAGTCCAACCTACCAAAAAACCTCCTGCAAACCCAAAAACAGAAGCGGCATCAGCGTTGGATTTTGCCTTTCTCATGGATTGATATGCTTCGGGATAAGCTTCCATAATTTGAAGAATTTGTCGGTTTTTCAAGACCTGGTTATTTTGAAAGAAGCGGGATTTGCGCTGTTCAATTGGAATTCCTTGTCCAAATACTTCAGAAAATGAAAGTATAGCAAACAAAATAATTAAATAAAACCCTGATTTCATAAAGTGGTGATTTAGGTGTTGAGTTTCAAAAATAAAACTTAAAAAGTAAGATTATAAAAAATTGTTGAAAATATTTTCATCTATCGAATCCAAAATTCAAATAATGAAAAGGTCTTTACTTTCTTACCATTCAAATTTCAAATAAACAGATTTTTTAAAGGAATCATTTTGCAAGTTGTTAAATATTGAATATCAAAAATGATCCAAATCAATAATCTGCCATATTCTCTATCTAAAGAAGTCATTCCTCGCTACCTGTTGTATCCATTTGGGGTAATCCGGTTGATTCTCTCCTGTGACTTGGAAAGAAAAGCACCTTCTCCGATAACTTTTTGCAGGATTGAAAAAATCCTCAAACCCCCACTTTCTCCTTCCACTCTTCCAATCTTTTATCCATCACCTTAAACCACAGTGGCGGAAACAAAGCCAAAATGATCATGGCTGAATAGCCTTGAGGCAGCTGCGGACTTTCATCGTAATGGTTCAGCACCTGATAGCGCTTATGGGCAAAGGCATGGTGGTCGGAATGGCGCTGAAGTTGGAACAATAAGAAATTGCTGACCATATGGCTCGCATTCCAGGAATGTAAAGAAGTAACCTTTTCGTACCGGCCGTTTGGCATTTGCTTTCGGGCCATCCCATAGTGCTCGATGTAATTGACAAGTTCCAATAGACTGAATCCGAAAAAGCTCTGTGCGAAAAAGAAAACCGGGACTTCCCATACAAACCTACCTTGAAGGACTGAGAATATTACTGCGAAAATCCCAACAAATAAAAGTGGAAGGATTGTAAATCGGATCATTTGGTTTTGGTTTGACCAAACCGGAAT
Source organism: Cytophagales bacterium (assembly GCA_038224435.1). Taxonomy (GTDB): domain Bacteria; phylum Bacteroidota; class Bacteroidia; order Cytophagales; family Cyclobacteriaceae; genus Cognataquiflexum. The sequence continues at coordinate 14,554 of JBBRFK010000068.1, read as the reverse complement.
GCCTTTTTTGTGAAGCCTTTCCTTTTCCAAGTGGATGGCACTGAAATAGCCGTCTTTGACAGACCTCCACCAAAAACTGTAAAATGATTCTCCAAACCTACTTGTCGCAGGATCTTCAAGTGTCGCCACCCTTACATGATGTCCTCTGTTATGTTCGATAAAAAAATGCATGTAGCAGACTGTCATCAGCAGAACCTTTGCATAAAATTGCTCCAAATTTTCTGCTTTATGGCCAAGTTCATGGGCTACAGTGATACCCACTCCACCCGTCACTAAGGCCATTCCTGTCGAAAAAGCCAACCATTCCCCAAGGGAAAGTGGATTGTTTGCCACGATATATAAGCCCCAAGCCAAAACCCCAAGCTGCACATATACCCAAATGAAAGTCACAAAACCGTAAAACCGCTCCTTGGATATGGCTGAGATTTCATTGTCGGCAACATTGACCCTGTCAGTCCGGATCAGAAAATCCATGAAAGGCACCAAAATAAAAACAAAAGCATGGATCATTAACATATTCCAGCCACCCAAATAAAAGCCCCCTATCAATAAAACAGGGAGGATAAAGGCAGCGTAAAATCCGATTTTCTTAATGTGTTTCATGCTTGGAAGATAAGAAATGGGAACTGAAAATAAAATAGCTTTGGTCCATACCAAATTATCACAGGAAAGGAGACATCCATTATTCAGAAAAAATATCTTTTGTCAAATCCTCAAAAAGGATGTACGTGGCATAGAATGTAACCGGAACCGTTACCAATAGACCAAGCCCTAAAGTGACGATCCCAAGAAGGTTGATGACAATCAGAATCAGCGTGAAAACGAAGAATTTCCACCATCTGACGGTAATCAGTTTCCGGCTTTCTTCCAATGCTGTCCAAAAATCAAAGCCTCCAAACAAAGCCATCAATACAGAAAAGCTATACCCCACTGCGAGATAAATACCTGGGACTATAAATGCAAAAAGCCCCAATGTGACCAAAATTTGACCAATAAGCCAGATAGAAAAGATGGGGATATAAAAGCTAAAGCCCTTGAAGAAATCCGGATAGATGACCGGCATTCCCAAATTGATCCTATTCGCCGCCAGATAAAATCCAGAATACAATGGTGGCGCCACAAACAGCGCAAAGATAAAAGCAAATTTACCAAGGTACACTGCTGCCATCAATTGCAGCGAAATGATCAGCATGGTAAACGCCGCACTCAAAACAGGCTGCTTCAAAAACATTTGCCAGGCCCTAATAAATATATTTTTGAAATCAAAATCATAGCCCTTGACCCGGAGCTGTTCTAATTTTTCTTTACTCATTTTTTAAGACATGAGACATGAGACGTAAGATATGAGACACAAGACCGAGGTAGAAAACAGAAATAAGAGAAAAATGATTAGTGGTTTTTGGATCAATTTGGCATTTAAGTTCAGAATAACCAAATAGCCATTAACCATTACCCAAATAACCATTCCCACATCACTTGGTCATTGCTTCCAAGATATCGTGTTTGGTGACAATGTGGATCTGATGGTTATCATCTCGGACAAGGACTGCTTTTTCTTTATCCAGCATCGAACTCAGCACATCCAAGGTACTGTCCAACGCCACAAACTTCATGGAGGCTTCCATAACCTCAGCTACAGTAGCATCCTTCAGTTCAGGATTCTCAATAATTTTTGACAAAAGCTTGCTGTCGGTAAGCGATCCTACTACGTGTCCATCTTCCAAAACGGGGATTTGGGAAACGCTTTTACCATTCATCAAGTGGATGGCGTCCTTCACCTTGTCATTTTTGTGAGAGACTACCAACTGGTAACTTCCGTTTCTTGAACCAACGATATCCCGCGCCGTTCCAAAGGTTTTGTTCTCAAGAAAACCATGGTTGCGCATCCAGTCATCATTGTAGATTTTGCCAAGGTATCTTGTCCCATGGTCGGGAAGTATGATGACCATGCGGTCACCTTCTTTGAGATTTTCTTTGGCATATTCCAAAGCCCCATGCACAGCAGACCCACAGGACCAGCCTACAAACAATCCTTCTTCCCTTGACAACCTTCTCGTCATGACAGCAGCATCTTTATCAGTCACTTTGATGAAGTGGTCAATAAGTGAAAAATCAACATTTTTGGGCAAAATATCTTCCCCGATTCCTTCTGTCAAATAGGGATAAACTTCATTTTCATCGAAGATTCCTGTTTCCTTGTACTTTTTAAAAACCGATCCATAAGTGTCAATCCCCACAGTGATGATGTCCGGATTTTGCTCTTTGAGGTATTTGGCCGTACCGCACATAGATCCTCCTGTGCCTACTCCTGCGGCATAATGTGTGATCTTGCCTTCGGTATCTCGCCAGATTTCAGGCCCTGTCGTCTCGTAATGGGCCAGGGAATTGGATAAGTTGTCGTATTGGTTTGGGTAATATGAGTTTGGAATATCGTGGTTCAGCTTCCTTGCGACCGAATAGTAAGACCTTGGATCATCTGGAGTCACATTGGTCGGGCAAACAATCACCTCCGCACCAACTGCTTTGAGGATATCAATTTTTTCTTTGGATTGTTTGTCAGACATGGTGAAAATACACCTGTAGCCTTTTGCTATTGCAGCCAATGCCAAGCCCATTCCGGTATTTCCGCTTGTCCCTTCTATGATTGTTCCACCCGGTTTCAAAAACCCTGCCTCCTCGGCATCCTCGACCATTTTGATGGCCATCCGGTCTTTCATGGAATTTCCGGGATTAAAATATTCTACTTTGACGAGAATCTCTCCCTTGATGCCTTTGTTCAGCCTGTTCAAACGTATCATTGGGGTATTTCCAATGGTTTCGATAATGGAATTATAAATCATAAAATTTGGGTTTTAGAACCCGAATTTACGAATATTTTTACACCTCAGCCATTTCTCAGAGAGGTATCCAAATAATATTTCGAAAAGATCAACTGAAAATCAGGAGGCCTTGGCAACAGACTCTACCTGTACCGCGTATTCATCCACCAGTGCGACAGCACCATGTATCGCCGTTTCATCCAGATCAGAAATTAAAATCTTGAGGTTTTGGCTGACGGAAGGGTATTTGAATGTAGCGATGTTAGCCATCATACTTTCCTGAAAATAAGGGAAAGCTTTCCGGATTGAGCCGCCCAATACGATGGCTTGGGGCGCCAAGGTATAAAGGATGTTTTTGATGAGCTCTCCCAAATGGTGACCGTATTCAGCATAGGCCTTGATGGCTTCAGGATCGCCTTCTTTTGCTTTTTTGGACAAAGTCTTGGCTTTGGAGCCATATTTTGAATTGAAAAATTTGCTGCTGCAATAAAACTCAAAGTCCTGATCAAGGTACGGGGCCGAACACCATTCTCCCGCGGCGCAATTAAAACCACAATACAAATGGCCATTGGCAATGATTCCTGCGCCGAGTCCTGTTCCCAGGGTAATACCGACTACATGTTTGTAAACTCCTGCTGCCCCAAATTTATATTCGCCTAAGGCAAAACAATTGGCATCATTGTTTATATAAACAGGCTTTGAAAATCTCTCTTCCAAAAACTCCCTCATATGAACCCTTCTAAATGAAGGAATATTTTCCAAATTCAATACCAGACCCAAATCGGTATCTATCAATCCCGGAATCCCAATCCCGATAGCATAAAAATCGTGATGGCTATAGGTAGAAATTAATCCTGCAATGGTCTCCAGGATAAAATCCTGGCTTTCCTGAGAAGGGGTTGCAATCGTTCGGATATCTATCAATTCAGAACCAACAAGAACTCCTGCTTTGATATTGGTACCTCCAATATCAAGTCCAAGAATAGGTTTTTCGGTTTTCAGCATAGGTGCAAGGTCTTGAAGCTTTAAACAGAAAAAAAAGAATGAATTTTCATTCTCCCTTTTCCAAATATTATTTTGAGATCAGTTAATCAAGCATCCCTTCTATTGACTTTTCAAGCTCACGGGCATGGGCCAAAAACTCTTCCACATTCATATCCTTGAAAAAGATCAGGCCATGACTAGACCTCACTTTTGCTGTTTCATGAAGGTAAAAATAATTTTTTCCCAAAAGTAACTGAATATCGTCAAGTTGTCCTACCCAAGTTCGCTTGGCAACAGTTGAAAATTTACCATTGAGCGAATAACTTGGAAAAGAGGCATTCACTTGGCTGAGGTAACAGTTGGAGAAGGAATCTTCCATCACCGACATGTCGCCAAGAGATACCGGCACGATGACATTGACTTCATGTGGCTCAAACTTAAACCACACATTCCTGTATCCTATGATTCTCAGTTTGCTAAGGTCTTTTTCCTCTCCCCATTGTCTTACTGCTTCCGCAGTCGCCTGCAGTACTTTATAATGGGTATCAGGTCCAGAACCTTCCGGATCAAGAGTCAAACTGATTTTGGTAGGGTTGACTTTTCTGAACAGCTCGACAATCGGAACAACGTCCCTTTTTTTATCTGGCTGCTCGGTAAAAATGTCTCCTGTGTAGAATCCCAACCTCAAATGGTGTACATTCTTCACCTGAACCCCAAAGTGTGCCCAAACCAATTCCTCCTCAAATTCCCTGATCATGCCTTTCAATTTCTGGATTTTCGCAGGGTTTTTCTCACCGTCATAGGAGTTTCTCAAAATACTGATGATGTCATTGATTGTCTCCCTCAACTTGGCTGCCGACTTGACTTCAAACACATCGACCACAGCCCGGACTACCCTGTGGCAAAGACCCCTGATTCTTTCATCCAAGTCCTCCGAAGCCACATTGGTCAGGAAATGATAGACATCTTTATCCGTCTTCAGCTTGTATCCAACATCAAAGAAATCTTCAAATTTGACCATTTGGATTTTGCCTTCATCCAACAGTTTTTTGGTTTGGAGAAGGGTATCAATCACAAAAGTATTGGTGACCGCAGTAAACCCGGATGTCAAAACCGAGAAATGAGCCTCATTGCTGTATTCGTGTAACTGATTGGTGATATGGGGCAAAATCCCCAAAGAAATGTCATCATGGTGCGGGCCTGTATGGAGCAAAACCTCATCCCTTTCCTGTGTGATACCACGCGTAATCTTGGCAATGGTACTTTCAATTACCTGATTGACCGTTTCTTCGGACAGTCCGGGAATCATTGCAGTGTATTTATTGGCTTTCAGGTCCTCCATTTTCAGGCGGTGACCATATTTTTCGATTTTTTTGCAAAGATCCACGATGGACCTTTCTGTTTTTTCCCAAGTCCATTCTCCCTGACGGTAATAGGAATCCACTGAGTCTGTCAATTTTACAGCGGCACCTTTGGTCAGGTAGAACCGTCCGTTCTTCAATTTTTGCAAGACTGTAGCCGGAAATACATTATCCAATGGCGTCTCCAAGGAATCTTTCACAATCTGTGCTTTGGCTTCCCCGGCAGCGATAATGATCCCAACTGCCTCGGGGTTGTAAACAATAGTGTCCAATCCAATGGTAATCACCAATCTGTTTGCGGAGACTTCTATTCCTCCCAAATCTCCGGCTGCTACCGCCTGGGTTTCAAAGTTGGTCTCTGTCAATCTGGTAGTTGAAAAAAGTTGGGACCCACGGGTGTTGAATGCAATGTGGCCATCTGGACCTATTCCACCCAAAAAGAATCCTATTCCTCCGGCATCCCTGATTTTCTGTTCGTATTGCCCACACCAATGGTCGATTTTGTAAATCGATTCTTGCTGGATTTTTTCCAAATTATTGGTCGGCTCCCGGAACCTCAATGAAAGATCGACCTTCAGGTCAGGGAAAACTTCCTTAAAATGCCTGCCTCCTGCCAAAGGAATCTCATCAGAATTGATCAGGATGGCTTTTTCTTTGCTTAGGCCAAACCCTTCAAGGTAAAATTTATTGACATAGTCAAAAAAGCTATTTTTCTGTTTGGAAGAAATTGGGTAGAATTCGTCTATCTGTACAAAAGTCAAGTCCTTGAGATAAGGTTTTTTGACAGTACCAAGCCCATATTTTTCCCTTGTCTCTTTCCCTTTTTTGGTGTCCCAGTTCTCTAACAGGTATTGGGTCCATTTGATGAAGTATTCCGGGGTTTTGCCGGTTGGCAAGCTGATCACTCCCTGAGGATTTTCAGAAACCCATTCCAAAAACCTGCAAGCTGTGATGAGCCCGAGCTTTGGAAAGTTATCCACCAAAAGATACGGAATCAGGGTACTGATTTTTTCAACACCTGATTCTCTTTGGAAAGCTTTTTCTACTTCTGAAAGTGGGTATTTGCTAAGCATAGGACTGGTTATTTGTTTCAGACTTTTTAGAAATTATTGATAATTCAAAAGACACTGTTTTCTCAACTCCAAAAGACAAAAAACCAATTTAAATTTGGCCTCAATTCACTCATATATAATAAATCCACTTGATTGTTGTGATTACCTGCTGTAATTAACATAATAAAATAGGATACAGCAGCTGACTTATCTGTGCAAAAATAAAAAAAAATTCATGTTAAATCATAGACTTTTATAAAATTTTTAAAAAAGATATTCAAATTTTGCTAAAATATATTTTTAGTAAATTCAATTTTGATTTTCAATTGAAATTCTTTGATCACTTTGAATATTTCTACCAAAGTCACCATCTGCACTTTTGTCAGTTCCTCGATACTCACATGGTTGGTCGGGTTTTCTTTATTATCCATCAGTTGCAGAGATTGCTTTTCGAGCCTGAGGCCCATAAGGTAATAGTAGGCATGGGAAATTTCCTTTGCTTCCCTGTCCGTAAATATTTTCTGCTCCTCCAGCATCCTGATTCTCTCCCCTGTATTGGTTTCAAAAATCCTGTATTTCAAAGCAAACAGGCGGACCAGATCCACAATCGGTGTCATTGTTTTTTTGATGTTGAAATTTTTTTCCCCGTCGATTTTATAGGTTTTGATGTTTTTGAAGAAAGTCAAAGGCGGCTCAAACTGAAGCGCGTTGGTTCCCATGTTGATAAAAAACTTCTCTGGGGGATTTTCAAGCTGTTGGTCCATGAACTTTTTCAAATCCTCCAATAGCCCAAACTCACCGTAAATCGCCCGGCAGTCAAAGAAAGTGGAGTATTTCATTACAGTATCCGGAGTGGATTCCTGTATCCAACTTTCATAATTTCTCTTCCAATGTGAAAGAGAATGGGTCCATTTTGGATTTTTGGCCATAAAACCACCTTTACAAAAAACAAAACCTACCTGATCGAGTGCAAATGAAACCCTATCCGCAAAATCAAGGAAATATTCCCTGACCATTTCCCGGTGTTCGTTTGCCTTGTCTTCATAAATAATGGCGTTGTCCTGATCGGTTTTGAGGGTCTGTTCAGCACGGCCCTCACTGCCAAGGATAAAAAACACAAACTTGGCGGGAGGCTCGCCGATTTCCCTGATGGTATTTTCTATGATCCTTAGCGCAATGGTATCCGCGACGGTGGTGATGATCTGATTGACAATCTGTGATTTGAGCCCTTTCTCTATCAGCTGATGAATGATTTGAGGTACTTGCTGCCACTTTTCCTTCAATTCGCAGGTGTCCATGGATTGTTTCACAGATTGTATAAATACAAAAGGTCCCTGGGCCTGTTCTGAGAGAATTTTGTTTCGGCTGATCCAGCCTTCAAAAATTTCTTTGTTTTTGACCAAAAGGTAGCGGGTCTTGGTCCGGAACATCATCAACAGGGCTTCATAAAGAAAAGCCGAACTCTGAATATATACTATATTCCTGTCCATGATCTCGCCAACTTCAGTATCAAAAGGAAGCTGATGGACGATAACCCTGTCCCGGAGCGTAATGTCGGTTACAAATCCGATAATTTCATTGGGGGAATCGCCGATAAAAAAGCACGAAATCTTGTCTTTGGCCATCAATCGGGCAACTTCAAATACAGGAGTCTGTACCGGACAAACCGACAAATCCCGGAAATGGAGGTCCCCAACTTTTTTGGTATAAATATGGTCAATACTATTTTCAGCTGCGGTTATCATTCCTTCCAAAACTCTTCATGGTGAAAATAATTAAATTTCTTAATTTCGGCTATGATAATTATTGTAACAGGTGTCTCGGGTAGCGGAAAAACAACTTTGGGCTCCCAACTGGCCAAGAAACTTCGGCTGCCATTTTTTGATGCGGATGATTTCCATCCCACTGCCAATGTAGAAAAGATGATGCAGGGAATCCCCCTTACCGACCATGACCGACAGCCTTGGCTACTGCATCTAGCGGATAAAATCCAAGAATGGGAATCAGAGGGAGGCGGAATTCTCGCTTGCTCTGCTTTACGTGAACATTACAGACAAATTCTCCAAGTAGTTCCATCCATTGTTTGGCTTCACCTCATTGGCACCAAAGATCTTTTGACCGAAAGGCTTTCACTCCGAAAAGGCCATTATATGAATCCGGGATTATTGGACTCCCAATTGGAAACTTGGGAGGAACCCGGATACGGCCATCGGATCGACATCTCAAAATCCCTTGAAGAAATGGTTCAAGACATTTTGAAAATAGAAGAAGTCAATAAGCCATCCCTTCACTTTGGAGTCATCGGCATGGGCGTGATGGGCAAAAGCCTTGCACTAAACCTTGCGGATAACGGAATCCCTACTGCTGTGTACAACAGGCATGTAGCCGGAAAGGAAGAAAAAATCGCTTCCTCTTTTGTAGCCGAGAATTCAGATTTCCCGCTTTTGAAAGGTTTTGATGATTTGGATGAATTTGTCAAATCCTTAGAGAAGCCTAAAAAAATCCTCTTGATGATTCCGGCTGGAGCGGCTATCGACATGCAGATTGCGCAGTTGCTGCCGGTACTCGAATCCGGAGATATCATCATTGACGGGGGAAATTCATTTTTTGAAGATTCCAAAAGACGGTTTGAGGAATTGGATGCCAAAGGTTTCCATTTCATCCCAATGGGCGTGTCAGGAGGCGAAGAAGGCGCAAGAAAAGGGCCTTCATTGATGCCAAGCGGGAATCAGGAATCGTATGACTTTGTGTCTCCTTACCTTAATAAAATTGCTGCCAAAGACAAATCCGGTGCTCCCTGTGTCAGTTTTATCGGCAAATCAGGTGCCGGGCATTTTATCAAAATGGTACATAACAGCATCGAATATGGTGAGATGCAGGCTTTGGCGGAAACCGTCCACTTGATGAAATACGGCTTGAAACTCTCCTATCCCGAAATCTCCGGTATATTGAGATCGTGGGCAAATGAAGGACTCAAAAGCTTTCTCCTCGAAATCACAGCTTCGATCCTTTTGGCAAAGGAAGGGAAAGATTTCCTGCTGGATCAGGTATTGGACAAAGCCGGACAAAAAGGAACAGGTTCATGGTCTCTCACCACAGCGCTGAAATACAATGTACCTTACAGCCCCCTTTCTGAAGCGGTCACGGCAAGAATGCTCTCCGGAGACAAATCAGATAGGGAAGCATTGGCCTTGTACTTCGGACACCGCTTTGGGGCTTTTGGAGAGGACAAAGTAATCCTGATCGAAAAAATCAAAAATGCTTACGCCTTTTCCCGTCTCATCAACCATGAAGTGGGTTTTGACTTGATGGACCAAGTGTCCCAAGCCGAAAACTGGAACCTCAATAAAAGTGAGATAGCAAGAATATGGACCAACGGCTGTATCATCCGATCAACTTTGATGGAAACGATGGTTACAATGTACCAAGAAAACAGTTCATTGCTGACTGCCAGACAATTGAAAACCAAAATCAAGGAAATGAGGCATGACCTTTCTTATATCGTTGGCTTAGGATTGCAGCACAATTATGCCCTTCCGGTGATGTCTGCAGCCATCAATTATTTTTATGGCAGGATCACTGCTGATTCTTCGGCAAATCTGATCCAAGGACAGCGGGATTTCTTTGGCGCACACACCTATCAAAGAAGGGATGATCCCGAGGGTCCTTTCCATCATTCGGACTGGAAAGGAAGTATTCCCAAATGGTAGATTGGGTTATTGGTTATTAGTGATTGGTTATTGGGTTATTGGGTGATTAATTATTGGGTTATTGAGTTATTGGTGATTGGGTTGTTGGTGATTGGGTTATTGGTTAATGGGTTATTGGTTATTGGTGATTGGTTATTGAGTGATTGGTTGTTGGTGATTGGGTTATTGGTTGGTGGTTAATTGGGTTGTGGAAATTAGGTTGGATGGTTTTCTCTACTTTGCTTTGTTTGTGCACTTTAACATCCTGTCTTTGAAAATCTGTGATATGAAAACAATCCTCAAAATCTTCCTTACCATAATTTTGTTTGTCTCTCTGTTTCTTCAAACAAATGCCCAAGAATTTGTCGTGACCAATGTCCATGTGATCAGCATGGAAAATGAAAGGGTTCTCAAAGACCGGATCATTCATATAAATGAGGACAAAATTGTCGGGGTGTATCCAATTGGGGACCTTAAAAAATTTGAAAAAATAGAAAAAATCGACGGGAAGGGTACTTATGCTTTTCCAGGTTTGGCCGAAATGCACTCGCATATTCCCATCACGGAGACGGGCGATTTTTCCTATATGCAGGATGTCATGTGGCTTTACCTTGCCAATGGCATTCTCAATGTCCGTGGCATGATCGGACATGATTCCCATTTGGAACTGAAAAAGAAGATAGCATCGGGAGAAATCACAGGACCAAGGATTTTTGCGGCAGGTCAATCACTAAACGGCACCTCTGTTGCCGATCCTGAAAGTGGGGCCCGGATGGTCCGCAACCAAAAAGCAGCAGGTTTTGACCACCTCAAATTACACCCGGGATTGGATATGCCAAAGTTCCTCGCAATTGCTAACACTGCCAAAGAAGTGGATATCAAATTTAGTGGGCACATCTCATTGGACGTCGGCTTGGTCAATTCCCTGAACAACGGTTACAAGTCCGTCGAACACATGGATGGCTATATCGAGGCATTGGTAGCCGACAAATCAAAGCTTGACCCGCAAGTTGCCGGATCATTCAGCATGTTGGCATTACCACACGCAGACATGTCCAAAATCCCTGACTTGGTAAAATTGTCAGCGGAGAAAAAAGTTTGGATCGCACCGACTTTGACTTTATTTGAGCGCTTTTTTGGCTATATCCCGGCAGACCAATTCCGGCTTGAATCAGATATGAAATACATGCCTGGCCTGCAGGTACAGCAATGGGTAAACCAAAAAAAGATGCTAGAAAACCAAGGCTTGCTCCGTGAAGAAATCGTCAAGCCTTACCTGGATTTCCGAAAGGAAATGCTGATGGCCCTGCACCGTGGTGGAGTACCTTTGATCATGAGTTCGGATTCCCCTCAGGTATTCAATGTACCGGGATTTTCGATCCACCATGAAATCGCCGCCATGCAGGATGCCGGCCTGACTCCCTTCGAAATCCTAAAATCCGGTTCGGTCAATGTGGCCAAATACTTTGAGCGGGAAGGTGATTTTGGCGTGATCAAAAAAGGGGCTTCGGCAGATTTTGTTTTGGTGGATGGGAATCCCCTTGAAAACCTCGCCAATCTCAGAAATGTCCAGGGCGTCATCCTCCGGGGCGAATGGATTCCAAAAAATGTCTTGGAACAGGAATTGGATAGGATTGAGGCAAAGAATGTGAGGAAGTGAAAAAAGTCCACAGATTTGACGTCAACCTATTTCACGAGAGAACACTGAATTTGAACTCAACCCGAATGAGCTAAGGTTACCAACAAGAAAGTAGAAATAAATTAATACTACATTTTTTGATACGATGATCTATCGTATATTTATTCAAAAATTACTTTTCCATGAAAGTTACTGCAATCTTACCTGACGAATTGGTCAAAGAAGCTTTGGAATATACCAAAGCAGAGACCATAACTGACGCCCTGAAAATCGCTTTAAAAGGATACATTTCCAGCCAAAAACTAAAGAAAATGAGTATTTCGATCGTGCAGGAGCCACTTGAATTCAATTATTCAGCAAAAGAACTGCGTGAGAAAAACAACCTATGAGTGGGGTAGTATTTGATACTTCCATTTGGATTGAATATTTCAAAGCCAATCCTACTTATTTTGAAACCTGTCGAAATCACCTCGAAGAAGGAAATGTCTATTCTTTAGAAATCATCTTTTCCGAATTGGTGCAGGGTGCAAAAGGAAAAAGGGAAATCGGGATTATCAATGGGCATTTTGAAAATCTCCCACTTTTGGACAGGCAGGGATTAATTTTCGAATCAGGTGTTTTTTCCCAAAATCAAGGTCTTATCAGTAAAGGAATCGGGTTGATTGACAGCATTATCATTTTTTCCACGGTCAGCAGTGGACTTCAACTTTGGACTTTGGACAAGAAGATTTTGACTTTCGTAGAATCAAAGTATCTCTTTGAATTTTAGCCATTCAACATCCCCTGCCTTTGTCAGTATTTCGCCCTTGTCAATATCCCGCCTTTTCAATATCCCGCCTTTGTCACTGTCCCCAAGACAAAAAAAACCTACCTTTTCTAACCTCACAGCTAATCCTCAATGAGGGATCTACCGGCCTAGGAGCAACAGGCTGTGTCAAAACCCGGCAGTCATCATTGAAAGGCCTTTGGATCTGAAAAAGATCCAAGTTCTCTACCGAGAGGTTGATCAGTTTTTCGGACACGCCAGCCGCAAAGAAATGGCCAAGTACAGTCTCCTCAGGATTGGTTAGACAGACCATATTGCCCCTGATATTGGCAGGCGGCGGATCAAACACACTTCCCGTCAGGGTCATCTGTTGGTTGATCAACCTCAAAAACCGATATGTATCCTCCGATATCGCCATCTGTTCAAATTCAAAACGGTACTTAAACGACAACCTGAAACCGTTATCTTCTATAAAACCTGCTATCTGTCCGGTATTCAGTCCATTGAAATTGCTGTCCTCTGCCAAAAAAAGTGCCTTGATCAGTTTGGAATCAGGAATATCACAGAAAATACAACAGGGTTTTGGTTGATAAGGAGATCCCGGCAAACTACCGGGTGGCCGATAAAATTCAGGAAATGTCCTTACAGCAGAAATTGCATTTTTCACTCTCCAATAATAAAAATTCTGAAAATCAGAGGGATCCCTGAAATACGCCAGCAACTGTAATCCTGACCTTGTCTGCAACCTGTTTTCGGTCGGAATGATTACCGTGCGGTAAGCAAGAGAATCAAGTTCAGGTACCGCAAGTGCGAGGGAAGGGAATGAGGTATATTCCACGCCTTCTCGGGTGGTGATTTTGAGTGAATAGCTATTGCCTATCTTCGTCCTGAATGTCGTCGGTGTTTCGTACACGCCCTGCCTTAATTCATTCAGGAAAATCACAAGTCCGGTTTCATTTTCCCTTATAGCCACAGTGGCTTGAGTCACCGGTCTGATAAAATCCACAAAAACACTCCCGTAAGTGGCCGTCCTGCTGACCTTGACGGTATGTGGACCGGTGCCATTGGTGATGTAGCCCTCTATACTCAGCATGCTTTCTCCCTCCGGCACATCCACCGCATAAGGCTCGATATAGGCAGACAGGAGGATCAACAATAGATATATCCAGTTTCTCATTTTATTATAATCAAAATCCATCGGGATCAAACTCCCAAAATTCCATGCTTCCGTTTTGTGCCAAAGGTTGGTTTGTGGATCTCAGTAGATAAAACAAACCGTCTTGGGCAAAAAACCCAAGATTATTCCCAAGGAATACTCCGGGAAAATTGATTTTTCTTTTCCAGGTAAACCGAATCAGATCCAATTCCCATATTTCAACCTCCTGCCTGTAAAACCCGATGACCGCCCGGTCACCGGAGACCGTTGCAGTCCCAAAACCATTGACATTCTGACCGGGAAAAGTTCCGATGATCTTGCGTTCACCCGTTGCAGGGTCCAGTTCATACAACTCTTTTCGTTCTGTAATAAAATAGAACTTGTCTTTATAGACATAATGCGGTAGGTTATTTTGGATTGTAAATGGCAAATTGATCTCTGTCTTCCAAGAATCTGTCTCCTGATTATACTCATACAAAGCATTTTCATTTCCCTGGACACTTCCTCCTAATACATAAATCCTTCCCCGAATTTCAAAGGCTATACTGTTGACGGAGTTAAACGGTACATCAGCTTTTCTGATCAGCCTAGTACCGTCCCAAAACCAAAATGCAGGGTTGAATATAAATTGGCTGTTGGCCCGGATAGACTCCGAACCTCCTCCAAAATATCCACTTACCCCAAATCCATAAAGATGGGGTTTGATGCTAAAATCCAATCTTTTCCAATTATCTGTCAATGGATCAAATTCCCAATAAGCAGGATTGATTACAAATTCAGATTGCTGGCCTGAACCGACATACACTTTGCCACCTACCTGAAAACTGACCGAATTGATCAGCCGGAAGCTTTCCGGAAAACCGATCTGTCGGAATTTTCCCACCATATATTCGAATGGAGATTCAAAAACCAATTCCACACCGTTGCTGATGACCTTGATAAAGGGGGAAGGATTGTTTTGGATCGGGGGAATGATGACTTTTAGCAAAGATTCAAAGACAATTTCCTGAATGGCTGCTTCAGTCTCACCAAAATACACCCTCGTATCCGCACCAAGATTCAATCCCAAAATTTCAATTTCTTGGCCA
>JBBRFK010000067.1:0-17301 GCA_038224435.1 Cytophagales bacterium | reverse complement strand
ACCAATCTCATGAACAAAGAAGTACGTGTAAGATTTGCACCCTCTCCTACCGGAGCGTTACACATCGGTGGTGTGAGGACTGCTTTATATAATTATCTTTTTGCTAGAAAAACCGGAGGAAAATTCCTGTTGAGAATTGAAGATACTGACCAAAACAGGTTTGTCCCAGGTGCGGAGGAATATATAAAAGAAGCCCTTGACTGGTTGGGAATCTCTCCTGATGAAAGCCCATGGAGTCCAGGTGAAAGCGCGCCTTACAGACAATCCGAAAGGAAACCGATCTACCTGCAATATGCACTTGACCTGATCGAAAAAGGGCACGCATATTATGCATTTGATACTTCTGAGGAATTGGATGCCATGAGGGAAAGGCTGACGGCAGCAAGGGTAGTCTCTCCGCAATACAATTCCATCACCAGAACACAGATGAAAAATTCCCTGACCCTTCCCGAAGATGAGGTCAAGGCGAGATTGGCTTCCCGGGAAGCTTATGTCATCCGTGTCAAAATCCCGAGAAAAGAGGAAGTCAGGCTGCATGACCTGATCCGTGGTTGGGTGATGGTCCATTCCAGTACGTTGGATGACAAGGTGCTGATGAAATCAGACGGCATGCCGACTTACCATTTGGCAAATATTGTCGATGACCATTTGATGAAAATCACACACGTCATCCGTGGCGAGGAGTGGCTACCTTCAGCACCTTTGCACGTGTTGCTATACAAATACTTTGGTTGGGAAGATACCATGCCAGAATTTGCACATTTGCCTTTGCTGCTTAAGCCTGACGGAAATGGAAAACTTTCCAAAAGGGATGCAGACAAGCACGGTTTCCCGGTATTCCCGATGGATTGGAAAGATCCGAATTCAGGGGAAACAGCCATGGGATTCCGCGAAGCTGGCTACCTTCCTGAGGCCATGTTGAATTTCTTGGCTTTCTTGGGCTGGAACCCGGGAGACCACAAAGAGATCTTCAGCCTGGAAGATTTGGTCGAAGCTTTCTCAATAGAAAGAATCGGCAAATCAGGAACCAAATTCGATGTCAACAAAGCAAAATGGTTCAATGAACAATATTTGAGAGCCAAATCAGATGAGGAATTGTCAGCTTATCTGATCGCTGATATCGAAAAAGAAGGCCTTTCCATAGATTCTGAAAAAGCAGCTAAAATAGCCCACGTCATGAAAGAAAGGGCTACTTTTCCTGCTGACCTTTGGAAAGAAGGAAAGTTTATGTTGATTGCCCCAAGTACATTTGATACTGATATCGCTTCCAAAAAATGGAATGCAGAAGTGGTTACCGTATTGGGAACCTATGTTGAAAAGCTTGCTTCCCAAACCGGTGATTTCACTCCCGAAATTGCCAAATCCATTTTGGAAGAATCCGCAGAGGCCAACGGCATCAAGTTGGGGAAAGTCATGCAAGCCGTCCGATTGGCAGTGACAGGAGTCGGGGCGGGACCGGATCTGATGGCTGTATTCAGCATTATTGGCAAAGAAGAATTGTCCAAGAGGATCAAGTTCGCCTTGGACACTTTACAGGTACTTTGATAAATTCAAACAAGCAAAAACTCCTATGGCTAAGAAACCAAAAAAAGAAGAGATCGCAAAAGTCCATAAGGACTTGGAAGGATTCAAGATGAACATCGACACCTTTGGAGAGATTTCAAGCTCTTTTTCCATCGACAAACTCAATGATTTTCTGAACAAAAATGTCGATGACAAAAAGCTCAAAGACAGAGAAGACATCGAAGAAATAAAAGAAGGCAAGGGGAAAAAGAAAAAATAAATTCCCCTGCTTTATTCTCAACAGTATTGGTATGCACAAAATCTTGTTGATTTTGTGCATGTTTTTTGTCCTAAACTTTTTCGTTGACCGTATTAACCTTTATATTTCGCCTTAATCATTAGTACCGTCATTTATGAAAGCATTCACATTTTCATTTTTTCTGTTGTTGATTATTGTTTCCGGATTTGCCCAAACAACAGGTACAATTAAAGGAAAAGTCACCGACAGCAAAACCGGCGAAGCGCTCCCATTTTGTAATGTATTCATCAATAACACCACGCTGTCGACAGTCACCGACATTGACGGGAACTTCACCCTTATTGACATTCCCGAGGGAGATGTTGAAGTCGGCTTTTCATTTATAGGTTATCAAGCAGTCCAAAAACCCGTTTCTATCAAGCCCGGCGGTCAATTTATTTTGAATGTAAGCATGGTTTCCTTTGAACAGGAACTTTCCGATGTCGAAATCAAATCAACTAGAGACAAGGCTTGGGAAAGAGAATTGAGAAGGTTCAAAAATCTATTTTTGGGAAATGACAACCTGGCCTCCCAATGCGAAATTATCAATCCTTGGGTCATTGAATTTCCTGAAGAGAATACCACAAACAGCTTTCGGGCTACCGCCATCCAACCCATAGAAATCAAAAATCTGGGATTGGGATACCACCTCACCTTTGACCTCAGAGAATTCTATTTTACCCCACAATATTATATCATCGCCGGGGCTACGAGATTTGTCGAAATGGATACCACAGACCAAACCCTCAAACAAGCTTGGGGAAAAAACCGACAGGAAACATATAAAAAATCTCCTGCAAATATGTTTAGGGCGATGATCACTAACCGGCACAGTCAGGAAGGATTTGCGCTTTATGCGAACAAACCCGGTGGTGCAGAGACCTTGAATATGCGGTCAGATATCTTTGCAAATGAACTGGGAAAATCTGTCATAGAATATAATCCCGAAACCCTTGTGACTCCAGGACGAAGGCCCGGGGAATACAAAATATACATGAAGGGAAG
The DNA here is from genome assembly GCA_038224435.1 of Cytophagales bacterium. GTDB lineage: Bacteria > Bacteroidota > Bacteroidia > Cytophagales > Cyclobacteriaceae > Cognataquiflexum. The sequence goes on along the minus strand of JBBRFK010000067.1, from coordinate 14,495 downwards.
AGTCGAAGTCCACTACGAAAAAGGATACAGTACCATCAACACCTACAAAGATGCTCCTTATCCCATTTCATGGATGGAAGTCAATGGCAATTATGTCAATATCAACTCCAATGGCGTCGTTCTGAACCAAAAGGATGTGACCTTCTCAGGGGATATGGATAAGAGAAAAGTGGCCACACTCCTTCCGATGGATTATGATCCTCCCTTTTCTTTGGAGTCCAACACCCAAATGGCAAAAGATGCCAATGGCCTACAGGAGAAAGTATATCTCCATTTGGACAAGCCATATTATTACAAAGGAGAGCAATTGTTTTTCAAAGCCTATCTGAATTATGCCAATCCTAACCTTCGGAAGGAGCTAAGCAAGGTAGTGTATGTGGAGTTGATCTCTGAAAACAGGGATATCCTTATCCAGAAGAAGTTCAAAATCGAAAATGGGCAGGCTGTCGGTGATATGTTTTTGCCCGATACCCTCGACCAGAAAAAATATTACTTGAGATCCTACACCACCTGGAACAGGAATTACGGCCCTGACACTTACTTTGTCAAGGCAGTGCCGGTCTTGAGCCCATATGATAGGGTAAAAGATTCCGAAGCCTCACAAGAATCAAAATCCCAGATTTTAGTTGAATTCAAACCTGATAAAAACGAATATAGTATCAGAGATAAAGTCAGTGTCGGAGTTAATTTGAAGGATAAAAACGGGAATCCGGTTTCCGCCAATCTATCTGTTTCTGTGACTGACAATCATTACGTGACACCGATTTCCCTAAACCCAACTATTTTGAATGGATTGACGATCAAAGAAATCCCCAAACATATTACCACAGACAAATTCACCTATCCTATTGAAAAGGACATGAACATATCCGGAAAATTCCTCAACGGCAAGGGAAAACCGGAGGAAATTCCATTTACTGCTTACTTCAATAATCTTTCGTCCTCCCTCGATCTGGAGTCCGATGCTGAAGGTAAATTCAATCTGGAAGAAATGGACTTTTATGGACCACTTGATTTTACTTTCATGGCATTGGATAAAAAAGGAAATTCTTACGGCAAATTTCAGATTACACCCCGTTTAAATCCGCCGTTTTTTGTACCCGAATCAGCCAAAATGCCAATCATTGGCACAGTCCAAAATCCGATCTTTACCTTGGTAGAACAAGAGACAAAAACAGTAGAATTAGAACAGGGGACCGTCGATGAGGACAAAGCCGATACGAAAACCATGGCCATCTATGGAAGGGCAGACCATGTCATCCGGGGAGATGCTTTGATGCGTGGGGGAAACTCGACTGACCTTTTGCTTAGCCTCAAGCCCTATGTGCCTGGCATGGCTGTCAATTCATTTGGGCAGGTGACTTTGAGGGGTGGTGCGACCTCTACTTCTAATTCACAAGAACCGATGGTGATGGTCGATGGAGCTATTCTTCCGGGCAACAGTGCAGCTTCCAACATCAATTCCATCAATCCCAATGATGTCGAAAGGATTGAAGTCGTCACTAGGATGGCCTCCATCATGGGGGATATGGGAAGAAACGGGGTGATAGCCATTTACTTGAAAATAGGCGAGCAGACATCACCGGTTTTGAATACTGCAACAGCAAATAAAAACACCATTATGATCGAAGGTTTTTCTGTTCCAAATAATTTCTTTCAGACAAGCCACGAAAATGATGGGGAATTACCGATCGAATCAGACCAAAGGTCAACATTGTATTGGAATCCATACGTGATCACTGACAGTGAAACCGGTGCTTTCAGAATCGAATTTTTTATGAATGACAAGCCAAGCACCAAATCCGTGACATTGGAAGGCATTGCCATCGATGGAACACCGCTAAGAGCGACATTTGTGATTCAGGCAGGAAAATGATTTTTGTACACAATTTGAAAATCAAATCCCTATTTTTGGACATGCAAAAATTAATTTTCTCCATCATGGTGTTGGCCCTCTTGGTTTTGCCCGTGATGGTACAGGGGCAGACAAGTTTTGGGATCAGGGGAGGATATTCCGTTTCTTCTATGTCGTATAGGTATTCTTCCGGGAGACCGGCTGTGAGTACCAGTGGCATTTCCGCACCGACTTTTGCCTTTGTCATGGAGCATTTTGCAGGAAAGAATGCCGGGATACAGATCGAGGTCCAATACCTCACTTTGGGATTTACACAGACAGATACAATCCTTACAGGCACCAACAGAACAGAAATGAATTACCTAAAAATGCCTGTTCTTTCCAATTTTTATGTAGGGAGGGGTGGTAGATTTCACATCAAACTGGGCCCTCACTTTGGGTATCTTTTGAATGCCACTGATGTTCAACGTGAATTTGAAGGGCCATTGTTTCTGCCTACCTATGGAGAGCGCAGAGACAAACCACGCAAATTTATGTATGGACTTACCGCAGGCGCAGGGCTATCGTCCTTGTTTGGCAAAAGCACCATTGAAGGGGACCTAAGGATTTCTTACGAATTTGGAAGACAGGAAACCCAAGACCGGATTTTTGATATGACCTCCACCAATATTGAATTCACATTGACCTACTTGTTTCAGGTAGCCAAAACAAAACTCCAAAAATGAAAACCAAAGGAACTTATCGGAGGTTTTGATGGTATGGTAAGTAATTAAATCAAACAGATATGCTGCAAGCTCAAAAAAAACCGGTCCATATATATATGGAGGCCAATCCAAATCCCAATTCCTTGAAATTTGTGGTAAACTTCATGTTGACCGATGAGGGTGCCAGCTTTGATTATCCTGATCAATCCAGTACAGAGAATTCCCCATTGGCCAATGAATTATTCAACTTTGCAGCCGTGGACAGGGTCTTCATCACTTCCAATTTTGTGACAGTCACCAAAAAAGAAGAAATAGATTGGGTAGAAATCCAGGATATTGTCCGTGACCACGTCAAAAAATATTTGGAAGCAGGAAAATCCGCAGTTGTCATTTCTTCCTTTGAAAAGGACCCGCTTTTCAATGAAAACGATTCAGAAATAGTAAAAAAAATCAAAGGGATTTTGGACGAATATATCCGTCCGGCGGTCGAGCAGGACGGTGGAGCCATTGTTTTCCATAGTTTCAATGAAGGGATTGTAAAAGTCTTGCTTCAGGGAAGTTGCTCCGGATGTCCCTCAAGTACCGTTACCCTCAAAGCAGGCATCCAGAATTTATTGACAAGGATGCTTCCTGAAGTCAAAGAGGTACAAGCGGAAGGAGTTTAAGATTTTCTGATGCTGCGGGGCAATTGGACGTGGACATTTTTAGGCTTGATAAGCTTGGTAATCAGGCATTTTGCAATCAAATATCCTGAGAAAACCGAAGCCATATATTCCCGGGCCTTTTTCCCCGGGATAAGAAATGTCATTGACCTTTCCTTATCCCTACTTCCTTTTGCCACAGTTTATGTCTTTTTAGCCTCTCTTTTATTTTTTATCGTTTTTTATTTTTACCGGTTAAATCAAACACTTGGCTGGAAAAATAAGCTTGGATATTCGGTCCGGTCACTGTTCAATTACTTGGGTGCCATTGTTTTCTTTTTCCTGATACTTTGGGGTTACAATTATCAGAGAATCCCGATTTTCCAACAGGTCGGTATCAACCCGGTGCCACTCAACGAGGAACAGCTGATCAAAGAAACCGAACTGACCAGAAATATCCTCAGCCAACTTAGGTACAACATCGAGGAGGACACCATTGCCATCGAAAAAACCATCGATTATCCTGAACTGGAAATATTGGTGAGAGCCAATATGCGCGAAAATCTCTATTTGTTGGGACTAAACTTTACAGGCAATCCAAGGACAAAGCAATTTTACCCGGCAGGATTCCTGCGCAAAATGGGGATATTGGGGATATATTTTCCATTTACAGGAGAAAGTTACATCGACCCGACTTTGCATCATCTCGAAAAACCCTTTACCATTGCCCACGAGATGGCACATAGCTACGGGGTGACAGATGAAGGGGAAGCCAATTTTATCGCTTGGGTGATCTGTTCCAATTCCGACGACCCTTTATTGCAATATTCAGGTCAACTGAGGTTATTGAAATACCAGATGAATGACATGTACAGGATGTCTAAGGATTTGTTCAAAGATTTTTACAAAACCTTACCTACAGGAATCAGAAACGATTTGCTCTCCATTCAGGCTGAAAATGAAAAAATCAAACCCTACAACCTGGAAATCAGCCGAAAATCAAATGATCTTTTTTTGAAAACCCAAGGCGTGAAAGCGGGAATCAACAGCTACCAGCAATTGCCCATGTTGGCTTACGCCTGGAGGAAAAGCTTGAAAGAATGATTCTTTCCTATCATCCTTCAAGCTCTAACTGCCTTCTGTACATCTGAATCGTATTTTCCAATCCGAAATATAAGGCATCGCAAATCAGGGCATGTCCGATAGAAACTTCATCCAAAAAAGGAATGCTTTCTTTTAAAAACCTGAGGTTACGAAGGTCCAGATCATGGCCAGCATTCAATCCCAATCCTAGCTCTTTTGCCAATAAGGCTACTTCTACATAAGGCTTAACTGCCGCATTTCTGTCAAAAGAGAAATGCGTGGCATAAGGTTCAGTATATAACTCGACCCGGTCAGTCCCCGTGTTTTTAGCAGGTTCAAAGTATTTTGATTCCGGATTGATAAAAATAGAAACCCTTGTGCCATAATCATGTAGCTCTTCCACGATGTCCCTCAAAAAAAGCCGGTTGGTGATCGTATCCCAACCGCTGTTCGAAGTGATGGCATGGGGAGGATCGGGCACCAATGTGGCCTGTGCAGGCCTGATCAAACGGATAAGGTCCATGAACCTTTGGTCAGGATAACCTTCGATGTTGAATTCGCTGGTAACTGCTTTAGATAGGTCGATGACATCTTGGTATCGGATGTGCCTTTCGTCCGGTCTTGGGTGAACGGTAATCCCCTGTGCGCCAAACTTCTCCGCATCCAAAGCAACTTTTACGACATTTGGATTATTGGCACCACGGGCATTTCTGAGGGTGGCGATTTTGTTAATATTTACGCTCAGTTTGGTCATTTTCCTAGATTAAAAGATAATTTTGTGACAAATTTACACCTATAACACAAAGAACAAGACAATGGGTTTAAAGGCAAGTGTAGAAAGTGAAATAAAAAATGCCATGCTCGCCAGAGACAAAGACAGGCTGAGGGCATTGAGGGCTATCAAATCGCTGATCCTCTTGGAAGAAACCAAAGAGGGTGCTCCCGCAGAGCTTTCAAAAGAAGATGAAATGAAGCTTTTGACCAAAGCAGCCAAGCAAAGAAAGGATTCGGCAGACATTTACAAGCAACAAAACAGGGAAGACCTTTATGTGGTAGAAATGGCCGAGCTCGAAATTATCAGCGAGTTTTTGCCAAAACAGCTGACAGAGGAGGAACTGATTGCTGAATTGAAAACCATCATTTCAGAATCAGGTGCCTCCGGCGCAAAAGACATGGGCAAAGTCATGGGCTTGGCTTCAAAGGCGCTCGCAGGGAAAGCTGATGGCAAAGCAATCTCCATGAAAGTAAAGGAACTCCTATCCTAATCATCATTTACCATGCTTGACCTGATCATAGTGGTGGTTTTGGCCATTGGGGTTTATGAGGGCTTCAAGGAAGGTCTCTTTATTGGAATTCTTTCCATCGTTGCCTTTGTATTTGCTTTGATCCTGGCCTTCCATTTAATGAACTGGGGGGCTGAGTTTCTTTCCAAAAGGGTGGATGAAATGACATTTATGCTGCCCTTTGTCGCCTTTATGCTGATATTTTTTGGAGTGATTCTGACCATACAGGGATTGGCCTTTTTGGTCAAAAAGACTTTGGATTTTACCATACTTGGACCGGTGGATAATATCGCCGGCGGGATTTTGGGATTATTCAAAACCATATTCATACTCAGCCTTTTTATCTGGATTGCTGATTCTTTTGATTATTCTCTCCCGAAAGATTGGATCCAAGATTCCAAAACCCATTCCTATGTAGAACCGATCGCGCCCGTGGTCATCGATGCATTGGATGATCATATTCCTGTTATCAAAAATACAATTTCATCCTTTCAGGAAATTGTGAAGAAAACCGCAGATGGTCTTATTGATTGACAACTTTGATTCTTTTTCTTACATCCTGGCGGATTATTTGAGACAGACAGGAATCGAATTGGAAATCCTCAGGAATGATGTCCCGCTTGATGACATCCGCACCAAAAACTGGGAGGCACTGATCCTTTCCCCAGGTCCGGAATCCCCCGCAAAAGCGGGTAATCTCCTGAAAATCCTCGATTGGTATGCCGAAAAACTCCCGATTCTGGGAATCTGCCTAGGGCATCAAGCCATCGGGGAATATTTTGGCGGGCAATTGGTAAAGAGTGAAAAGCCTGTACATGGAAAAGTCCACAGCGTTTATCAGACTAATCCCCATGATATCCTAAAAGGCTTACCAAAGACGTTTTCAGTGACGAGATACCATTCTCTGGAGCTCAAAAATATCCCTGATTGTCTTCAGGTCATCTTGGAAACCGAAAAAGGGGAGGTCATGGCGATGGTCCACAAAACGCTTCCCATAATAGGGATACAATACCACCCGGAAGCATATCTGACCCAATTTGGCAAAGAAATAATTCTGAGTTGGCTCCATTTTTCCAAAATCAAGTAAAATACAGGTAAAAATATCAACAATCTTTGTTCAATTCAAACTTGTCTGATAGAGGCTTCGTTTTATATTCCGAATCCTTTTAATATATTTATTGCATGCAGGCCTACGAATTTATCAATAACCTTATCCCTCCGCTGAAACTCACTGACAAGGTGAAATTAGCATTGAACTGGATGGAGGAAATCAGAACTGATATTCTTCCGGTGGTTGATGAAGGCAGGTTCATGGGTTTTGTTACAGAAGAGTTGGTTTTTTCCAATAACAAACCTGAAACCCGATTCGATGAAATTTCCCTCGAAAACATTTCCTGTTTTGTATACCTCGACAAGCACATCTACGATGTCATCAAGGTGGCGTCCGAATACCATTCCAATATGATCGCTGTAGTGGATAGGGAAAACCATTACTTGGGTGTGGTGACTATGGAAGATGCCATCAGCGCATTTGCTGACTCTCTTTCAATCCAATCCAACGGGGCCGTTTTGGTCCTCTCCATGAACATGACCGATTACAGTCTTTCTGAAATCGCCAGAATCATCGAATCGGAAAACACCAAAATACTGAGCAGCTTTATATCCAGTGACCCACTCGATGACTCCAAAATAAAATTGACTTTGAAGCTGGACAAAACAGAACTCAGGCACGTCAAAGCCACTATTGAGCGGTTTGGCTACCGGATTCTTGACCATTTCCAAGAGGAAGAAGGCATTAACGGAGAACAAGAACGAATAGACAACTTATTTAGATTTTTACAGATTTAATCCCTATTCCCTGATGAAAATAACATTGCACGGGATAGGTGTTCAAAAAGAATTTTTCCCCCAGATAGGCCTTCTTTTCAAGATCCTGAAGGATAAAAACATTGACATCAACCTCACGGAATCGCTACAGAAATCGCTTAAAAAAAACGATTTCCCAATAAAAGGTTTGAAGTCTATCAAGCAAAAAGACACCCTCAAAGAATCTGATTTTGTCATTTCTATCGGTGGGGACGGTACTTTGTTGGATACTGTTTGTCTGGTCGGGGATAACGAAATTCCAATCTTGGGTGTCAACACAGGCAGGTTGGGCTTTTTGGCGACTGTGGCAAAGGAAAACATAGAAAAAAGCATTGATGAATTGATTGCCGGATCCTTTACCATCGAGTCAAGGTCTCTGCTAAAGCTGGAATCAGATATTCCGCTTTTCAATGGGCTCAATTTTGGGTTGAATGAATTCACAATCCACAAAAGGGATACCTCTTCCATGATTACTGTCCATACTTACATCAATGACCTTTACCTCAACAGCTATTGGGCAGATGGACTGATTGTCGCTACTCCGACCGGATCGACAGGCTATTCACTGAGTTGCGGCGGACCATTGATAACTCCCGGCGCTAGGAATTTTGTCATCACACCGGTAAGCCCCCACAACCTGAATGTACGTCCGATTGTGGTATCGGATGACAATGAAATCAGCTTTAAGATCGAAGGCCGAAGTGAGAAGTTCCTGATTTCATTGGATTCCCGGTCCACTCCCATTGATGCTTCAGTAAAATTGAAAGTTAAAAAGGCTGAATTTTCAGCAAAATTAGTCAAATTCGCCTCCTACAGTTATTTCGATACGCTCCGTCAAAAACTCAATTGGGGCTTTGACATGAGAAATTAAAATGGTGATTATCCTCCCCTAATTTACCAACTCACCGAATTCCAGGTATTGACATTTGTTTTCGATATCAAAATACCTGTTTATCATTAACAAAAATTAACCCCGTAAATACCTAAATGGGTTTTTATATCGTTGTCCAGTTCATAAATTGCATCGTCTTGAAAAAGAATAAGTTTTGGTTTTTGCCTTTGTCATTTCTTTTGGTTTGTCTGGTTTTTATAAAACCTGAAAATTCAGTCGCCCAAAAATATGATGCAGGCGGAGGCCTTGGGATAGCCACCTATTCGGGTGACATCATCAGGGCACTCGATCCAAATCAGATCGGACTTCAAGGCACGTTGTTTGGCAGACGAAATTTTGACAATGTGTGGTCACTCCGTGGAGGTTTGTCCTTTGCAAGACTCAATGCAGCAGATAGCATCAATCCAATCGATCCCGTGACGGCCTTTAGAAATGCAGGCTTTAACGGATCCCTGTTTGAGGCTTCGGTGGTGATGGAATATCATTTCCTGGATTTTACCAACCGATTTGCCGAGTACAGGTTTTCCCCATATGGGTTCTTTGGATTGGGTTTAGCCGGATTTGTCGGTAAAGGGAGAAAATTTGAAGACGACCCAAATCCAACAGGCTATAGAGTAGGCACACCGGTGATCCCATTTGGAATAGGTATGAAATATAAGCTTTCAGAGAATTGGATCTTAGCAACCGAGTTTGGAGCAAGAGCCACGTTTACAGATGCTTTAGATAAACTATATGACGAAGAGCCTTTAATCCCCCGGTTTCCGGATCCAAACAATCCCAATGCCTTGACTGGATATAATTATGGGAATTACAGCGACAAGGATTGGTACTACTTTTTAGGCATAACCATCAGCTACACTTTCAGCACGGTCAAATGTTATTCTTATTAATTTCTACCAAAAATAGAATATTGAAAAAGAAATAGCATTTTTGTACCTCCAAAAAACGAAGGCTTTTCGTTTCCCTACGAAATGAAAGAATCATTAGACAAAGAGAAAATCCCCCAACACATCGCTGTAATTATGGATGGGAATGGACGTTGGGCCCAACAAAAAGGGGCCATGAGGGTCTTTGGCCACAAAAACGCCATTACAGCTGTAAGAGAATCTATCGAAGGTTCGGCAGAACTTGGGGTAAAATATTTGACCTTATATGCATTTTCCACCGAAAACTGGTCAAGACCTGAAGACGAGGTCAAAGCCCTGATGGAACTTTTGGTGGATACTATTTCCGGTGAAGTGCCCAATATGATGAAAAACAACATACGTCTTTTGGCAATCGGAGATACAGACAGTCTGATGCGAAAAGCCAGGGAAAAGCTGAAAGAAGCAATGGGCCTTACCTCTTTGAATACAGGACTTACGGTTGTACTTGCACTGAGTTACAGCGGAAGGTGGGAAATCCAACATGCCATCAAATCACTTGTCAAAAAAGTAGTAGAGAATAAACTTCAGATTGAAGAAATCACGCAGGAAGAAATTTCTGCCCATATGAATACCAAAGATATTCCTGATCCGGAACTTCTGATCAGGACTAGTGGAGAGATTAGAATCAGCAACTTTCTCCTTTGGCAAATGGCCTATACAGAACTGTATTTTACAGATGTTTTGTGGCCGGATTTTAGAAAAGAGCACCTAATGGCAGCCATTCTCGATTATCAGAAAAGAGAAAGAAGATTTGGCAAAACCGGAGCGCAGATTAAACCATAATTTTGATGAAAAAGAGTTTTACCATCCTTTGCCTATTGATGTGGGTACTCAGCGCCCAGGCCCAAATACGTTTGGGACAAAGCCGCTATACCCCTGCAAAGCCTGTGGATATATTAGAATTGAATTATTCCAAACCACAAAAATACAAGATCGCTGAAATCAAAGCTGTCGGTTTGACTACTTTGGATGAGATTGCCATTGTGTCTTTATCAGGATTAAGGGTGGATGATGTCATTTCAGTTCCAGGCGATGCGATATCCACAGCACTCAAAAGGATCTGGGGACAAGGAATCATAGGTGATGTCAAAATTCTTGTCACCAAAATTGAAGGAGATGATATCTACCTTTTGATGGAACTGACAGAAAGGCCAAGGTTCAGTAAGGTGGAATTTGCAGGAGTCAATAAAACCCAGGAAAGTGAGCTTAAAGACAAAATCAAAATCAGGGGAAGGGTCGTCAGGGATGATGTCCTGAATACTTCCCAAAGGAATATCCGCCAATATTTTGTCGACAAAGGATATCTCAACACCGATGTAAAGGTTGTGCAAGAAAGGGACACCACCCTTCCAAACAGTGTCAAGCTCAGGTTTGAAGTGGATACCAAATCAAAAGTCAAAATCAACGAAGTGAACATCTATGGCTCTGAGGGCATAGATGAGAAAAAAATAAAAGGGAAATTAAAGAAAACCAAGGAACATCCAAGGATGTATTTCGCCAGAGATATCGCCTCAAGGATTACTAATACTACTCCCAAATCTGCAAAAGACGCCATTTTCCATTTGGATCCTGTCTCAGATAATAAGGTAAAGGAATACATCAACAAAAATTTTAAACTCAATTTTTTAAATGCTTCCAAATTCGTTTCCAAAGACTTTAAGGAAGACAAAGACAAAGTCATCGCTTATTATAATTCCAAAGGTTATCGGGATGCAGAGATTGTTGTCGATTCTGTCTACAGGTTTTCGGACAATACAGTCAATGTGGATATCTCTCTGGACGAGGGAAAAAAATACTATTACCGCAACATCACCTTCGTAGGAAATTACCTTCATCCAAATGTGGTGCTACAAAACCGCCTCGGAATTGCGAAAGGAGATGTGTACGACAAAGAAAAACTGGATAAAAGGCTTAATTATGATCCCCAGAAAGGTGATGATGTGAGTTCTTTGTACCAGGATAATGGCTACCTGTTTTTCTCCATTGAACCTGTCGAAGTCAAAATCAAAGAGGATTCGATAGATATTGAAATGAGGATCTTTGAAGGTCCACAGGTGACTGTAAACTCAGTCTCTGTCCAAGGCAACGAAAGGACCTCAGACCACGTGGTGATGAGAGAAATCAGGATTTTGCCGGGACAGAAATTCAACAGGAGTTTGCTTGTGAGGACGATCAGGGAATTGTCCCAATTGGGATATTTCGATCCTGAAAAAATCGAACCTGACATGCGTCCAAACTTTGAAAACGCAACGGTAGATATCACTTTCAAACTCGAGGAAAGACCAAATGACCAAATCGAATTATCCGGAGGTTGGGGTGGATTCATGGGGTTTGTAGGTACAGTCGGATTGGTTTTCAATAATTTCTCTCTAAAAAACATTGGCAACTTTGAAAAATGGCGGCCACTTCCTGTAGGTGATGGACAGCGGCTTTCACTTAGGGTTCAGGCAAATGGCCGTAGCTTTCAAAACTACAGTATTTCCTTGACTGAACCATGGTTTGGAGGCAAAAAGCCAAATGCCTTAAGTTTCAGCTTGAACAGATCTATACAAAGACAAATTGATTTTCGTAACCCCGGTGCCCAAGAAATCGGCTCATTCAAAATCACCGGGATAACTTTGGGCCTATCTAAAAGGGTAACATGGCCGGATGATTATTTCATGTTGAGTACGGCGCTTTCCTATCAAAATTATGATTTCTTTGAATTTGGAAGGAATTTTGGTTTGTCTTTTCCGACAGGGACTTTGAACAGCATTGCCTTGAATACCACTATCGCTAGAAACAACATTGACAATCCTATCTATCCAAGGATGGGAACCAATATTTCTTTGGTTACTTCTTTGACACCTCCCTACGCGTCTCTCAACCAAAATATCGACAGGGAATCCCCTGACGGAGAAAAGTACAAATGGCTGGAATACCACAAGTGGATGTTTGACGCTTCCTTTTACACACCTCTTTTCGGATCTAAAAAGTGGGTCATCAGCGCAAGGACCCACATGGGATTCTTAGGTTCCTATGGCGACAGGATAGGTGTTATTCCTTTGGAGAGATTCGTAATGGGGGGAGATGGTATGAACATGAACAACTTTGCCTTGGGACAGGAAATTATTGGACTCAGAGGCTATGAAAATCTAACCTTAACACCCGGCGCATTGACGAGAAATGATCCAACCTCGACCGAAGGTTACGGTGGTATCGTTTATAACAAACACGTCATGGAATTGAGATTCCTGGTATCTCCAAATCCTTCTGCGACGATTTTCCTTTTGGGATTTGCTGAAGCAGGAAATAACTGGGGTTCCTATGCGGAATATAACCCGTTTAACCTGAAAAAATCAGCAGGGCTTGGTGCAAGGATATTTATGCCGGCATTTGGATTGCTTGGATTGGATTGGGGTTATGGATTCGACAAAGCTCCAAATTCTCTTCAGAGGAGCGGCGCACAATTCCACTTTACCATCGGACAACAATTCAGATAATGGTGAAAAGACCGATTATATCATTAATTTTGTGCACGCTATTTGGACTGACCCTATTTGTTTCGTCTGCTGATGCCCAAAAGTTCGGATATATCGATTCTGAATATATCCTCAACAAGCATCCCGATTACAAACTTGTCCAAGATGAATTAACATCTATTAGCAATCAGTGGAAAAAAGAGGCACAGGATTTGGAACAAGGAATCAAAACCATGTATGCAAATCTGAAGGCAGAAGAAGTCTTGCTGACAGAGGAAATGTACCAAGAACGTTTGGTAACGATAAAAGAGAAAGAAAAGGAAGCGGTAGGATTCAACAACCGTGTTTTTGGTATCAAAGGTCAATACTACCAGAAACAGTCTGAATTGCTCCAGCCGCTTCAATCCAAGATCTATGACGCCATAGACAGGGTTTGCAAGAGAAACAGTTTGGTAGTCCTTTTTGACAAAGCGTCGGGACCATTGATGATCTACACAGATCCCAGACATGATTACTCAGAATTTATATTGGAAGAATTAGGAATTGAAAACAAATAAACTAAATAAATAACGAAAATGATGAAAATTAAAGTCGTCCTTTCCGCAATAGCACTCTTTTGCGTAGGATTCGTAGCCCAGGCCCAGGAATTAAAGATCGGCTATACCAATGTGGAATTGATCATGGACCTCATGCCGGAAATGGAACAAATCGCAGCTGATGTTCAGGATTATCAGGCACAGCTTCAAACCAATATCCAGACAAAAGCTCAGGATTTTCAGAAAAAAGTACAGGTTTATCAGCAAGCCGCGCCGACCATGACCGAAGATGCCAGAGCTGCGAAAGAACAGGAATTGAAAAAACTTCAGGAAGACCTTCAGAAGTATGAGCAAGACGCACAGGTTTCTTACCAAAACAAACTTCAGGAGCTTCTTGCTCCGGTGCAGCAAAAAGTCTTCAATGCCATCAATGCTGTAGCTGCGGAGAACAATTATTCCCATGTATTCTCCGAATCTGCGGGTCAGTCACCGATTTTGCTTTACACCCGTGACGAGGACAAATTCACAGAATTGGTTTTGACAAAATTGGGAATTGAAATACCGGCTGCTCCAGCTGCTCCGGCAGGAAAATAATCCAAATCAAGTAGTAAAAAATCAGAAGCCTGTTTCGGAAGAGACAGGCTTTTTTGTTTATTCAGTCAAAGCACCGATTATACTTGTGACATTGGTGACAAATAATCTCCAAAAATCCAGTTTCCTTTGGGTAAAATGGTCCTACCGCAAATGTTGTGAAAACTTTGTAGCCTAATAGAATAAAAGTTTTAAGATTTCCAAAAACAGGCAACTGAAGAGTCAAAAAGAGGTATTAAGCAGCCTTTAAAAAGTATAAACCACAAAGAAACAGAAGAAAACAAAAAGGGTTTTTTGTTTTCTTTGTTTCTTTGTGATAAATAAATACTGATTTACTACACCATTTTATAATTACTTCCATATTTCGGATCAGGTTATATTAACAATTTTTTTATTGATCTTAAAATTATCCCTTTCACCAAATTCAGGGTAGAACCTATAAAATTAAACAGTTAAAATGCCAAAAAAGAAATTCAAAGAAGTAATCCAACAATCAGAGGATGCCATTTTGGTCGATTTCTATGCAGATTGGTGTGGCCCTTGCCAGACCATGAATCCGGTCCTCGAGGAAGTCATCCATGAACTTGGCGGCAAAATCAAGCTTTACAAGCTGAACGTTGACAAAAATCCACAAGCCAGTCTACAATTTGGCGTCCG
>JBBRFK010000066.1:0-17454 GCA_038224435.1 Cytophagales bacterium | reverse complement strand
GGCTTTTATTTTTTCTTTACCCACGTGCTTTTGGATTTCAAATATGCTTTGAGTTCTTCGAAAGTCATATTCGAGATTTCTTTGGCAATCCTTTCCTTTTCAGCCCTAAAAAAGGCTACTGTATCAAATTCTTTAGTTGTCGTCTTCATGTCTTATAATTTCCTTCTTTGGTATCTTTTGTGTTTTCTTTTGAAATCCATTTGCTAAAACAATCAATTGTCCTTGGTCAAAAAAACAGAAAATCCAAAAAATGTCACTACCTATTTGAACTCTGATTTCGTAAAGTCCGTCCGTATTCTCAAGGTGTTTAAGATAGGTTACCGGAACTCTTTGCAAGTCTTCAAGTAGGACAAAAGTCCAAACAATTTTTGCTTTTACTTTTTTTTGTTAGTCGAAGAAGTCTTGAAAGTAGTTTTTGTAAAACGTAATCTTTCTATGTATCTGATTTTTGTTCACGTTACAACGTAAAAAAGTTTCCCTAAAGTGGAACAAAAAAGTCAGTTTATTTTTTGGATGCAATTCTGTTCGGTTTTTCGAAATTCTGACTAACGTTAAATATTTATGATGAAAGGGGATTTAGAATTTCCCAACTATCCGTCCGAGATGGTGCTGGATAGAGAGCAAAAGCATGAATACTAGATGAAACCCCTTTTCTTATAAATATGATGTTATGCAACGTTGTATTTTAGCGGTCTGATATTTTCAAGTTGTCCAGCCAATTCCAAATTACATTCCTCTAAATCATAGTCGTCCTGAAGTCCAAGCCAAAATTTCGGACTATTCCCAAAATAACTTGAAAGTCTTAATGCAGTATCGGCAGTTACCCGCCTCCTGCCTTTTGTTAGTTCACTAACTCTAGTTTGAGGAATTCCCAGTTCTTTAGAAAGTCGGTAAGATGTTATTTTCAGTGGAATTAAAAACTCTTCCATTAAAACTTCTCCAGGGTGAATATTTTTTAACTTTTCCATATTTTTAATGATAGTCAATTATTTCAACATTTGATGCGTTGCCTTCTTCCCAAATAAATATAATTCTCCATTGATCGTTTATTCTAATGCTATAGAATTCTGACAAATTTCCACTTAATTTTTCAAGTCTATTGGAAGGAGGAATTCTTAAGTCCATTAGATTTTGCGAGTTATTTAACATTCTCAACTTTCTCCGTCCTTTTTCTTGAATTTCATTTGGCAGTTTAGAAACTCGAACCCCTTTCCAAATACTTTCAGTTTCTTTTGAGCCAAAGTTTAAAATCATAATGTTTATCGACGTTACTAACGCCAAAGATAAGCAAATGTTCTGAATTCTTCTCTTCCAATGACGCACAACAGTTTGCTTTCCTATATTATAGTGTAAAGCATTTCAATATAGCATGCTTTCCCTGATATTGTGGAAAGAACTCCTATAAAACTAAAGGAATTTTTTAAAAATCTAAACCATCTTATGGCCTTTTTATTTGGACACTTCCCTTGATGGTCAAATGTGGGTAAAGAAGGAAAGATCCAGCTTCCGAAGAAGCGGGATAATAGGAAAGCCAACCGGATTCCCCAAGAAACAACCCAAAAAATGACTTTAAGACCAAAGTACTGTTCCACTTACCAACCGTTTCACCCTGCGGATGTCAGTCAACCCGACCATACCGGATAGGCAGCCAAAAACCCTGATGGATGCATTTATCAATCAGGGCTTGCCGATAGCTTCCGGCATCATGGGCTTTCGGCTAGTGGGCTAAATGTTGGGCGTATGTGCTTTTATTTCTATTGATATTGTCCATTTATTAATCGTTGATTTACATAAACTATTAGTCAGCAAAGAATGATGCAGCAAAGGGATTGTCTACAAGCCAAAGCCAAACTCCGTCAGCGTTTTTACGCATTATATGTGCGGAAGCTCCTTGCATCTTGATTGAATTTCCTTGCGAATCGGTAGCTGTCATAGTCCACTTGTCTAAACGATATATCAGGTCTTTACCGACTGGCAAATTTTTGTGCTTATAAATTTGAATGTCAGGTTTCATATTGCAGAGATTAGCAACCACCTTTTCTATATTGGCAAGTCCACTGATTGCATTTCCGTCCTTGTCCATATACACTCCTTCTGGGTCAAAGCAAGTCATAGCATTTTTTAAATTACCCTCCCGAACGCAATCCATAAAATATTCATCTGCCTCGTCTGGATTTGTCCTGTCAAAATTTTGTTTCATATCTTTTTCTGTTTAACGATATAAATGTGTCGATTAGTATTCTGCCTAACGATTTGTTTCACGCAACTATTGCGTTATGTACTCCATATAGCATACATAGCGAAACTGTCGCGGATATTTTTCAATTATCTAAACTTAATCTCTTTTAGTTAGATATCCAACCCATCCCATAGACTTTTAATACCGGTGAATACCAATTGGGATTTTATACATCGAAAAGCTGATTTCAATTGCAATGAAGTTTTGGAGAAAGCCGGAAATAAAGCTAAATGGGAGGCAGGAGAAAAGGAATCTAGCTGTGGTGAAGAATCCAGCTTCTGGAGAAGCAGGATATGAGAGGCTTATAGAGAATCCAGCTTCTGGAGAAGCAGGATAACAGAGGTCTATAGAGAATCCAGCTTCTGGAGAAGCAGGATAACAGAGTTTTATAGAGAGTGCAGCTTCTGGAGAGGCAGGATAACAGAGGTTTATAGAGAATCCAGCTTCTGGAGAAGCGGGATAACAGAGGTTAATAAAGAATCAAGCTTATGGAGAAGCAGAATAACAGAGGTCTATAGAAAATCCAGCTTCTGGAGAACCAGAATAACAGAGGTTAATAAAGAATCAAGCTTCAGGAGTAGCAGGATAACAGAGGTCGATAGAGAATCCAGCTTCCGGATAAGCGGGATAACACAGTTCTAGAGAATCCAGCTTCTGGTGAAGCAGGATAACAGAGGTCGATAGAGAATCCAGCTTCCGGAGAAGCGGGATAACAGAGGTTTGGAGAATCCAGCTTCTGGAGAAGCAGGATAACAGAGTTTTATAGAGAGTACAGCTTCTGAAGAGGCAGGAAAACTAGACCAGCTTCTGGAGAAGCAGGGAGAAATGGTAACATGTAAAATTCCTTACACCATTAAATCTTGCCTGACTTCCACCACACCGAATGTCCGTTCCGGTGCCTTGCTGTCCAAGGCATAAAATCCATTCGGGCTCAAATTGGTAAAAAACCTATAATCCTTGGCCAAATGCTGGTAGTCATAATATCCGCAGGCCAAAGCGATACTCAACCAATCCAGATGCGGATTGGTGTTTTTCATAAAAAATGCCTTTTCAAACCTCACCACCTTATCGAAAAGCTTTGGCCCAATCCCTGACCTTTCAATAAATTTCCGTTGAAATTGTCTGTTACTCAAACAGCAATCATATGCTAATTTGTCGATTGATACTGCCTGATTTTGATAGAGGATAAGAGAACTTACTTTATCAAGGCTGTGTCTTTCCTTGATGTTTTTTCGTGCAATGGCCTCTATAAACTGCTCTGCCCTCCCAATCACAAGTCCAATATCCTCTCCCAAATTGCACATCTGCTCGTAAGCCGAACGGATTTCCTTACCCCAAATAGCCTCTGCATCTATAAAAGTATTGGTCAATTCATTGGCAGGTATTCCTGTGAGACGGAAAAAGGCGCTTTGCTGCAATACTATTTGAAGACACCAGAAATCTCTACCCGTGTACTTGTCGGATACAACCGTATGCTGCCCGATTATAGAACACCTTGGGTGTTTTTGTATCATATCCTGTCCCGAATAGATGGCAGAGACCGGATCTCTCAAATAAAATGCCAGACAGATTTCAGGACGCGGTGAATATACTTTGTGCGGAACTACCTCCAAGGGCCCAAATTCAAACCTTATGACCTGATGCTTCCTGACATATTCACGCAAAGAAGGACTGGGTAAAAAATCCCTGAGTATCATATTGTCATTATTTTAAAGTCAACGGTGGCCCGACAAGCTTTATCCCGTGGGCAAGGGAAATTTTCTGTGCTTCCTCTGCTGTCGGTGGTCTTCCAATGTCAGTCATTGCTTGGAAAAACTCCTCCATTTTGAAAGCGGGCTGAAGGAAATAAACCAATTTACCTCTTCCCGAAGTCTGAATCCAGGTATGTGGAATATTCCTTGGCAGAAAAATAGTATCCCCTTCACTGAGTTCATATTGCTGATCTCCCAACTGAAAAAGGTATTCTCCTGCCACTACATAAAAAACCTCATCCTGTTCTAAATGGACATGAAGGGCAGGTCCGGTTTTTTCCATTCCAATATACTCAAATACAGACAATTGTCCCGCTGTATCTTTGGAGGAAATTTTGAGATCATTGGGGTTGATGCCATTAAAGGGAGTATGCTTACCATGTCTTGCATCACCCGATTTGACCAAAAAGCCTGGATCGTCCTCTTTATTTTTTTGGGAGAATGCCATAAGGTCAGACCCAAATGCAGTAAGGGCAGCCGAGGTTACTAGAAATTTTCTACGTTTCATAATTAATGTGGTTAAAGGTTCTATACAAAAATAACCTGATCCAAAAGCCGGATGGTGGTAAAAATCGGACGTTTTAATTTTAAAAAAATATAAGGGACTTGACCATCACAAGAAGGCATTTGTCTCTTATGTAGTTTCAATCACCAAAAAAAACTACCTTTGTGCCACTTTGTAAAAAAGCACGGCAAGTTGTAAGCCGCTGTTAATAAATCTCCCGCTGATACAGACCATACAACATCTCCATCGGCCCAATCACATTCAGCCAACATGGCATTCAAAAATTTAGGAATTATTGAACCTATCCTCAGGGCGCTCGCCAACGAAGGATACACTACCCCCACTCCCATTCAGCAACAAGCGATTCCATTGGTTCTCCAGGGAAGAGATCTGCTTGGATGTGCACAGACAGGAACAGGCAAGACAGCAGCTTTTGCCATCCCGATTATCCAGCACCTTGCAGAGAAAAAGCAGATCCGATCAGGAATCAAAACTTTGATCCTCACTCCTACGCGTGAACTCGCCATCCAGATTAATGAGAGCTTTGCAGCCTACGGCAAATTCACCAACATCAAACATACCGTCATCTTTGGCGGTGTCTCGCAGCTCCATCAGGTCAATGCCCTCAAAAGAGGCGTCGATGTTTTGGTTGCGACACCGGGAAGGTTGCTCGACCTGATCAACCAACGATTCGTTGATTTGAGACAAGTTGAAGTTTTCGTGTTGGATGAAGCAGACAGGATGCTCGACATGGGATTTATCCATGATGTCAAAAAACTGATCGCCATCATTCCAACCAAAAGGCAGACATTGTTTTTCTCGGCCACCATGCCGCCGGAAATCCAAAAGTTGGCAGATTCATTGTTGACCAAGCCGGCATTTGTAGAAGTGACACCACCTTCATCTACTGTTGACAAGATCGACCAACACTTATATTACGTCAACAAAAGCAACAAGCCTGAGCTTTTGCTTTACCTGCTACAGAAAAAGAAAATCGGGTCTGTTTTGGTATTTACCAAAACCAAACACGGTGCGGACAAAGTCGTGAAGCAACTTCAGAAAGAAAACGTAAAAACTGCGGCCATCCACGGCAACAAAAGCCAGAATGCCCGTCAGAATGCTCTGAGTGATTTCAAAAGCGGCAAAATCCAAGTATTGATTGCGACGGATATTGCAGCAAGGGGAATAGATATCGATGAGTTGGCAAACGTATTCAACTACGATATGCCTAATATTCCGGAGACCTATGTCCACCGGATCGGACGTACAGGAAGGGCAGGAAATTCAGGGATTGCGATTTCATTTTGTGATGAAGAAACTGTGAAAGAACTGAAGGACATCGAAAAGCTCATATCGAAAAAAATCCCTGTAGTAGAAGACCATCCTTATCCTTTCAAAGGAATACTTTCAGAAAAAGCAGGCGAAGAAGCCAGAAAAAAGCCAAAGCAAGGGCAAAGGAGAAGGTATTGAAATGGTTTTTTGGTTATTTGGTTAATGGTTATTATTTGATACTTGTTTACCTGAGGTAGGGTGGAAATAAGGTTAAAATAGGCAGATCGTCACCCTAATCAGTAGTAGGCGTCACCCTGAGAGAAACGAAGGGTCTCAGATAGTCAAGAGATTCTTCACTTCGTTACCATTGACGTGTTTTTATACGTCACCCTGAGAGAAACGAAGGGTCTCAGATTGTAAAGAGATTCTTCACCTCCGCAAGCTCCGGTTCAGAATGACGTATATGTAGGCGTCACCCTGAGAGAATCGAAGGGTTTCAGAAAGGCAGGAGACTCTTCACTACGTTCAGAGTGACGTGTTTTTATGCGTCACCCTGAGAGAAACGAAAGGGTCTCAGATAGTCAAGAGACTCTTCACTACATTCAGAGTGACGTGTTTGTAGGCGTCACACTGAGAGAAACGAAGGGTCTCAGTTAGTCAAGAGATTCTTCACCTCCGCAAGCTCCGGTTCAGAATGACGTGTTTGTAGGCGTCACCCTGAGAGAAACGAAGGGTCTCAGATTGTAAAGAGATTCTTCACCTCCGCAAGCTCCGGTTCAGAGTGACGTTTTTGTAGGCATCACCCTGAGAGAATCGAAGGGTTTCAGAAAGGCAGGAGACTCTTCACTACGTTCAGAGTGACGTGTTTGTAGGCGTCACCCTGAGAGAATCGAAGGGTCTCTGATAGGCAAGAGACTCTTCACTATGTTCAGAGTGACGTGTTTGTAGGTGAAAGCCAAAAAAAGTTTGATGTTTGTCCTTGGCTATCGTTGTCTATGGGCTCTGGTCTTTTGACTTTTTGAAAACTATCTAAACTCATAATCCACGCCGTGGACTTGGCTCAGCAAGGTTGCAGGCGCGTCCAAGGCTTTAGCAGCACCTACAGAGGTTGGCGTGACCGGAGAATTGGCAGCAAGGTAATCTAACATCACTTGGTGTAGGGTGATATCCATATCGACCGTATTTTTTACATTTTTAATCCTGCAGACCATATCCAAAGGATCACCGTCTCTTTCACATGCACTGATAGAATATGTTTTGTTGAGATCAAGTGGCTGACCTTTTACTGTAAATGATTGGATGCGTTTGCCTTCTTCCCCAAAGGCATTGAAGGTCAATTCCATTCCTTGGAATTTGGTCACCCAGCCACCAAACCTTTTGGAAGCATCTTCCGCAAAAACATTGTTCAGTTCTCTTTCCATCCAAGTATACAACTGCAGGCCTGTCACCTCGCCTGTCCTGACCCTGCTGTCCACTGGCAACATGTCGGAGATAAATCCCCTTGTGATCGGGATATTTCCGGTGTGGTCTCTCGTTGCCCTTGGAGGGCAAAATCTAAAACCGTTGGAAAGTTTGATGTCTATTTCCGGCAATTGGTAGTCTAAGGCATCCAAGACCATTTTATCGATCGGGTTTTCAATCACAAAATACCTGTAAAGCGGTATAGTGCTGTAGCCTACTACTTTTTCAATCTCATCTTTGAAAGGGGCCTCCACTTCCTTTACCAGCTTTACCATTGTGGATGAGCCTTTGGATTTTTGGGCATTCACTTCTAACAGTTCATAACTGTCGCCTATGACTTTGCCGTTTTCGATAGTCAATTCGAGCTTTCCGACAAAAGACCCAAATGCGCCGGGTTGAACGACTTTGGCATATTTGCCCTGAATCGGTACCCTCACCCTTTCGTGCGTGTCAGCTCCTAGAATATAATCTGCCCCTTCACAGTCAGGCAGGTTGGCAAGGTGGATTTCCTGTGAGAGACCCAAATGGGAAAGAATGATGACGGATGCACAATTTTCCTGATTTTTCAACACCTCAACATAATGCTTCAGGTTTTCTTCCGGCTTGGTAAAAAGAATTCCCTTGCTGTAATTTGGGGATTGCCGAAAGGGTACCATAGGGTCATTGTATCCGAGAAAGCCAACTTTCACCCCATCAATATTCCAGATGTAATATGGAGGAAATATCAACTCACCCTTTTTTCCATCTCCTAGGTCATGGTACATATTGGCGCAGACCTTGGGACCGTAAAGTGAACCTAACAGGTCTTGCATTTCAGCTTTGCCATAGATCACTTCCCAATTGCCGGGTAGGTATAAGTCATATTCCAACTCGTTTAAGAGTGGAAGCATGGAGTGCCCTAAGGTCTCGATGGACAGCATGGAGCCCTGAAACATATCTCCGGTATCTACCAAAAAGGAATGTTCGCATTTCGCCCGCTGCTTTTTGATAAAGCTATCGAGATTGGAGTAGCCTCCGGTTTTTCTAAATACAGTTTGTCCATTTTCCCAAAAAAGCTCATCGTGTTCATGGATTTGGCAGTGAACATCTGTGGTCTGGAAAATGGTAGCTTTGAAATTGGTTTTGGATTCAGCTGATTTTTGCTCTTTGGAAAGTTCTCCCGCAAAAAGTGGGTTCAGCGACAACAAACCTGTACCTGCGCTCATGGCTCCTAATTTTTTGAGAAAATCTCTTTTTGATTGCTTCATTTTGGGTTTTTGTTTTTGACTACTTCAAGGGATGGATCAATTATGATTTTGTTTCCACTGAAGCGGAAAAGGATGGATTGGGAATGGAATAGATATTCCCAAATTAAACTTGACTGTCCAAAGATTGATTTTTTAGAAAAGTAAATCAGTGACTTTTATTACAGGCGATCCCCTGCAACCATCCCCACTATTCTGCACCACTGTATTTTCGGGAAAATTCCTTTAATTTATAATCTAAATTTGAATTAAGATCAACCTAACTAATTTAAAACTATGATTAAGAAATTTACACTCAAAAATGTTTTGACCACCATCATGTTGGTCATGTTTGTTTTTCAGGCATTTGCCAATGAAAAGGAAGAAAAATCACTTCTTTGGAAAATAAGTGGAAACGGGCTGAAAGAAAGTTCTTACCTCTTTGGTACCATCCACATGATTTGCAAGGACCAATTTTACATGGACGAAAGAATCGAAAAAGCACTTACCTCAAGCAAAGTCCTCGCCATGGAACTGAATATGGCAGACCCAAACCTGATGGCTGAAATGCAACAGCTGTCTGTCAACCCGGGATTTGCAAACATCAAAGGGGAGTTTTCAGCCGAACAAGCTGCTGCCCTCGATAAGTTTTTGACAGATTCCTACGGCGCAGGTTTAGACCAATTGGGCGTGCTCAAACCAATGGTGCTATCCTCAATGGTTTTGATAAAAATGCTGCCCTGCACTGAGCAGAGCAGCTACGAGATGTTTTTTACAGAAAAAGCCAAATCTCAGGAAAAACCGGTAAAGGGATTGGAGACTGTCGCTTTCCAGATGGGGATTTTTGACGAGATTCCAAAAAAACTCCAAATAGATGAATTGGGCAAAATGGTGACTGATCCCGAAGGCATGGAAGAATTTGACAAACTTGTCGGCGCTTACCTCGAGCAGGACATTGACAAGCTTTTTGGTCTCATCGCTGAAAATGAAATGTTTCAGGATTACGGGGATTTGCTGTTGGAAAACAGAAACAAAAACTGGATTCCAAAAATCGAAGAAATGGTTAAAACCCAATCCACATTTATTGCCGTTGGTTCAGGTCACCTAGGTTCAGAGACGGGAGTCATCCAACTATTGAGAGATGCGGGATACACCGTCGAAGCCGTCAAATAACAATACAATCATATGTCCGATTTCTGAACAGAATCGGACATATCTTTTTTAGAAACCTAGCCCAAAGGTCCAAAATCGAATAATTTGTCTTTTGGCATCATTATCGGAACCAATAAAGAAACAAAATACTAATTGCTTTCCAATTGTAGTTTCTCAAATCTCATATCTCAAGTCTCATATCTCCCATTTACCTTATGATCCTTACCATTACCAACCTTAACAAGCAATACGCCAACGGTGTACATGCGCTGAAAGACGTTAGCTTTTCAATCGATAAAGGCATGTTTGGCCTTCTCGGGCCAAACGGAGCAGGAAAATCCTCACTGATGAGAACACTCGCCACCCTACAGGAAGCGGACAGCGGTTCGGTCACTTTGGGAGATATCGATGTGTTGGCCGAAAAAGACAAAGTCCGAAAAGTACTCGGATACCTTCCTCAGGAATTTGGTGTTTATCCGAGGACATCTGCCACAGACCTTCTTCACCACCTTGCCATTCTCAAAGGCTTCGACAATAAAAAAGAAAGAAGCGAAATGGTGGAATACCTCCTGCAAAAGGTCAATCTTTTTGAACACCGCAAAAAAGCCGTCAGCAGCTACTCCGGAGGGATGCGACAGCGGTTTGGCATTGCCCAATGTCTCATCGGCAGCCCAAAACTGGTAATCGTAGATGAACCGACAGCAGGTTTGGACCCGGGAGAAAGGAACAGGTTTTATAATATCCTCAGTGAAATCGGCGAGCAGACCATCGTCATTCTTTCTACGCACATCGTGCAGGATGTGAGAGAACTCTGCACCAACATGGCGATAATGGACAAAGGCATGCTGCTCTACAGTGGCACAACGGATGATGCCCTAAATCAGATCAAAGACAAAGTCTATGAAAAAAGGGTTGAAAAATCAGAGTTGCAAAACTATCAGGATACCTACAAAATCATCAGCAACAAGCTTGTAGGTGGAAAACCTCAAATCCATGTTTTCTCTGAAACAGCCTTGAACTCCGGTTTCGAAAAAGCTGAAGAAACCTTGGAAGATGTGTTTTTTGCCAAATTAAATTTCTTGATCTAAACCTTTAACATACTGATTATGTGGAAATTTATCAAACATGAATGGCAGTATTGGTTTAGGTCTCCGATGCTTTGGATTTTCTTATTTATTGTGGCCTTGTTGGTATTTGGAGCGGTATCTTCGGATCAGATTCAGATTGGTGGTGGAGTGGGAAGCGTCTATAAAAATGCGCCTTCAGTAATCCAAAATTATTACGGCGTGATGTCCCTGATATGCCTGCTGATGACGACAGCGTTTATGAACGCTTCCGCCAACAGGGATTTCAGCACCGGCATGTACCAGTTTGTATTCACTTCACCAATCCGGAAAAGTGACTATTTCTTTGGCAAGTTTATCGGGGCTTTGGTGATCTCAATTATCCCTCTTTTGGGGGTTTCTATTGGGGCTTTGATTGGGCCATTGATGCCTTGGGCACATCCTGAGCGATATGGTCCTGTGATCTGGAGCGGACATATTCAGGGGATTTTGGCCTTTGCTATCCCAAATACAATTATTGCCGGAGCACTTTTATATAGCCTTGCAGTGGTCTTCAGAAACAACATCGTGTCCTTCGTAGGCGCCATGCTGATTTTGGTTTTCTATGTGGTTTCGCAGGGATTTACAGCTGATCTTGAAAAAGAGTGGTTGGCAAATATCCTCGACCCGTTTGGATTCCAACCGCTTAGCACCTTGTCCAAATACAAAACCATTGAAGAAAAGAACCTTTTGGCAACTCCGCTCGAGGGTCAGTTCTTAGTCAACAGGCTGATCTGGATCGGATTGAGTTTGGTGCTGTTGATGTTTATGTATTCCAGATTTTCTTTTAACA
This sequence comes from Cytophagales bacterium, assembly GCA_038224435.1. Lineage (GTDB taxonomy): Bacteria > Bacteroidota > Bacteroidia > Cytophagales > Cyclobacteriaceae > Cognataquiflexum. The sequence continues at coordinate 5,955 of JBBRFK010000066.1, read as the reverse complement.
CCAAGAAAGAAAAGGTCAAAAAATCAAAAGTAAAAGTGGAGGATGAGGTGGTAGCATTTGACCTTTCTGAAATCAAAACTTTTGGAATTCCACAAAACAAAGGTTTTTCATGGCAGGCATTTTGGCACATGATCGTATTTGAGACCAAAGCCATCATCAAAAACCAGACATTCATCATCATTGTCCTGATCGGCTTGATCAACTTGATCGCAAGCCTGACAAGCTTTACCGGTGGATATGGCACTGACCGCTATCCTGTGACATACGATGTCATCGATGCAATTAGGGGGGCTTTTTATCTTTTTCTGATCGGTATCATCACTTTCTATTCAGGCGTATTGGTATGGAAAGAGCGGGATGCCAAAATCTCAGAGATAGAAGACGCAACTCCTGTCAGGACTGGAATGCTCTTTTCATCCAAGTTGATTGCCATGTTGATCAGCATATTCTTGGTCCTCTGCAGTACCATTTTGGTGGGCATTATCGCACAGACTGCATTTGGATATACCCGATATGAACTTGGGGTTTATGCCCAATCGCTATTGGTCTTGGACATGTTCCAATTTGGGTATATGGTGGTGATCGCTTTGCTTTTTCATTACCTGATCAACAATAGATACATTGCCTATTTTGCTTTTGTGGCATTTATCATCCTTAACGAGTTCATTTGGTCGGTTCTTGAACTCAACTCCAACATGCTGAGCTATTCGGCCACACCCAGTGTCACTTATTCAGACATGAATGGATTTGGGCCCTTTATCCCGGGATTGGTGTGGTTCAATATGTATTGGACCTTGTTTTGTCTGATCCTTTGTGTTCTCATCTATGCTTTTTATGTAAGGGGAAAAGAAAGCGATTTCTCCATCAGGAGAAAATTTGCAGTCCAACGTTTGAAATCCAAAACCGGAATTTTAGGGCTGTTTGTAGTCGCCTTTTTGGTTTGTGGAGGATTTGTATTTTACAATACAGAAATCCTCAATACCTACCTCAATCCAAAAGAGCTGGAAACCAGGCAGAAAGAATACGAGCTGACCTACAAGAAATATGAAGGAATAGCACAGCCACGGTGGATCGACTTGGATTATCAGATTGACATCCATCCTTATGACAGGGATTTGTTTGTGACGGTAGAGGCTTTGTTGCTGAACAAGTCAGAGGAAAACATTCCTGAAATCCATTTCAGCTTACCGACTATGCCGGATACCTTGACTATTGATATCCCGGGAGCAAGTTTAAAACTGGATGACAAAAGACTCAATTATAGAGTTTACAGCTTGGCAAAACCGATGCAGCCGGGTGATACCTTGCCCATCAGCCTCAAGGTTTCGAAAGTTTCCAAAGGTTTTGAAAATGAGGTTTCATTCACTTCCCTGACTCAAAACGGAACCTTCTTCAATAATTTTGACATCCTTCCGATCATCGGATATACCAACAGGTACGAAATCACTGACAAAAACAAGCGGGCAAAACTTGAGCTTCCAACAAGGAAAAGAATGCCGGTATTGGATGAGTCTGACCTGAAATCCAGGGCAAATAGCTACATCAATCAGGACGCGGACTGGGTCAGTATGCGAACTGTGATCAGTACTGCGGAAGATCAGATTGCCGTGGCTCCAGGAAGCCTCATCAAGGAATGGGTAGAAAATGACCGGAGGTATTTTGAATACCGATTGGACCATAAATCTTTGAATTTCTACTCCTTCATTTCTGCAAAATATGAGGTTGCAAGAAAGAAATGGAATGGTGTAGACTTGGAAGTGTATTATATCAAAGGGCATGAATACAATGTGCCCAACATGCTTGAGAGTCTGGAAAAATCACTGAAATATTTCACAGAAAACTTTGGGCCATATTACCACAATCAGTGCCGGATCATCGAATTTCCGAGGTATGGTTCATTTGCACAGGCATTTCCCGGTACGATGCCTTACAGTGAGGGAATCGGATTCATCACTGACTTGAGAGATGTGACTGAGGACGATATTGACTTGGTCTATTACGTGGTAGCACATGAGATGGCGCACCAATATTGGGCACACCAACTGATCGGGGCCAATATGCGTGGCACAGAAATGATGAGTGAGGGTTTTGCACAATACTCAGCATTGATGGTGATGGAAAAAGAATATGGCAGGGACAAAATGAATAAGTTTCTGAAATATGAAATGAATTCTTATCTCAGAGGAAGAAGTGGGGAATTTGAAGCCGAGCGGCCCTTGATGGAAACCGAAAACCAAGGCTACATCCATTACAACAAAGGATCTGTGGTGATGTATTACCTGAAGGAAATGATCGGTGAAGCCAAAGTGAATGAAGCTTTGCAAAAACTGATCACTGACCATGCTTATCAGGAACCTCCCTACCCTACTTCCATTTCGGCAGTCAATGCTTTCCGGGAAGTCACACCTGATTCTCTCCAATACCTGATTGAGGACATGTTTGAGAATATTACCGTCTTTTCCAATCGCGTCACTGAGGTCAATTATGTCAAATCAGGTGAAGAATATGAGGTAACGCTGACAACTTTCTCTGAGAAATTCAGGGCTGATTCCCTTGGCAAGCAGACTGCCATTCCTTTGGTTGATTTTATCGATATAGGCGTTTTTGGTGAAACGGAGTCAAAAAACACCTATGGAAAACCTTTGGTCTATGAGCGGATGAAAATCACCAAACCTGAAAATACATTCACTTTCAAAGTCAAAGAAAAACCACAGCATGCAGGCATCGATCCCTACAATTACCTCGTAGACAGGATGCCTGAGGACAACGTGAAGAAAGTCACCGAGAAGTAGGGGATAGAATGAAAAATGAAGGATGATGAATTAATTGGAACCTTTGGGGTCTTTTCCAGACCTCGAAGGTTTCTCCTTAAACTTCCTTTGAGGTCTTTTCCAGACCTCGAAGATTTATCCTTAAACTTCCTTTGAGGTCTGTTCCTGACCTCGAAGGTTTCTCCTTAAACTTCCTTTGAGGTCTTTTCCAGACCTCGAATGTTTTTTTACTTTCCAATAAAATTGAATGATCGGCAAAGCACCAAAAAAATCCCACTGCATTTGGATATCCTGAATTGTTTTCATAATAAATTAAATCACCTATACAGGCAAAAATATTTTTTGAAGATGTGTAGTTACTTTGAAATTGGATAAGTTTAAAGCCTGATCCAAAAACGTTATTTTCATGAAGACCAAAACCAAAAATTCCAAAACAAATCCTTCCGAAAAGAAAAAAACCGCCATCCCTTATCACAGAAAACCAGACAACTTAAGTTTGGATGAATGGCAGATTCTTCTCAGGAAGCAATTTGCAGGAATGCAGGAATTCAAAATCAGCAATATCGGTTCAGAAGCTGTCTTTTCCGATTATTCAGTTTTCAACCCCTTAACCGGAAACACCTACAAAGTGGCAATCCGAAGTAATTCCTCAGAAATAACTTCAGGAAAGAACTTTAATTTTTGCACGTGCTATGATTTCAAAACCAATGGATTAGGAACTTGTAAACATATAGAGGCGGTTTTTGCTCAAATAGAAGGTCATAAATCACTTCAATCATTCTTGAAAAAAGGAAATTACAGACCTCCTTATAGTTCAGTTTATCTGGAGTATGGCCAGCAAGAAAGAAAAATCAAACTGAGAATAGGATCTGAGGAACCTAGAAAAATCAAGGCCCTTTCAAGGAAATATTTTACTGATAATGGTACCATCAAACCAAGCTCAATAGAAAAATTTGATGAATTTTTGGTAGAAGTTAAAAAGATCAACCCTTCATTCAGGTGCTATGAGGATGCTTTGAATTATATTTTTGAACTAAGGGCAAAAAACAAAAGAATAGCATGGGTAAAAAAGAATCAAATAGCATTAGAAAACGGACTCCTTTCCCAATACATCAAAGCTGACTTACATCCTTATCAAAAACAAGGGGTATGTTTTGCAATTGAGGCGGGAAGGGTTTTGATTGCTGATGAAATGGGCCTTGGAAAAACCCTTCAAGCAATCGCAACATCGGAAGTTTTTAAAAATGAATTTGGTATCCAAAAAGTTCTGATCGTTTGTCCTACTTCCCTCAAATACCAATGGAAATCTGAAATAGAAAAATTTACAGATAGCACCGTCCATGTGATAGAGGGCCTGAAACATAAGAGAGGAGATCAGTATGCTGATGCTGGTATTTTTTATAAGATTGTCGGTCACCATACAGTCGGCAATGACCTTGATACCATAAATAAAAACGAATTTGACCTCATCATCCTGGACGAAGCCCAAAGGATCAAAAACTGGAAAGCGAAGATTTCTCAAAACATCAAAAAACTGAAATCAGAATATGCCATTGTCCTCACAGGAACACCAATAGAGAACAAACTTGAAGAATTATATTCGGTCATACAGGTGATCAATCCTTTTCGTTTGGGAGCCCTTTATAGGTTTCTCAATAACCATCAGATCAATGATCCCGAAACCGGTAAAGTCATAGGCTATAAGGATCTCAACAAAGTCGGAGGCATTCTTTCAGATATCCTGATACGGAGAACAAAAAAAACAGTACTTCTCCAATTGCCTAGCAGACAAGATAAAATCCTTTTTGTGACTATGACCGACCAGCAAAGAGATATCCATGATGAATGTTATGATATGGTGTGCAGACTGGTCAAAAGATGGCGGAGAATGGGTTTCCTTCCTGAAAAAGACCGCCAAAGGCTCATGATCAATCTCAATCAAATGAGAATGGTCTGCAACAGCACTTTTATCTTGGATCAGGAGACTAGGCATGATACCAAAATTTCAGAATTGATGGGAATTCTGGAGCAGATTTTTCAAATGGAAGGGGAAAAAGTAGTGATTTTCAGCCAGTGGGAAAGAATGACACGCTTGGTAGCAAGAGAGCTTGATGAATTGGGCGTAAAATATGAAAACCTCCATGGTGGAATTCATTCCAAAGACCGAAAGGCGCTTTTAGACAATTTTCAGAAAGACCCGGAATGCAAGGTGTTTCTCAGCACTGATGCAGGAGGAGTAGGTTTAAACTTGCAGTCAGCAGCCTACTTGATCAATCTTGACATTCCTTGGAACCCTGCAGTACTCGAACAACGAATCGCAAGAATATACAGAATTGGTCAAAAGAAAAAGGTGAATATTATCAATTTAGTCACCATTGCCAGCATTGAGCATAAAATGCTTGACGTCCTGAAATTTAAATCTACCATGGCAGAAGGTGTATTGGATGCAGGAGATGATACGATATTGATGCAGGAAGACAGGTTCAAGCAGTTTATGAACAGTGTGGAAAGCATGGTTGATGAAAACATGTCTTTTACAGAATCAAATGCGCATGAAACTGAGGTTGAAGGCAAAGCTGAAGAACCTTACCAACCTGAAGCAAATTCGAAAGGAAAAGAAATTGACCAAAACCTGCAATTGGGTCTTTTTGATACAGATGTGCCTACTGCCGATTCACAACAAAGCTCAGTAGAAGATCCAGCTTCGGCACCAACTCCAAATTCCATGGATTGGATCAGTCAGCTTGCAAAGGTATTTGGAGATCCCAATCAAACTCAAGCCCTTGTCAGATCAATTACACAAAAAGATAGTCAAACCGGAAAAACATATCTCAAGTTACCTGTTGAAAATGAAGAAATGGTAGGAAATATCTTAAAAGGAATAGGTCAGCTTTTCAGTTCTGTGGATTGGAGCAAAATAGGCAAATAAAAACGGGGACTTTTTCTCATTTTTAAGGATAGTGGAAAAAGTTATGCCTTTTCAAAACTGAGCTGGAAAAGGCTTTATTTCCGGATTTTTTACTATTTGGCGGATATCGCTGTTGTGATCAGGAATTTGCGTTTTCCAATTCCATTTTGACGATAATTTGCAGGAATTCAACCAAAGCCATATATTCAATTGTTTATCGCAAAACCTAAAAACAACCCATTATTATGGAAAAAATTGAAAGAAGAACCACCTTAA
>JBBRFK010000065.1:0-17730 GCA_038224435.1 Cytophagales bacterium | reverse complement strand
CCGAGGTTTTTTTCAACTGAGGTCCTGAAAGCTTCCGGGGAGCCATTTTCCAACCCGATTCCATCATTGACCCCAGCATTATTGACAATGCCATCGATTCGGCCAAACTTCTGAAAAGCCATTTCAACAGCTTCCTTTGCCAAATTGGAATCTGTCAGCCTTCTTGGAATGTGAAGGGCTTTTCCTCCATTTGACTCAAATTCAAACATAATGTTTTGTCCTTATTTTATAGATGGATCAATGATAACATGAAAAGCACCTTCCTCAGCCAAAACCCGGCTGATTGCTCCTCCGATTCCCTTTGCACCTCCGGAGACTAGGAATACTTTTTGATTGATATTGAGGTTCATTGTTTAGGTTAAATAAAATTATTACCGACGGAATCAGAGAATTCATAATTATGAATTATTATCCCAACAATTTAAGCTTGCTGTGCCACCTGCCTCGCCGTTCCCAATCCATCAATTCCCAACTCTACGACATCGCCGGCATTGAGGTAGCGGGGCGGTTTGAGTCCCAAGCCAACACCGGAGGGAGTTCCTGTCGAAATTACATCTCCAGGCAATAAAGTCATGTATTGGCTGATGTAGGAAACGAGTGTCGGAATGTCAAAAACAAGGTCAGAAGTATTGCTGTCCTGCATCATTTCCCCGTTGACCTTAAGCCAAAGCCGGAGGCTATGTGGATTGGGGATTTCGTCTTTTGTAGCAATGAACGGACCAAGCGGAGCGAAGTGGTCTGCACTTTTCCCTTTGACCCATTGCCCTCCATGATGGAGTTGAAAATCTCTCTCGCTGACATCATTGTGTAGCACATATCCCGCCACATAGTCCATGGCCTCTTCTTTGGTGACATAGGTTGCTTTCTTTCCGATCACCACTGCCAATTCCACTTCCCAATCTGTCTTGGTAGAATTTCTTGGAATCAGAATCGGATCGAATGGTCCGCAAAGTGAAGAGGTGGCTTTCATAAAAAGTATGGGAACTTCCGGAACAGGCATGCCGCTTTCTTTGGCGTGTAAAGAATAATTCAATCCCACACAGATGATTTTAGATGGTCTTTTGATAGGTGAACCAATCCTTGTTTTATCACTGATTTCCTGAAGGTTATGGTTTTTTGATTCAAGCCATGATTGTAGTCTTTCTAGGCCATTGTTTTCCAAAAATCCCTCAGACCAGTCTTCTCCAAAATCACTGCAATCCAGCCATTTGCCTTCTGCGGAAATAATTCCCGGCTTTTCTTTTCCTGTTTCTCCGAAGCGAATAAGTTTCATGTAAATAAGGTTATGAGGTTGGTAAGGTTACAAAGTTTTAAAGTTAGCAGGTTTTGGGTTTTTCCTACAACCAAAAATAAAAGAATGAAAAAAGGGGAAAAATTTGGATCATAAAGGGGGAAATTGACCGATGACCGAAGTCTGATTTTTGCTGCCCCGGAAGTTAAACATGATTCGAATTTTATGGCTATTTTCTGCCAATGAATCCTATATTCATTTTTCTGTAAAATACATCCGAGAAAAAATATCGTTTGAAATGTGATTTTTTTGGAACTTCATATACTAATGCAATGAAGTTTGATTGTTGATGGATATAAAAGAAAAGTTTACCAAAGTCATAAAAGCCAATGAAGGTCTGATATATAAAATCACGACGCTATATACCGATGGAACGCAGGACAGAAAAGACCTCTACCAGGAAATCGTCTACCAGCTTTGGAAATCCTTTGACACCTATAAGGAGCAATCAAAACTGAGTACATGGATGTACCGAGTGGCCCTCAATACTGCCATTTTTCATTTGAAACAAACCAAAAAAAGGGTGGATACAATTCCTTTTGAACTGGAGATGGAGCGGATGACGGAAGAGGGAGACAATGCCGGGGAGGAAAGAATAAAAATTCTTTATGAGCATATCCAACATTTGAATCTTCTCGAAAAAGGGATCATCCTGCTTTACCTCGAAGGCAAATCACATGAGGAAATTGCAGAAATTGTAGGGATTTCCACCAGCAATGTGGGAACGAAAATTTCAAGAATCAAAGAAAAACTTAAATCTCAAATCAAAAATAACGACAATTATGGAACTTGAAGAATTGAAAAGCGCCTGGGGTGAATTGGACAAAAGAGTAAAAAAACAAGACATATTAAACCGTCAAATCATAGAAAAAATGACAAAGGATCAATACCAAAACAATTTGAAGAAAATAGCCCTTCCAGAATATGCAGGGACCATCATCTGCTATTTGGGTGCAGCATATCTTTCTGTGAATATCCCGAAAATTGAAGAACCCCTTATTCAGTTTTTTGGGGCAATCACGATTGCCTTGTTGCTAATCCTTCCCATCATTTCTTTACAATCTGTCAGGGCAGTGAGAAAGGCAAATCCCTCATCTTATACCTATTTGGAGGCCATTCAGGTTTTTGGAAAGCAAAAAATTAAATTCCAAAAACTTCAGAAGTTGAACGTTTCACTTGGATTGTTCCTGATGGTAATCGGAATTCCGGTACTTGCTGAAATTCAGGGAAAAGATTTGAGTCAGTTCCCTCTTTTCTGGACGTTGTATTTTCCGATAGGTGTGGCTTTCTTTTTGGGATTTGCTTATTGGGTGTTGAATTATTACAACAAAGCCCTGACTGCAACAGAAAAAATGCTGGGGGAAATCAACGGGTAGAAATCCAAATTCAACAAGAAAGCAAAGTAGTCCAAGTAATTCTGCTTGGACTTTTTACTTTTTTCTACATTTCTTGAATTTCGTTCAACCACTTTTTCAGCTTGTCAATTACGCTATCCGGTTTTTCTTCCTGAGGAAAATGTCCTGCTGAGGCGATTTTGACAACATGGCGATTGGGAAAACCGGTTTGAAATTTTTCCAAATTGTGAGGTTTTATGAAATGATCATTCAATCCCCAGATAAGCAAAACAGATTTGTTTTGTACGGGTTCCCGTTTCATTCATAATAAATACCCTACGGATAAAAATTATTGCATAGAGGAAAATTGAGAAATTGGTAGGAACTCTTAATTTAAACACAGCAGACGACACTCAATTTTCCCCTTTCAACCCAAATCCACTTATTTTTGACAGCAATTTTTTTTAACTTGATGATTTCTGATCAGTTTATTCAAAGAAGAAAAATCAAGTTGTATTTAAAAAGACTAATTTCCTTTACCTTCTTCGATTTACCGCTAACCTTTCACCAATAACCAATTAACCTTCCACCGCCATGCAATATTCCTTTATACTCAACGGTACATCAGTCCAAATCACCGCAGAGGACGATGCCAACTTACTTTGGACATTGCGGGAAAGACTGAAATTGACAGGAACCAAGTTTGGTTGTGGAGTGTCCCTATGCGGATCATGTACGGTTCATCTCGACGGCAAGTCTATCAAATCCTGCATTACACCGCTTTCGCAGGTAGAAGGAAAGAAAGTAACCACCATTGAAGGCCTCTCCGAAGACCGCTCACACCCACTCCAAGTGGCATGGATTGAGGAGCAGGTCCCACAGTGTGGCTACTGCCAATCCGGTCAAATCATGCAGGCAGCAGCTTTGCTTGCCGAAAACGCAAACCCAAACAGGGAAGAAATCATCAAGCATATGAATGGGGTGCTGTGTCGCTGTGGCACATACCTGAGGATATTGAAAGCAATTGAGAAAATCACCCAAAAAGCATAACCATGGAAGCGAAAATCGAATCACAAGGATTGAGCAGGAGGAAATTCCTGAAATTGGGAGGGGGAATTACCTTTTTGGTGACTGCGGTAGGATTACCTGCATTGGTTTTCAAAAAAGACGAAATGGCAGAAACAAAAAAGATTTCTGCTTGGGTCCATTTATCTGAAGATGGCACTGTTACGATTTATAATCCCGCATCAGAAATGGGGCAGGGTACAATGACCGCTTTGGCGGCGATATTTGCAGAGGAAATGGATGCAGATTGGTCGAAAGTAATAATCGAAAATGCTCCGGTAGAACCCGAAATCTATGGTATAGGTTGGGGTGGAGAAAGGGGAGGAAGCATGCTGACAGTCGGTAGCCGGTCGGTGAGTGGGCATTACAATAACCTCAGGCAGTCAGGTGCACAAGCAAGGTATGTTTTACTTACAGCAGCGGCAGAAAAGTGGGGAGTTGACAGGAAAGAGTTGAAAACCGAATCTGGAATGGTATTTCATCCCCAAAGCAATAAGAAAATAAGTTATGGAGAGATCGTTGGATTTGTCAAAATCCCTGAATCTGTTCCTGAGATCCCTGATTCCGATCTCAAAAACCCCAAAGATTTCAAATTGATCGGCAAAGACTATCAGCGCTATGATGTACCTTTCAAAGTAGATGGATCAGCCATTTACTCCGGGGATGTCCATGTGCCGGATATGGTGTATGCGGCCATTGCCCGCGCTCCTGTAAACGGCACACAGCCCGAACTCCAGAACGAAGCTGCTATCAGAAAAACCAAAGGTGTGTTGGATTTGGTAAGCCTAGAGCATGGAATTGCGGTAATTGCAAGCAGTATGGAAACAGCCCTGAATGCCAAGGCGAAGATGGAAATAACTTGGAAGGGGGAGCCAAAAGCCAAATCCCATAACAGCCAAGACGCTTATATTCAGTATGAGGAACTTTCCAAATCATCTCAAATAGGCAGCATTGTGGCACAAGCAGGCGATCTAAATAGAGAGCTTCCAAGAGCTAGTAGGGTCATCCGTGCAGATTATAAAAACGATTATGTATATCATGCCCAAATGGAACCGCTCAATGCTGTCGCCCATGTCACAGCAGATTCTGCAGAAGTTTGGGTGGGGACGCAGGCGGCAGATGGTACCAGAAATGACGTTGCCAAACATTTAGGAATAGATTTCAAAGCCGTCAACCTACATACTTGCTATTTGGGTGGAGGATTTGGGAGAAGGTCGATGACAGACTTTGTGATCGAAGCTGTGGATATTTCCAAAGCGGTACATAGGCCAGTTAAATTACAGTGGACAAGAGAAGATGATTTGCAATATGGTGCTTTCAGACCGATTTCTTTACAGAAATTGGAGGCAGGAATTGACCAAAATGGCAACATCAATTCCTGGAAACATGTCGTGATCGGTACTGGTGGGGGATTATTGGGTTCAGGTGCCGATATTCCTTTCTATGACATACCGAATAAATTGATCGAAGTCAGAAACATAGATCATGGCGTCCGCACCAAACATTGGCGTGCTGTGGGTCATGGACCAAATAAGTTTGCCATTGAGACTTTTATAGATGAAATCGCATTGGATCTGAAAAAAGACCCCTATCAATTGCGCAGGGAACTGATGAAAGACCATCCCCGTGAACTGGCAGTTTTGGACAAGGTAGCAGAAATGGCCAATTGGGGTTCGACAGTTCCTGATGGAAGGGCAAGGGGAATCGCTTTTGCAGAGAGAAGCGGTTCATTGGCGGCAGGGGTCTGCGAAATTTCCTTAAACAAATCGACAGGAAAAATCAAAGTCCATAAGATATGGGGAGCATTGGATGGGGGAGTTGTCGTCCATCCCGAAAATGCCAAATACCAAATGGAAGGATCCTTGGTGATGGGACTGAGCAGTGTGCTTTTTGAAAGCATTACCTTCAAAGACGGAAAGGTGGAGCAGTCCAATTTCTACGATTATCCTATCTTAAGAATGGAAGATGCACCGGAGGAAATCATTTTGGAAATCATCCCCTCTACAGAAAAGCCAACGGGTATCGGGGAGGCAGGTCTGCCGTTTATAGGAGCGATTATCTCCAATGCTTTTGCATCTTTGACAGGGAAGCGCTTGAGGCATATGCCATTTACTCCGGAAAAAGTTTTGGCGATTATTTGAAAGGGAAACATATAGATTTAATATTGAAATAAATTGAAATATACCTTCAATCCCCTCTAAGATGCAGAACTGAGGAACTGAATCTTAATAGGATTTACATTTCTTTTTTAATTCCCTTCAGCTCATAAAAGAGATTAATCTTATCATCACCTTCCTTCCGATTTGGTATTGCCAAAGGAAATGCTCTTGAATAAATTCTTAAGCTTCCTCAAAAGCAAAATTCCCTTTTTAGAAAAAAAACTATCCTTTTTATTATTTACAGTTTTTGAACTTAGAACCCAGCCTCAATTCCATCCATTTGTATTTCCCAAAAAATGCTTTTAATATGCTCTTTCATTTATACCACAACACATGGGAGATCTTATAATTGACTTCAGCAACTGGATTTGGGACATGCCGATGCTCGTTTTGCTGATGGGTGGAGGGTTGATATTGTTTGTTTATTCTGGTTTTTTGCCTTTTAGGCATTTTGGTCATGCCCTCAAAGTGGTCCGGGGAAAATACGATGATGAGAACATACCGGGACAGATATCATCCCAACAGGCACTTTCTGCGGCAATCGCAGCTACTGTCGGTCTAGGCAATATCAGTGGTGTGGCCATTGCGATCAATATGGGAGGTCCAGGAGCGATTTTTTGGATGTGGATGTCTGCATTTGTGGGGATGGCGACGAAGTATTTTACCTGTAGCCTTGCCATTATGTATCGAGGCAAAGATACCGCAGGGGTGATTCAGGGGGGCCCTATGTATGTCATCGAGTATGGCATGGGGAAGAAATGGAAACCTTTGGCGGTCCTTTTTTCTGTTGCAGGTATTTTGGGTTTGCTTTCCATTTTCCAAGCCAACCAATTGACTGAAGTGATCCGGACGGTGCTGCTTATTCCCTATGGACTTGACAATGGAGAAAGTACCAAATGGATTTTGGGAATTCTGATGATGTTTGCAGTGGCAGTTGTAATTCTTGGAGGGATTCAAAGGATCGCCGCTGTGGCTTCCAAGTTGGTGCCGTTTATGGTGTTGCTTTATTTTGGTACAGTAATGTTGATCATGTTCCAGTATTTGGGCCAAGTACCTGAGATGTTTCTGTTGATTGTCGAAGATGCCTTTACCGGTGATGCGGTCATGGGAGGCGCAGTGGGCGCAGTGATGGTAATCGGTGCAAGGAGAGCTGCATTTTCCAATGAAGCAGGCATAGGTACCGCGCCAATGGTTCACGGTGCTTCCAAAAACAATGAACCCGTTCGGGAAGGTTTGATAGCCATGTTGGGACCCTTTATTGATACCGTGGTGGTCTGTACTTTGACGGCTTTTGTGATTCTGTTGACCGGAGTTTGGGAAAACTCAGAAAACAACGGCGTACAACTGACGCTTCAGGCTTTTGAAATGGGACTTCCCGGAATCGGAAAATACCTCCTGATGTTGGCGGTATTGGTCTTTGCGCTTTCGACCATGTTTACCTATTCCTATTATGGCCATAAGTGTTTCAATTACCTCTTTGGAGCGGCCAAAGCCAACTATTACAATTATTTCTATTTGTTGACCATCGTTGCAGGTGCTGTCGTTTCCTTGGAAGTTGTGGTGAGTTTCATTGATGCGATGTATGCCATTATGGCAATTCCAACCATGATTTCAGCCATATATCTTGCTCCAAAAGTCAAGGCTGCTACCAAAATATATTTCGCCAAGATGAAAGGGTAGTAATTTGTCTGCTAAAGCTGTTCCGCCGTGTCAGAACTCAAAAAAGCGACTCTTCTCCCTTACAGCTGTCGGGATCAGAGTGACGGATCTGACAACCAATACACTTGTCCGGCGTGGCGGAACAATTACAACCTCTATAACCCTTCCTTCCCATGAACTTTCTCATTGCACCAAATGCGTTTAAGGGAACGATTGAGGCTGACGAAGCAGCTGAGATTATTGCAGGTGCAATTTTGAATAAAATACCGGGTGCAAATGTAGAACTTTGTCCGATTGCCGATGGGGGAGACGGTACTTGTTTTTTGTTGGGGAAAGCTTTGGAGCTGCAGCAGGTTTTCGAATGGACTTTGGATCCATTGGGCAGGCCTGTCGAGGGTTTTTATTTTTTGGACAAAGCAAATAAAACGGCCTTTTTGGATGTATCAACCGTATCGGGAATCAAATCCCTTAAATCCCATGAAAAAAATGCTTGGATTACAGGTAGCTACGGTACAGGTGAACTGATCTTAAAATCCATTGAGAAAGGTGCCGGGCATATCATTTTGGGTTTAGGAGGGAGTGCTACGGTGGACTTGGGATTGGGGATATTGAGGGGATTGGGATTTTTATTTTTGGATGAAAAAGGAAGGGAAATCCCGGTTTTTTCGGAAGGGTTTATTTCTAAGATCAAGTTTATCCAAAGTCCGATTCCAAAGCCTAAAGTCAGATTCACCTGTCTGTGTGATGTGAACAACCATTTCTTTGGATCGTCAGGAGCCATTCCTGTTTTTGGACCACAGAAAGGATTGCCACAAAGTGACTTTGGGAAATTTGAGGATGCCTGTGCTGCAGTGTTGGGATTATTGGCAAAGAAATCCGGCCAAGACATTCCTGACAGGGAAAGTTTTGGGGCGGCTGGCGGCATTGCCTTTGGACTTTCCTTTTTTTTTCCTTTGGAGATCGAAATGGGCGCCAAGTGGTTTTTTGACAAAGTCGGAATGGAATCCAAAGTCAGATCATGTGACATCGTAATGACAGGAGAAGGACGGTACGACAACCAATCCGCTTCGGGCAAGGGAAGTTTTGAACTCTTGCAGTTGGCAAAAAGGCTTGGCAAAAAAACTGTTTTGATCACTTCGGGAGATGGGGGAAAGGATGTCGGATTTGACAAAGTGATTACTTTACCTGATCTTGATTTTGGGTTTGCTCATTTTCAGGAGATTGCCAAGAAAAACCTGTGGAGGGCTATTTCGGATAGTGGTTTTTTTTGATTAGGCAGGATTATAGTATATTAAATGATATAAAATTTTGAAATAGGTTGTCGTTTTAGAAAACATCATTGAAACCCTTAATGAATGAAGAGGCAGAACCGAACTACGAAAAGAAAATGATAAGGGTAAAATCCTTGAATCCTGAAATCATTATCACTGAAAGTTTTAGCGGGTAAAAGAATTTAAACCTCAATCGTATTTGTAATTGCGGGAAAATCGCCATAATTAAACATCTCGAATACCGGTAATCAGAAGAATGGATAAGTAGTCAAATCCGACCACTTTAAATTGTTGAACAATGGCCAAGAGTAAAACATTAAACATTGACGGAGTAGAAATTTCAATAATCTCCCAGGAGAAAAATGATTATATCTCTCTGACTGATATGGCAAGGAGCCAATTGCAGGAAGTTGTGATCATAAAATGGCTAAGTCTCAAAAATACCATCGAATATCTGGGAGAATGGGAGGCGCTATACAATCCTGATTTTAATTATACCGAATTCGGTATAATTAAAAACGCATCCGGGAGTAATAATTTTGTGTTGTCTGTGAAGAATTGGTTGGAACAGACCAATGCCATAGGAATTACTGCAAAAGCCGGAAGATATGGAGGCACCTACGCTCACAAAGACATTGCTTTTCATTTTGGAATCTGGATAAGTCCCAAATTCCAACTTCTTTTGGTAAAGGAATACCAAAGGCTCAAAGAGGAAGAAAGCGACCGACAAAAACTCGGATGGGATTTTCAGCGCACCCTTGCTAAAGTAAACTACCACATCCATACAGATGCCATCAAAGAAAATCTGATTCCGATTGAAATCAGCAAACAGCAGAGATCTTACATTTATTCCAATGAAGCTGATGTGTTGAATGTCGCTCTTTTTGGAAAGACCGCTAAACAATGGCGGGATGAAAACCCTAATGAAAAAGGAAATATCCGAGATTTTGCTACACTTGAACAACTGGTAGTTTTATCCAATATGGAAAGTACCAATGCCCTGCTAATCCATCAAAGAATGTCCCAAATTGACAGACTTTTACATCTTAACAAAATGGCCATCACACAGATGAAATCGCTTTTGGGTCATCTGGAATCTATAAAGAAATTGAAATGAAATGATGAAAAGTATTTACATTTTTTTTGATTGTACGCTTTCGTGCACCAACCGAATAAAATAAGGCTTGAAGTTCAATTAAATCTGCTGTGGTCAGTCGTCTATCAACTTTCGACGATTATCCGCACTAAAAGTGATTCGAAATAAACTTAATGGCATTATTGCGGATAATCTCAATATTCCTTTTGGGTCTGTGTCTTTAAATGTATCAAAACAGTTCCCCTCTCAAAACCATTCCCCTTTCATCTCCACAGTCAGCATGTCGTTGGATCGGAGTCTTTTGGACAGGCCGTCCATTTTGACCAATTCATATTCGAAGAAGTAGCGCATGGCCATCAATTTGCCGTGATAGAAATCTGATTCTTGGCTTCCTTGATCTAAGGTTTGCTGTGCAGTAATTCCCTGTCCGAGCCATTGCCAAGCGATGCACAGGATACCGATATATTCCAGATAGAGTGTGGCATCTGCCAAAAACTCCTCCGGATTTTGTGAGGCTTTCCCGATTAAATGCAAACTTGTTCCCTGCGCCTGCTGCAGGTATTTTTCTAATTTTTCTGCAAAAGGAACCAAGGTGCTTGATCCTTTTGCTAAAATAATGGCGAGTGAAAGTTCATTGGCAAAAAGCTGTAGCGCTTTGCCTTCCTGCATAAGGACCTTTCTGCCCAATAAATCCATCCCATGAATCCCAGTGGTCCCTTCGTGGATGGGATGGATGCGTGCCTCCCTATAATATTGCTCCACCGGAAAATCAGTCGTATATCCTGCGCCACCCAAGACCTGCACTGCAGCGGAAGTAGTCAGGCAGCACATTTCAGAGGGATAGGATTTGGCTATCGGTGTCAAAATGTCGAGTAAAAGTGAAGCTTCTTCTTTTTCTTTTCCTGCTGCGACATGGACAATATCGCTCAATTTGGCACAAAACAGCAAAAGTGACAGAGCACCTTCGGTAACCGATTTTTGGAAAAGAAGCATCCGCTTCACATCCGCATGTTCAATGATGGGGATTTGTGGTTTGGAGGGATCTTTGTCCCCAACTTTCCTGCCTTGAGGCCTTTCTTTGGCGTAAGCCAAGGAGGAATAATACGCAGCTGTACCAATAGCTGCCGCATTCATTCCTACCCCAATTCTTGCTTCGTTCATCATTTGAAACATATAGGACAAACCTTTATTGGGTTCGCCGACAAGGTAACCTTCAGTGCCGTCATTGGAGCCAACCATCAAATGGGCAATCGGTGCACCTTTGTATCCCATTTTGTGGTAAATGCCTTCAGTCAAGACATCATTTGGAGTATTGTCAGTTACTCTTTTTTGTGGGACCACAAATAGGGAAATGCCCTTTACACCGGAAGGTGCTCCTTTGATTCGGGCAAGCATGAGGTGAATCACATTTTCACAGGCATCATGGTCACCGCAGGAAATGTAGATTTTTTGGCCTTTAATTTTATAGACACCTTCGGTATCAGTTTGCGTGGCAGAGGTACTCAGGTCTGTCAGGGACGACCCTGCATCCGGTTCGGTCAATGCCATGGTTCCCTGCCATCTTCCGGCATACATCTCTGGCGTGAATCTTTCTACCAATTCCCGGCTACCAAAAGTCCGGATCAGATTTGCCGCACCCGTGGTGAGAAATGGAAATACAGAAGTGGAATAATTTGCTGCCTGAAAAATAAAGCCCGCTGCCAAATGCAATGTATTCGGCAATTGTTGGCCCCCTTCTTCATAGCTGAAAGTGGCATTGATCCATCCGTCTTCGCCAAACTGCCTGACAATCTTTTTCATGCCCTCGTGTACCTTGATTTTTCCATCGACTAACTGAGGTTCATTTCTGTCCATTTCGGTCAAAAGGGGATACAGAGAAGTGACAGCAATCTGATGGGCGGCTTCCAGGACCATTTGGAAAGTCTCTTGACTGTGGTCTTCGAAATACTTAAATTTTTTCAGTTCAAGGACTTTTAGGTTTTCGAAAAGCTGGAATTGGAGGTCTCGTTTGGAGTAGAAGGGCATGGGACTAGGAAGGTTGAAAAGGTTATAATTGTTGTAAGGTTGTTATTTTTATTCTTTTGGTTGAGATAGTTAATTCGAAAAAGAAACTTGTGATGTAGTCAAGTTGACAACATTCTAAACCAACTTTCTGATCACTTTACAAGGATTACCGGCTGCAATGACGTCTTCGGGTATGTCTTTGGTGACGACAGAACCTGCCCCAATGATAGCCCTTGAACCGATTGTAACACCAGGGCATATGACTGATGAACCGCCAATCCAGACATCATCACCGATTGTAATCGGTTTTCCAAATTCCGCCAGACTTCCTCTTTCCTTAAAGTCAGTCGGATGGGTAGCGGCGTAAAACTGTACATTTGGTGCTATGAGCACACGGCTGCCCAAAGTCACTGGGGTCACGTCGAGAACCACACAGTTGAAATTGAAAAACACATCATCACCAGCCTTGATATTGTATCCATAATCACAATAGAACGGGGGTTCTATCCAAAAATTTTTACCTTTTTCCCCGATCAGTTTTAAAAGGATACTTTCCCTTAATGCTGTTTCATCAGGGTTGGAATCATTCAGCTGCTTGGTCAATTGCCTCGCATGAAGCCTTTCTGATACCAATTCTGGATCAGAAGCAAAATACAGTTCGCCTGCAAGCATTTTATCTTTTTCTGTTTTCATGAATTAGATGTGAGATTTGAGATTGGAAACAGGATAGGAGTAATATTGAAATAAGGTAGAAATAGATTGAAATAAGGTTGAAATAATTCTGGAATGGAACAGAAATTTAGGGTATCAAACATACAAATATATCGCTGCAAGCTTATTTTGCGAAGCACATATCTACTTGATGTCTACTAAATTTCAATCCTATATTTTTAAATGGTTTTTACAATAATTTTTTTGCCTGATCCAAATGCCGATGCTCATGGGCTACGATAATGTCCAAGGCTTTTTCAAGAGAATACACGATCAATTTGTTGGCGGGAGAATGGATAATTGTATTACTTTCAAGAAAAGGTTCCAAATCTTTGATCCAGTTTTTGAGATCTTCTTGGTGGTTTTGGAATCTTTCCAACACGGTGGCATCGCCATCAGTTATTTTTGGCTCCCAAAGCTGGAAAGTTTTGGCTTTTTTCTTTTCCCCATTAGATACAGAGTTTAAAATCATATTCCCGAACAGGTTAGAAAAATAAGGAAATTTTGAAATGAAAGCGCCTTGAAAGCTTCCGTCTTTAAGCTTTGTGAAAATCGGAAAATAAGTCCTGTTGATGGTGATGAGGTGCTCGAAGTTTTCGGCTATACTCCATATTTTGGGATTTACCTTTAAATGCATGTCTTTTACTGACAGTGTGATGAAAGTATTGATCGCCTCCTCTGTGACTTGATCAATAGATTCGTTCCAAATTTGGATTTTACCTTTCATTTCAATGATTTACAGGATTGGGTTTGTTGGCTTTGGACAGATTCTTTAATGTTTCCATCAAGATAGGACCCGTTTGCTTTCCCAATGACATTCTCGTCAGATAAGCTGCGTGTGGGAGGTTTTGATCTTCAAAATATACGGGTTTGACAATGTATCCCAAAGCATCCTGGCTTAGCCCAAGGATAAATTTTGGTCCATCCGGCATCATTTCTTTGGTTTGAAGGCCATAGATAGGAGCTGTTTCGCCGGGATGGGTTGCAAAACTCGCATTTCCGACTGAAAACCAAGCCACCTCCGATTCGATGCTATCTGTTACTTTCCTGTGAATTATACCCCCTGCTGCCAGTTGTTGCCAAGCTTCATTTTCCACGGGAAATGGGATTGTTGCTTTTTCAAAATGAATATCAGAACCAGTCAAAGCCTTTGCATCAGTAAGAGAGCTGATGACAGATTCAGCCAGTTGTTTTCCTCTGCTTAATGCTTTCTGGTAGTCGGCATTTTTGTCAACAGGCTGGATCCAACCACCTATGGCTCCTTGAAGGAAAAGGTGTTCACCACCCAATTGATTTTCCATTTCACGGTAAAAACCTGCCACATAATCTGCCGAAACTTCCGAAAATACTGCGTCCAGATAAGTAGGATGACAGGCGAAGTTGGTCAGGCTAGCCACCTGCGTTCCTTGCATATCCAAAAATTGTAAAACAGTCACACTCCTGTCTATCTCCTCCCCGCAAATATTGGCAACCCATTCTTCCCCAAAAATGGTTTCTGCATAACTTGCAGCAACGGGTTTTAGATTTTTGGCAGCAGCTTCAATTTGTGAGACCACAGTTTTGATTAAAAAATCCATATACTCCGGATTGACACCACTTTCAGAGAAATCTTTTCCCCAAAGTCCCACCACATCTGGACCTGAATGGGTATGTGTAGAGCTGATGACGATATTTTCGGGCGAAAAAGGAATCCCCAGATCTAATAAGGCAGCTGATTCCCTTATTTTTTGCAGGTCCTGATATAGCAGACCTATGCAATCCAAGGTAACAAGAACTATAGATTCTTTGCCATCATGAATGATGAGTGCTTTGGCATATAGACTATCCAAAACCCCTGTAAAAGTCCGGTTTTGTTTGTCACCGGCTATAAATGCACCTATGGGTGGGTTGATCACAGCCTTTGAAACACCGACTTGAATTTGGAGTCTTGTATCGGTTTGGCAAGAGATAAATAATGGCAAGGTAAATACCAAAAAGAAAAAGAAATTAAGCTTTATCATAGGTTGAATAATTATTTTGGAAGAATGTTGATCAACTCAATATTATTTACCCTTTCAAAATGCTTTAAATTAAGTGTTGCAATCTTTAGTTTTGAAGCTATTGCTGATCCACTTATGAAAATATCCTCTATGTCAATCAGCTTATTTTTAGTTTTCAAATCCTTAAATATTTTGATAGATTCTTGGAGACACTTATCATCAAAAGGAATCACTACAATTTTATCAAAAAATGAATCCCAAAATGCGATTTGGGTTTCATTACACCCAACAAAAATTTCATATTTAGTTATTATTGATACTGCAAAAGCGTCATATGATTTTGTTAAATGGTAAAATACAGATTTTGATTTTTCACTTTTTCTAAAGTAATCAATTAAAATGCCCGTATCTAACATGATCATTTTATCCGCCATTTATTGATGTGTTTTTTTGTCTCTAAAAATTCAGAATATTGTAAATCGGTCATTACTGGACCGGAAAGCAAAAATTTTTGAAATTCAGTTCGATAAAGTTTTCTCCTACTTAGAGTTAAATTCTTCAATTCTTCAATTAATAGATTTATTTGATTCTCTGATAATCCATTAGCTTTATCAAGGATTTCACCGAAATTCTCTCTTGTGTTGGTATTTGAATATTCAACTATAGGTTCATTTACTAAATTTTCACTTTTTTCTTCAATCCTATTTTTTCCCATAATGCTAAATTTAATGAATAATTTCCTTTTCCAAAAAATATAGAGTTTGGATTTGCATAACTTCAATCACAAAGAACTTATTGCCCGTCAATTGGTGTTTCAACCTGTTTTTAAATCAACACAATGACAAAAACTAAACCAAAGGAAAATCGGGTCACCATGGCCCATGTATTCAAAACCATTATTTGGCCCCGCAAAAAGCAACTCTTTTTAGGACTTTTCCTCATCATTATCAGTAGGCTTTCGGGTTTGATTTTGCCGGGAGCGAGCAAGTTTCTGTTTGACGATGTGATTCCATCCAATGACCTTGACATGTTGAAGTGGCTCGTCATCATCGTGGTCGCGGCTATCACAGTGCAGGCAGTCACCTCCTATGCCTTGACACAGATACTTAGTGTGGAGGCTCAGCATCTGATTTCCCAACTCAGGTCTAAAGTTCAAAAGCACATCATACAGCTTCCGATCCGGTTCTTTGACAATACCAAAACAGGCGAACTGGTTTCACGGATCATGACAGATGTAGAAGGGGTTCGGAATCTGGTGGGAACAGGTTTTGCCCAAATGATCGGTGGTGTCCTGACCGCTGCGATTTCACTCGTCCTGTTGATTTATATCAGTCCAATGATGACGCTGTACGTATTGGTTCCGGTGATCATTTTCGGTTTTATTTCTTTAAAGGCGTTTGCTAAGATCAGGCCTATTTTCCGTGAAAGAGGAAAAATCAATGCAGAAGTAACCGGTAGGTTGACTGAAACTTTGGGAGGTATCCGCGTGATCAAAGGTTTCAATGCAGAGGCTCAGGAAATCAAAAGCTTTGAAGTGGGAGTGGAGCGCCTGTTTTTGAATGTCAAGGCTAGCTTGACGGCGACAAGTTTTGTAACATCTGCTGCCACTTTCCTTTTGGGGATTGCATCTGCAGGAATCATGGGCATGGGAGGATATATGATCATGGACGGGCAGATGACATTTGGGGATTTTTTGGCTTTTACTTTGTATTTGGGCTTCATGATTGCTCCTATTGTTCAGATGAGTAATATCGGAAGCCAATTCACGGAGGCTTTTGCAGGATTGGATAGGACTGAGGACATCATGAACAGACCTTTGGAAAATGCAGGTGGAAACAGGGTGGTTGCCATTTCCAATATCAAAGGGGATATCGAATTCCAACATGTTTCATTTGCTTATGAAGAAGGGAAGGAGGTTTTGAAAGGGATTTCATTCAGTGCTCCGGCAGGTTCTGTTACGGCTTTGGTGGGGACATCAGGTTCGGGAAAGACTACCATCGCCGGATTGGCGGCATCGTTTCTCAATCCGGAGTCAGGATTGATCACCGTGGACGGCATGGATATGCAAAAAATTACTTTGGACAGTTTTAGGTCACAATTAGGAGTGGTACTTCAGGATGATTTCTTGTTTGAAGGGACCATCAGGGAAAATATCCTTTTTCCTAGACCTGATGCCAATGAAGAAAGATTAATGCAAGCTGTCAAAGCCGCCCATGTCCATGAGTTTACCGACAGGTTTGAGGATGGGTTGGATACTTTGATAGGAGAAAGAGGTGTCAAACTTTCCGGTGGTCAAAGACAAAGAATAGCCATCGGTAGGGCAATATTGGCTGATCCAAGGGTATTGATTTTGGATGAAGCCACCTCCAATCTTGATACAGAAAGTGAATCTCTCATTCAGGCAAGTTTGAAAGAATTGATGCATGGGAGAACGACTTTTGTTATTGCCCACAGGCTCAGTACAATCAGGCAAGCAGACCAGATATTAGTCATCGAGCAAGGTGAAATAGTCGAAAGAGGACAACATGAGGAGTTGATTGCCAAGCAGGGTAGGTACTTCCAATTGTATACTTATCAGGCAAGGATCTAAGTTTTCAGTTTTTTTTTTGAGGGCATTGGAAAGTTAAATATGATTGTACGGTTACTTGCCACCAACCAAATATAATAAGGCTTGAAGTTCAATTGGATCTGCTGTGGACTGTCGTCTATGGATTATCGACGATTATCCGCATCAAAGGAGATTCAAAATAAACTTAGTGGCATCATTGCGGATAATCATAAAATTAAATTACAATCTCAGCTTTCTAATGCCTTTTATAACTCAGAAATGTCAAACTTTTTCATTTTTTGAACAATTGGGTTGAATCATCTCAGACTCCAAAACCACGGGTTTTGCCTAATTGCAGACGCCAAATTTATTAATAACCGACCAAATAAAACTTGCGAAAAGCAACATCAGATAGGGTTGATTCCGACTTGATTATGCCTTAACTTTAGAAGTATGAAAAAACAAATCTTCCTTTATTTCTTTTTACTTCTCCTAGGGACAAGGATTGAAGTCGCTGCGCAATCTTCTGAAATGCAGAATGTTTCCAAAGCAATCGACGGATTGGTTGTAGCAATGGTTGCCGCCGATGAAAACCTGCTTAATTCCCGCCTTT
>JBBRFK010000064.1:0-17828 GCA_038224435.1 Cytophagales bacterium | reverse complement strand
CATTTCTTCCAAAAGATGAAGCAGGTCATGCTTGAACTGTGCTTGGGCATTCCCCGACTTGTCCAACTTGGCAATGGATTCAAAGATGTATTGGTTTTTGATTTTGCCGACCAAGCCTTTTTCCGGCCCCAACATGATCTTCTTGACCGCAATCTCTCCCATGAGGTTGTGGAGATGCTTCGCCGCTTTATCTGCCGTTTTGTAATCCTTATGCCGGGTGGTTATTTTGATGATTTTGACAAAAGGCGGATAGAAAAAACGCTGTCTGTCAGCCATCTCCTGGATATAGAAATTCTTATAATCCCCTGAAATGATCCTGCCAAAAATCTGTTCCCCCGGCTTCCTTGTCTGGATGATGACGGTTCCTTTTTTGTCCCTTCTTCCTGCCCTGCCGGCTACCTGGGTAATCTGCTGAAATGCCCTCTCCCCTGCCCTAAAATCAGGAAAATACAAAATCCTGTCCGCATCCATGACCCCTACCACCGTCACCCGATCAAAGTCAAGCCCCTTGGTAATCATCTGCGTTCCCACCAAAATATCCACATTTCCACTTCCAAATTCCTCCAAAAGACGTTGATAGCCGTACTTGCTTCTTGTCGTATCCAAGTCCATCCTAGCGATCCTTGCCTCAGGAAAAAGCAAGGAAAGACTTTCCTCGATACGCTCTGTCCCCAATCCCACAGCACCCAATTTATTGCTGCCACAAGCGGAGCAGGCATGTGGTACTTTTTCCTTAAATCCACAATAATGGCAGCGCATCTCTTCCCCATACTGATGATAAGTCAGACTGACATCGCAATGCTCGCATTCCGGAATCCATCCACAATCCTCACAGGCAATATATGGCGCATATCCCCTCCTATTTTGAAAAATTAAAACCTGCTCCTGATTTGACAATGCTTCCTGAATCTTCTCTCTGAGTAGTCGCGTAAAATCCAGTTTGAGCAGGTTTTTCTTTTTGTCCACCAGCATGTCGGCAAGGTGATACTCAGGCAGCTGAGCCTCTCCGTACCTTTTGTCCAAAGTCACATAGCCGTACTTTTTTGTTCGGGCATTGTAGAAAGATTCGAAAGAGGGAGTTGCTGAACCAAGCAAGGTCTTAGCCTGATGGATCCACGAAAGCATGATCGCCGCATCCCTTGCCTGAAATCTGGGTGCCGGATCAAATTGCTTGTACGAAGATTCATGTTCTTCATCGACTATCACCATTCCCAAACTGTCAAAAGGTAAAAATATCGAGGAGCGTGCTCCGATGACAAAGTTGATTTTCCCACTCAAAACCCCGTTCCAGACTTCTACCCTTTCATTGTCCGAATACTTGGAATGATAGACGCCCATGCTGCTGCCAAAAACTTTCCTCAGTCTGCCCACCATGTGTGTTGTAAGGGCTATTTCGGGTAAAAGCAACAATACCTGTGAACCTCCAGCCAAAACCTCTTTGATCAGGGAAATGTAGATTTCTGTCTTGCCGCTTCCGGTAATTCCGTGAAAGAGCACGGTGTTCTTTTCTTCAAATTGCTTTTTTAAACCTAGAAGAACTTCAGTCTGCAATGGCGACAGGACAATCTCTTCCGCATTTGCCTCCACTTCTTCAAACCGGCTGATGATGATTTTATACTCCTCGAGCACACCGTTTTTGATCAATGTTTTCAAGGAAGAAACGGACAGTCCGGCTTCGGTTATGATCTTTTTATCCAAGCCTTTTTGGTTCAGCTCAGGTTGTTTGTAAACAGGGATTTCTTGGAGGTATTTGAGCAGGATTTCTTCCTGCTTGGGTTTGTTGGCGATTTCATTAAAAAGTGCTTCCAAAGCTTTCTTGTCCGACGCAAATTCTTTGGAAAGCCGGATGCGGGATTCCACTTTTGGGGTATATTTTTCTTTGAGCTGTTCAAAAACCAAAACAGCTTCTTTGATTACCAGACTTTTTATGATCCCATGGATTGACTTGAGACCGAGCAGATTTTCGCATTCCTCATAAGTCAACTCCTCTTTAGTAGCCAATGCCTGCAGTAATATTTCCTCCCTGTCATCCAAGGGATAAGTGGAAGTGTCGGAATCGTAAGTTGGATTGAGCTGGATTTTACTTTCACTGCTGAGCTTCAACCCTGAAGGCAGCGCGGCGTTCATCACCTCCCCGATATGGCAGCAATAATACTCAGACAACCAAGCCCAAAAACGAATCTGTAATGGATTGACACTGCCATGGTTATCAAGAACATCAAGAATGGGTTTGGCTTCGTAGGCGGCAGGAGGCTTTTGGTGGACTTTGCCAATAATACCGGTAAGAACTTTCTTTTTTCCAAACTGGACAATCACCCGAAAACCAATCCCAATATGATCGGCAAGACTTCTTGGAATCTTGTAGGTAAACATTTTGGGAATGGGAACAGGAAGGATGATATCCGCAAAAAGGCCGGATTTATTTTCTTCCTGAGGATACTGATCACCGAATAAACTCTCCAAAAGAATGGTCAGGATAAAGATGGAAACTGTGCCAAAGCATCGGCAACTTCAAAAACGGGCTTTTGACAGGCCTTGTTGAAGCAAACGTAAATTAAGGCATTTCCTTCATTATCCGGTGATTTGAATTCCAATAATGGGATATTTTCTGCGACAGTTTCAGACACAGCCAAAACGTAATTGGAATTCGTGCCCGACCGAAACTCTCGGGCTTTTTGGATTGCTCCCTTTCCGATGATGGCGACTTCGGCTTTTGGCACCAATGATTCCAAGTAAAAAGAAGCCCAATTACAAAGAAAACCCGGTTCGGTAACGATCAGTTTTTTCATCGAACCGAGCATCTTCTCTGAAATCTCCATGTACCTGTCCTCATAAAAATACAAACCCAAATCCTGCAGGTTCCTTGCCATCATGGAATTGGATGCCGGGATGACATTGTCAAAAAGCTCTTTTTTGTTGGCGATCAGCTTTTCAGCAGTTGGATTGTTGAAAAAGAAAAATCCATCTGATTTATCATAAAACTGATCGATGACCGCGTCTGTCAATTCCTTAGATTTCAAAAGCCACTTTGAATCAAAAGTGCATTGATAGAGGGAAATAAATCCGCGTATCACGGCTGCATAATCCTCCAAAAACCCGGGAGTATAAGCCTTTCCGTTTTTATATGACCTGTATAGGATGTTGTCTTTTAGCATTTTTTCCATCAAAAACTCCCCATTACCCAAAGCCAACTTCAAGGCTTTTTCATTGCCTGTTGCCAAAAAGGCTTCCGTCAATCCTGAAAGCATCAAGCCGTTCCAACCAGATAAAACCTTGTCATCCAAGCCCGGAAATATCCTTTTATTCCTTACCGTCAATAACTTGGTTTTGATTCTGTCAAGCCGTTGGATATAGGCCTTTTCTGAAAGCCCATCTTCGGCTGCAAGTTCCTGATAGGGTTTGGTTTGGAATAGGATATTGACTCCCTCTTCCCAATTTCCATTGAATTTGGTGTTGTATAAGTTGGCAAACCATCTCATGTCTTCACCCAATATTGCTTCCAATTCTTCGGAAGTCCAGGTATGGAACTTTCCTTCCACACCTTCGGAATCAGCATCTTGGGCTGCAAAAAATCCTCCTTCGGCCTGAAGCATTTCCGCCTCTAGCCAAGCAATCGTTTCGTTGATTTTTTCTTTGAAAAAATAGTCACCGCTGACTTGAAAAGCTTTGGCATACAATGCTAATAATTGACCGTTGTCATATAGCATCTTTTCAAAATGTGGTGCAAACCATTCTCCGTCCACAGAGTACCTTGCCCACCCTCCCCGCAAATGGTCATAAATTCCACCCATTCCGATCTTGCGCAAAGTGAACAATACTTTCTCCACCAATGCTTCATCCTTAGCAAGAATCCCATATTCCAACACAAAAGACCAGATTGCAGGCATGGGAAATTTAGGTTTACGGTTCATCCCACCCCATTCGGAATCAAACTGATCTGTGAGCTTTTTGATGGCATAGGCCAATTCCTCTTTTGACAACTCAGGTTTGGCGAATTCCAAGCCATATTTTTCCAACTCGGACCTGTTCAGACTCCGTCCAAAACCTTCGGCACTTTCTGCAAGTTGGTCAAAATGCTTTTCGTAAGCCTCCGCGATATTGGTCAGCAATCCTTTCCATTGGTTGTTTGGAAAATAAGTGCCGCCATAGAATGGTTTTTGGTCAGGCATCAGGAATACATTGAGCGGCCAACCGCCGTTGACACCCATCACCTGTACCGATTCCATGTAAATATTATCGAGGTCAGGCCTTTCCTCCCTGTCGATTTTGATACAGACAAAGTGGGCATTCATGATCGCTGCTGTGGCCTCATCCTCGAAACTTTCCTTTTCCATCACATGACACCAATGACAGGCCGAATAGCCGATGCTTACAATGATGGGCTTATTTTCGGTTTTGGATTTCGTCAAAGCTTCCTCTCCCCAAGGATACCAATCCACCGGATTATGGGCATGTTGGAGGAGGTAAGGAGATTGGGAATGTATGAGGAGATTGGACATTTTATTTTGGTTTTAGGGGTTGTTAAAGTTATCTGGTTGTCGGATCCGTCATTCTGAGTGAAGCGAAGAATCGCTTGTTTTTTGTTATAGTGGCTGTCATGCTTCTCGGCTCCGTCATTCTGAGTGTAGCGAAGAATCTCTTGCTTTTTTTTTATAGTGGTTGTGATTGTTGTCGGATCCGTCATTCTGAGTGAAGCGAAGAATCTCTTGTTTTTTGTTATAATGGTTGTAATTGTTGTCGGATCCGTCATTCTGAGTATAGCGAAGAATCTCTTGATTTTTGTTATAGTGGCTGTAATTGTTGTCGGATCCGTCATTCTGAGTGAAGCGAAGAATCTCTTGTTTTTTGTTATAGTGGTTGTAATTGTTGTCGGCTCCGTCATTCTGAGTGTAGCGAAGAATCTCTTGTTTTTTTGTTATAGTGGCTGTAATTGTTGTCGGCTCCGTCATTCTGAGTGTAGCGAAGAATCTCTTGATTGAAAATCCTAAATAGAGATCCTTCGGTCGTACCTCCCTCAGGATGACGGAACCGGCAGTCTTGCTTCTCGCTTCTTTTACTTGAGATCCTTCGTTCGTACCTTCCTCAGGATGACGGAATCTGGAGTCTTGTCTCTCGCATCTCGCTTCTCGCCTCTTTTACGTGGGATCCTTCGATCGTACCTTCCTCAGGATGACGCAGCCTGCAGTCTTGCTTCCCGCCTCTTTTACGTGAGATCTTTCGGTCCTACTTTCCTCAGGATGACGGAATCTGGAGTCTTGTCTCTCGCTTCTTGCTTCTTTTACTTGAGATCCTTCGGTCGTACCTTCCTCAGGATGACGGAACCTGCAGTCTTGACTCTTGTATCTTGATTCTTTTAAGTGAAATCCTTCAGTCGTGCCTTCCTCAGGATGACGGAACCTGCAGTCTTGCCCCTTGCCTCTCGCCTCTTTTTCTTGAGATCCTTCGTTCGTACCTCCCTCAGGATGACGGAATCTGCCGTCTTGCCTCTCGCCTCTTTTAATTGAGATCCTTCGGTCGTGCCTTCCTCAGGATGACGGAATCCCTACTTCGTACTTCGTTCTTCCCACTTCGTACTTCGTACTTCGCCCTCACTTCCCCCTCGAATGCACTTGCTTTCTCAGCATATCCATTTCCTTAGAAAAATCGAAATCCCGGCTATATCGTTCCAATTTCTTTTGAAGATTGTCTAAAAATTTGATATGCGCAGGACTGTCGGGATTGAAGGGTCGGTGTGCCAAGTCTCTTTTGATGCTTTCAAATTCCTCGATCAAAGGAAAAGTTTTCGGGTCAACCCATGCGGTTTTGAACCTTTCCCAGATATATTCCTCAGCTTGGGCACTCGGATGAATCATGTCTTCTTTGTAGAACCTGTAATCTCTCAGGTCGTCCATCATGATTTCGTATGCAGGGAAATATTGGACAAAATCGTAAGTTTCGGTGAGGTCATGCGCCGCCAGACGGAGGATAGATTTACTGAGTCTGTCTTCGGGAATCCCGTCCTTGGTATGCCTGACCGGACTTACTGTGATCAATACCCGAACTTCCGGATTGATCTGCTCCAAAATATTGAAAAACCCACTGAATGCCTTTTGGATTTCATCGGGATGAAGGAGCCTTTTTTCAAAAAGCCCGGCAGGCTGCTTGTGGCAGTTGGCGACAATCTGCCCGGCACTGCCATATTCATATACCCAGGCAGACCCAAAAGTAATCAGGATATGGGAGGCATTTTCCAAAACCTGCTTGGTCTGCTGCTGCTTCTTGTGGATCAACCTTTCCAATGAATCCTGACTGTAAGCGACCACATCGGAATGCATCCCAAAATGGAGGTAAAGCCCATCCCTGACCAAAACCATGTCGTTATTGATCGGCATCTCAAGGGCAGCGTCTTCCATTACTTGGGCAATAGAAAGCGGATTGAAAAGCGTCCCGAATGGATTATTGAGTATTGGAAACTTCCGTTCAGCCAATTTCTCACCGATCATGGTTGAAAAACAAGAACCGATAGAAAAGATGGAAGCGCGGTGATTAATCTTACTTTCCCCCTCAGGGATATCAAAAGCAGTAGTCCAAAGCATGGGTTAAAATTAGGAAGAAAGCCAGCAAATTCTTGTTTGTAAGGTGCAAATTTTTTTGATAATTTGGAGGTTAGCCTCTAAGTGATTTTATTGTTTTAAAAAATTATATGTGTATCTGCTTCCCTGCAAAAATATGATTTGATTTCCAAAACTTAATTGTCTCAACCGAATTTCAAATCTTCGAGGCAGGGAGAAACGATTCCGAAAGATCGGGAAGCCTGCATTGGCCTTGTGGGTGGATAGGTTATTGCCGGCTTGTACACGGATGTCAGGATCATGCTTGGCTTTAAAATCCACACGAAAATCTAGGTGATAGAGTCTAAGTTTGGAAGGCTTTGTTGGCATTATCAAAAAAGATGAAATATTTTTTTGAGGGAAGAATGAAAGTATTTAAATCTTCCCACAATGGAACTGGGCTACTTGCAATTACTCTTGGTTCATAGCCAAATCCTGTATATTTTTAATATCCGGTGTTGGCATCAATTTTATTATTTTTATGAGAAGAAAGGTGTTGATTTATTTCAACTATTTATTGTTTGACAAAAAGAATTAAGAATGGATAAGAAGCGAGCAAATGCAAAATATTCTGACGGAAAGAAGAATGTTGAGGTAAATGTTTCTATTTTTTTGTGGGATGAAGATTCTGTTTTTTATGTTTATTCCCCTGCGTTAGATATTACTGGATATGGATTAAATAAAGAAGAAGCCCGGGAATCATTTGAGACTATACTTCACGAATTTATACTGTATACCCAAAATAAAAAGACGATTTTCAAAGAATTGGAAAATCTTGGTTGGGCTGTAAATAAAAGAAAAAAACGTGTTATTTCTCCAGAATTTGAAGATATGTTATCAGAGAATGAGCACTTTAAACACCTTTATAAATCAAAGGATTTGGTCAGAGATTCATCTAATGTTAATTTAGAACTTGAATAAATGTCAACCCAACATCTTCGAAATGTAAGTATTTCCCAGTTAGAATCTTTTTTGGAGTTATGTCTTTGTAAATTTATAAAAAATAAAAAAGGTCATGCCCAATATACTAGGTCAGATTTAACAAGACCGCTACCATTTCAAAATCATATCGATCCCGTTCCGGAATTTATTGTTCAGAACCTGAAGAGGACTAGGATATTCCAAGACAGATTTTCATGACATACTTGATCACGAAAAGGAAGTAATCAAAATAGGGAATAAATACCAAATTAAAGACATAAATAAATAAAATTAATATTCTATGGTTATGTTTTTTTTATCAAATTGTTGCTAATGATTCGCTTCACGCAATAGGGGAGTCTATTTTACCCAGTCAAACCTCTGAGAGGTTAAATCGATAATTTCCTGGGTTGTCTTGGGACTTTTATACCCACAACGGTCGGTGGATATACCTTACCTCTTTGACTTTTCGAAGATTATTTGCTCCTGTGTTGCTGCAAGCTGATCCTGCTGCCTTAGGCAGGATGACGGGAAAAAATAAAATTCCATTTCTAGAGGCTATTCTTTGCGGCTCTACGTGAATTTATTGATCCTGCATCTGGAGAAGCACAGAGATTCTTCACTATGTTCAGAATGACGCCGAAAAACAATAAAGCCCGCCATTTCTGAAGGCTTTTCTTTGCGTCTCTGCGTGAAATGATAAAATCCTGCTTCTGGAGAAGCAGGAAAACTACGTTCAGAATGACGCCGAAAAAATAATTAATGGCCCATCCACTTATGAGCATTCACAAATGCCTCTATCCATGGACTGACTTCATCACCCGCATTGACGGCAGGATAGAAAGGCCAATTCCAAGGTTTCAGCGAGCGCTCGATATGTGGCATGATGGCCAAATGCCTTCCATCAGAAGAGCTGATTCCCGCCACTGCATAGTCGGAACCATTTGGATTGCCTGGATAACCTTGGTAAGAATAGGTCATCCCGATGTGGTAGGCGTCTTTTGACTTCGGCAACTGGAATTTGCCTTCTCCGTGCGCCACCCATACACCCAACCTTTTTCCGGCGAGGGTATTGAACATCACCGAATTGTTTTCCGGTATATCCACGTTGACAAAAATGGACTCGAACTTATGGCTGGCATTGTGCAGCATCTTAGGCTTGATGTCGTGGTCAGGTGTCACCAAACCAAGTTCGACCATGAGCTGGCATCCGTTACAAACCCCTAGACTCAAAGTATCTTTTCTTACGTAAAAATTATCAAGTGCTTGTTTGGCTTTTTCATTGTAAAGGAAAGCTCCTGCCCATCCTTTGGCAGAACCCAGGACATCTGAGTTGGAGAAGCCTCCCACAAACACAATCATCTGAACATCTTCGAGGTTTTCTCTCCCTGCTATCAAATCCGTCATGTGGACATCCTTGACATCAAATCCTGCCAACCAAAGCGCATAAGCCATTTCTCTGTCACCGTTGACACCTTTTTCGCGAATGATGGCGGCGCACTTTCCAGATGCTTCTTTTCTATATGGATTTAATCTAAAATTATCCAATCTGCCTTTCCAATTTTCACCAAATTGATAATGCAAAGGCTGGATTTTATAATTTGTAAACCGCTCCAAAGCCAACTTCTCCCCGCTTTGCTTTTTGTCCAGCAAATAGGAAGACTTGAACCAGACGTCTCTCATTTCATTCACAGCAAGTGTCAATCCAGTTCCGGCCAATTCCACCTTGCCATCCAAAGTCACCTCTGCCAAGGAAATGTATCCAATGCCATGGTTTTCCAATATTGCACGGGTTACTTCAGGATTGGCTGCCTGAATGAGAACACCTGGATTTTCGGCAAACAAGGCTTTGACCATGTCTTTTTCAGGAAGTCTTTCGGTCTTTACCTTCAGACCGATTTGGGTAGAAGGGAAACACATTTCCAACAAGGCCGTGACCATTCCACCTGAGGAGATGTCGTGTCCTGCCAGAATTTCTCCCTTTTCGATCAGCTTTTGGATCACCATAAATGCCTTGGCAAAATATTGGCTGTCCTTTACATCCGGCGTTTCATTGCCGATGGTATTCAATATTTGGGCAAAACTGGAGCCTCCGAGTTTTACACTGTCTTTTGAAAAATCTATGTAATATACCTTGCTTCCTGCGATGGGTTTCAAGTCAGGGGAAACCGTCAATTTGGGAGCTGAGCACTCTCCTACTGTGGATATGATGACTGTTCCCGGAGAATACACCGTTTTGCCTCCCGGATATTTTTGGGTCATAGACATGGAATCCTTTCCTGTCGGCACATTGATTCCCAATGCGATAGAAAATTCCGAAATCGCTTCTACTGCCCTGTAAAGCCTGTCATTTTCGCCAGGATTCTTGGCCGGCCACATCCAATTGGCACTGAGGGAAATCCCAGCCAAGCCATCCGTAATCGGCGCCCAAACCAAGTTGGTCAGGGACTCGGCAATCGCCAACCTTGAGCCTGCCTCCGGATCAGCCAAGGCTGCAACAGGGGCATGCCCGATAGAGGTTGCGATGCCTTTTTCTCCCGTAAAATCCAGTGCCATCACTGCCACGTTGTTCAATGGCAATTGGATCTCTCCGGTCGTCTGCTGCTTGGCCACACGTCCGGTCACCGACCTGTCCACTTTGTTGGTCAACCAATCCTTACACGCCACTGCTTCCAATTGCAACACCTGCTCGATATATGACTTTAGCTCAGAAGCAACGTATTCCGGTTCTTTGTAGGCGGTTTTGACCGGACTGTCCTCCAATATTGTTTTTGGGGAACTTCCAAACATATAGGCCAAATCCCAATCCACCGGTTTTTCACCTGTTTCAAAATTTTCGAATTTGAAATGCATGTCACCCGTCGTCTCCCCGACAACATAAAAAGGCGCCCTTTCTCTTTCAGCTATCCGCTGCAAAGTAGCCACGTCCTTTTCCCTCACCACCAAACCCATTCTCTCCTGGGATTCGTTTCCAATGATTTCCTTGGCTGACAGCGTCGGGTCGCCTACCGGAAGTTTGTCCAAATGGATCGTACCTCCGGTGCTTTCTACCAATTCAGACAGACAGTTTAAGTGGCCGCCTGCACCGTGGTCATGGATGGAAATGATCGGGTTATCGTTACTTTCAGCCATTGCGCGGATGACATTGGACACCCGCTTTTGCATTTCCGGATTGGAGCGTTGGATGGCATTCAATTCGATGGCATTGCTAAATTCACCGGTATTTACCGAAGAAACTGCTCCTCCGCCCATACCGATGCGGTAGTTGTCACCGCCCATGACGATGATTTTATCGCCTTTGCCGGGTTCGTTTTTCTTGGCGTATTCTTTTCTGGTAAACCCTATTCCCCCGGCCAACATGATGACTTTGTCAAAACCGTAGGATTTGCCGTCTTCCTCATGCTCGAATGTCAATACCGATCCACAGATCAAGGGTTGACCGAATTTATTTCCAAAATCACTCGCTCCGTTGGAAGCTTTGATCAGGATATCCATAGGCGTTTGGTAGAGCCAATTCCTTTCAGAAAGGTCTTTTTCCCAACTCCTCCCAGCTTCAGATCTAGGATATGAAGTCATGTAAACCGCAGTTCCTGCCAAGGGAATGGATGCTGTACCACCTGCCAACCTGTCCCGGATTTCCCCTCCTGCACCGGTGGCTGCACCGTTGAAAGGCTCCACGGTAGTAGGGAAATTGTGGGTTTCTGCTTTGAGGGAAATGACAGTTTGTATCGTTTCAGTCTCAAAAAAATCCGCTTTGTCCTGAGTCTTTGGGGCAAACTGCTGCACAACAGGACCATCGACAAAGGCCACATTGTCTTTGTATGCAGATACTATTTTATTGGGATGCTTTTTGGCAGTCTCTTTGATCAACTGGAAAAGTGTTTTTTCTTTTTCTACCCCATCGATGATAAAAGTGCCGTTGAAAATCTTATGCCTGCAATGCTCAGAATTGACCTGACTGAAACCGAATACCTCCGAATCTGTCAGTGGCCTTCCCAAAGCTTTGCTCACCCCTTCCAGATAATGCACTTCTTCCTGACTCAATGCCAATCCTTCTTTTTTGTTGTAGGATTTGATATCGGTGACAGGAATGATTTTTTCGGGTTGCAGATGAATGTCAAAAATATCCTGATCCAAACCTTCATATACCTTTTGCAGCATGGGATCGATGTCCCCATTTTCTTGCAACGGAAAATATTCCTCTATCCTTTGGATGCCCGAAATCCCCATATTGACTGTAATTTCCACTGCATTGGTGGACCAAGGCGTGATCATTTCTTTCCTAGGCCCGGCAAATTTACCTGCGACTGATGCTGCCTCGATGTGCTTAGCATCGCCAAAAAGCCAGGTGAGTTTGTCAGAATCTTGAATGGGCAAAGGATACTTGACCTGAACAGCATAAATCAGGTCTTGAGGAGATTGGAAAAAGAGGATCATGAGTGTCGGTTGGAGGCTTTCTTAGGAAGCCACAAAGGTAGGGAAATGGGTGAAAAGAGAAAAGGAATGTTTGGAAAGAAGGAGGAAGGAAAAAGGATGAGGGAGGAAGTTTCGTGCCCGCATTGCATTACCCTTAGATTGAAATGTTTTATCAGCTTGGGCGATATAATCATTCAGCTTCGGGGAAATAGGGGAACTGGTAATATCCAGTTTCTCTTTATCTCTGGGCGAAACAATAAGTACAGCCTCTGGAGAAGTAGGACAACCTCCAATTTTCCTGTGTCTCTGCGTGATAATTTTGATCCAGCTTCTCGAGAAGCAGGACAACCTCCAATTTCCCCGTGTCTCTGTGTGATAAATTAATCCAGCTTCTGGGGAAACAGGATATTAAAAAATGTTAGGACAATTGTACTTCAAGGTGTTTTAATTTTGAATCTAGGAACATCTTTTTTGGAAATTGTTTTGCCCCTTGTCTTTTGTTTTCGCACATAGCTTGAGGCTGATGCGTTTGATCTAAACTCTTCTAAAACTCCTAAGTTCCTCAATACTGTTACTTCTTGTGTGAATTTTTCGGTTTCGGTATTGGTGATGTT
The DNA here is from genome assembly GCA_038224435.1 of Cytophagales bacterium. Lineage (GTDB taxonomy): Bacteria > Bacteroidota > Bacteroidia > Cytophagales > Cyclobacteriaceae > Cognataquiflexum. Next base: position 5,287 of record JBBRFK010000064.1, on the reverse strand, counting down.
CAACGAAAATGTCATTGCTCGAAATTTCTTTATCACCGAGTCCAAGCAAAACAATCTGTTTTTGATTTTTTGTCAAATCATATTTTTCAAATTGGTAGCCTTTCCAATTCTTTGGAACCGAATATTGTTTTGTTGGATAGAGTCACTCTAAACCAAAGTCCATTGGAATATAATTCAGGCCTTTGAAGTTCCTGCTCTTGCATTAGACTGAAAATCCTTTTCATTCCTTCTCCAAGTTCTCTCATCAACTTATTCTCTCTTAAAACTCTTGCGATAAGAGAATTTTTCGATTCGTGAGAACCTTCTAATTCATATAAATTTTTAATGGTAAGCGTTGAAATTAAAGCTCCGGGACTTTTTATTTCCATCCGATCGTCGAAAATAAAAATCTCAATGGCATTTGCAATGCTATAATCTCTATGGGCAATGGCATTCAAAATAGCCTCTCTGACAGCATCCTCTGGGTAAATATACTTTTGTTCAAACTGCGAATTAGCTCCAAATTCGGTTTTGTATGCCAAATAGGAACGAAGATGTTCCCAAGCTTTTATTACCAATTCAAAAATATTTCCCTTTACGGTATCATCACTGACAACATTATATTTTTCACCTGCTTCTAAAGTGTTTCCTTTCACTTTTAGGAATCTCACTTGGCTTCGTGGATGCCATTTGTCAATATCCGTGGCAAAAAGCAATAAAGCTGCCCGTTTTAGCCTTAGTCCATTTTGAGCATATTCAGCCAATCCAATCTGTTGCAAATACCTTTCAATACTCAAACCTTTAATATATTGATCCGCTATTCCCCGGAGTAACCTGACATCTAAGTCTGTAACCAGAGCTCCATCTACAAATTGGCTATCAAATTCCCTCGATTTTATTTCTTGTCTTTCAAATTGAATTTGGTCAACATAAGCGGGCATTGTGGATTTATCCTTTCTCCTGACACATCTTCCGTCGGGAAGTTGATAAATCATGGTTGTTCCTTTATTAACTGAAAAATATAAAATCACCTTATTGTCTAAAATGAGCTTATTTGCATTATTAAGTGGAAGTTGTTGGCCTTGATAAATATGGGTGTTGATAGAATTTAACATTGTCTGTAAATCCTCTTCCGAATGTGGAATTCCCGAAATCGTTCCATCGTCTTCTACACCAATTAATACCGCGCCACCGTCTGCATTGGCAAATGAAACCAATGCCTCCCCAATGTCTGCACAGATTGCTTTGGTTAATCTGGGTTTTTTTTTGTCAGGTCGTCCCTCTAAAGCGGACTTAAATTTCCTAAAATGGCTTTCACCAAGTATTAAAGTATTTCTTACTTTATCGGCTAACAATAAAATATCTTCCATCTATTTTGCCCTAAATTTTGATTCTCAAAGTTAGTAATAATTATTGAGGTGCATTTTATTGTATTAGCAGCTTAACGCTCCACAATTAAATTAAACTTATGATTCCAAACGATTGAAATTATCCCAGTTTTATTGGGTCGAGGGGTTGAACCAAAATTTTCCCGGCTGCAGAAGGTACAGGAAAACCTCCAATTTCTTTGCGGCTCAGAGGCTTTGCATGATAATATCAATCCAACTTCTGGAGAAGATGGATAACGGGAAAATGGGTGAAAAGAGAAAAGGAATGTTTGGAAATGGAATAAACCTCTCAAGTAGGTGAGTTTCATTTTAAAGTGTTTTTTTCACAGGAGTATTTGGCGCAATCCTTTGTTAACCGATTATGCTTGTGATTGGACTCAAGTCATGGCTTTTGCTGAAGACACTCGAAAACCCATAAAACCCGATGGATTTTACTTTTTAGCCGGTTGATGGTCCAACTCTAATCCAACGGTAGTTCGAGGCTTAAAGCCTGTCCATTCTTTCTTTCCTGCATTTGCATTGACATCCAAAAAAGCTTTGTAGGCTTCATTTCCCTTGAGGTAAAATCCCAGAAAGGCCGTGACGAAATGCTGGTTTACATTGTTGATCCGCCGCATATCCCATACTGAATCTCCATATCTCAAATATTCGTCGATGCTCAAGCCTGGAGCGTAGGCTTCGATCGGCGCAGGATTGGGGGCAGTGTTGTGTCGCGCATTGATATAGGTAAGCAGGTATCGCTCAGAGTTGACGGCACCTTCATAGATTGCTTTGGTGCCAGTCTCATAGCCTGATATATCATCCAAACTCCCGGCTACAAATAGCGAAGGGATTTTGATGCCGGCCAATCCTTCGGCATTCCAAACACCACGCTGCATGCCCCAAGGCGCAAAAGCTACAATAACCTTGATTCGTGGATCGATGGACGCCTCATAGTCAGGATTTCCCATGCTTCGCCTGAGCAAAGCTTTGCTTCCATTAGCCATGGTACCAAACAGTTGGGCAGCCTGAGGACTGTATCCTGCGCCAGCTACATTGACCGCGCCATAGCCTCCCATAGAATAGCCGATCAAAGCGGTATTGTCTGCGTCAACCAAGTCGTTTAAGAAAGAATCCTTCTGATTGCCCAATCTTGCTATTTCGTTTAGGACAAAGAGGTCATCCAGAGAGCGGTTGAGAAGGGTGCTTTGAAATCCGGCAGCATCTCTAAAAGTGGCTTCAGTATGGTCTATAGCTACCACGACATAGCCTTTGGAAGCAAGGTTTTCTGTCAGGTAAGTCATCAAATACCGGGAACCTGTGTATCCATGTGATACGATGACCAAAGGATAAGCATCATCGGAATAGGCAGGTTTTGCGTTCCGTGTGGCTCTTCCCAGAAAAGTGAAAGGAATAAGCGGCCTGGTGGGATTACCATTTTGTCCCATGACTTCATCATAAGAGATCAAGTCACCCGATTCCAAACTGCCTTCAGCAGGGTACCAAATTTCTATCTTCAGCGGTCTATTGTAAAGCGAGTCAGGTCCTTTGCCATAGTTCAAGATGTCAAGCTGATTCTTGTTGATCAAATCTAATGTTTGAACACCAACAGCATACTCGCCCCTTGCCGCCAATTCCGGAGCGTCAGGCAATAGGTCTCCATATACAAATGGTTTGGCCGAAGACTGTCCAAAGCTCAGTGTGAAGGAGGTAAAAAAAAGAACAGCCGTTAGGATATATGCGGATAAGTGGTTTTTGATCATGTGGGGGTTATATGGATAATGTGGTTGTATTCGTTTGCGGAAAGCAAGTAAGTTATTTTTTAAAAACCTACCACTCATTTGAAATTCTGCAACAAAGGAGCTCTTGATTATTTATGAGACAGGTTGTAGGAACGTGGCTTTTACAGAATTTCTACAAATGAGGGTAGCTAAAAAAGATAAAGTAATATTTGGTGATCCGGGTGGATTTGAAATTGCAAGTTTTACTGGATGGGCGACTTTTTCAGGGATCCGGGCTAATCCAGCTTTTGGAGGGGTGGGGTAACCGGTAACTTCCAATTTCTTTACGACTCAGCGGCTCTGCGTGATAATTATGATCCAGCTTCCGGAGAAGCAGGACAACAGAAAATCCTTGCCGTTATCGGCAAAAAACAATTATTATCCTTGGATAATTTTTATCATTTTTGCCGATAGAGCCAAAATAAGAATATCCCATGAAATACATATCTGTCATTGAGTTTGCCAAAATATGGAATCTTCCTCCAAGAACAGTCAGGCATTATTGCGCTTCCGGGAAAATAAAAGGGGCATTTCTCACCGGAAAAACCTGGAATATCCCCGAAGATGCGGTTTTGACTGAAAAAAGTAAGGATAAAAAATCCACAGACAACCCGCTTCTTGATCGATTGAAAGCAGAAAAAGACATGAAATTAAAGGGTGGAATTTACCATCGCACCCAGATTGACCTGACTTACAACTCAAATAAAATCGAGGGCAGTAAGCTTTCCCACGATCAGACGCGTTTTATTTTCGAAACCAATACCATCGGGGCGTCCGATCAAAATATCAATGTCGATGACATCATCGAAACCACCAACCATTTTCGATGTATTGATTTTATCATCGAAAAGGCGAAGTCAAAACTGACAGAACCCATTATCAAGGAATTGCATTTTTTATTGAAATCAGGGACATCAGATAGCCGATTGGACTGGTTTAATATTGGGGATTACAAACGCCTCCCCAATGAAGTTGGCGGAAATGAGACTTGCCATCCTTCTGAAGTTGCCAATCAAATGAAGTCCTCACTCAAAAAATATCATGACATAGAAAGTAAGACAATAGAAGACATCATTTCCTTTCACCACATATTTGAAGTAATTCATCCTTTCCAGGATGGAAATGGACGGGTTGGGCGTTTGATTTTATTTAAAGAATGCCTGGCAAATGATGTCGTTCCCTTTATTATTTCCGATGAACTCAAACTTTTCTACTATAGAGGATTACAGGAATGGACCAATGTTAGGGAATATTTATTGGACACCTGCCTCACTGCGCAGGATCAATACAAAAATCTCCTGAATTACTTTGAGATTGAATTTGAATAGGTTAATCAAACCACAAATATCTTGTCTGAATCCTACAATATCACAAGTCCGCTCCGGTGCTTCCTCAAGTTATTGAAAATTACTTTAGACCTAGGTTCACTGTCATTCTTCGGCTGGATGGGGAAATCCAACCCTATAAAAATTATTCATCATTTGCTTTTCCTCTTCGGTTCCCCTTTCCATTACCCTCTCGATTACATATACTTTGTGCTTTATCCAATCGATTTTATTTATATCTGTGTCCCAGAATAAAGATCCCCTCAGTTTGTTGAGATCAGGTTTTATTTTTCCATTCTTTTTATCTTCTTCCTGCTTGATATCATGGTAAACCTGAATCAGTATCAGCGTGCCTTTTTCCAATCCCAATACTTCCTCAATCCTTAAAGCAAGTGAAGTATTCATTTTCCTTTTGCCATGAATGATTGCGCTTAAAGTTTGGGAGCACTCGCCAATGGATAAAGCAAAAGGACCTTTTGACACACCTTTTAATTTGAGTTCCCTCTCCAGAAAAACACCTGGATGAATGCCTTTGATATGTTGAATTCTTGAATCCATAGTATAAAAATCACCAAATTTGTTTACACAAAAAAAGCCAAGAGGATTCCCGAGGAAACAACCCAAAAAATGACAAGACCAAAGTACTGTTCCACCTAGCAACCGTTTCACCCTGCGGATGAGTCAACCCGACCATGCCGGACAGGCAGCCAAAAGCTCTGATAGATGCATTTATCAATCAGGGCTTGCCGATAGCTTTCGGCATCATGGGCTTTCGGCTAAGTGTTGTGTGGTCGGCTTTTATTTTTTCTTTACCCACGTGCTTTTGGATTTCAAA
>JBBRFK010000063.1:0-17976 GCA_038224435.1 Cytophagales bacterium | reverse complement strand
AAGGAATGCAAAAATCTATGAGGATTCCATAGATTCAGAATCTTTGGTGGCCGCTGACCCAATCGTCCAATACCTCAGCAAAGACAAATTGGAAAAACTCATCACCCAAACCCAAAAGCAAATGGAGAAAGCTGCCAAAGAACTCAACTTCATGGAAGCCGCCCGACTTAGGGACGAGTGGCAGGGAATGAAAAATAGATTGGAACAGTTGAAAAGAGGGGTTTAAAAGAGGGAAGACGGAAGACAGAAGACGGAAGACGGAAGACAGAAGACAGAAGACGGAAGACAGAAGTCGGAAGACGGAAGAGGGAAGACAGAAGACGGAAGACGGAAGACGGAAGACCGAAGACAGAAGACGGAAGACAGAAGACAGAAGAAGACGGAAGAAGACGGAAGACGGAAGACAGAAGACCGAGGACAGAAGACAGAAGACAGAAGTTTACGTCATTCTGAACCGGAGCTTGTGGATCCCGACAGCTGTACGGGAGAAGAATATCCTGGACTATCTGAGACCCTTCGTTTCTCTCAGGGTGACGCTTGCAAATATGTCATTGGCAGACAGGTACGGCCTAAGGATCTTATTGACAAGAAACAAGAATCTTTTCAATCAAGCTATTCAAAGGGATCTAAGAAAAGAGATCCTTCGTCTACCAATGACGGTTTATCAAACCCGACAACAAAGAAAACCTGAGAACAATGAACCATCAAGAAGCTGACAACAACTAAAACAATTATAACCAAGTGACATTGCCGACTACGAGAAGCTGACATTAAATACAACAATTATAACAATCCCGTTCTTGGCACTTCATACTTAGTACTTGGTACTTTACACTTCGTACTTGGCACTTCGTACTTCATACTTCGTACTTTACACTTACTTCCAACTTCCCACTTTCACCATGACCCTCCAGGAAATCCATAAAATCGCAAGGCAAGGGGAAGGCTTGAAGGTTGAATTCAAAAAAAAGGCCGCTTTTCCTGAAAAAATCGTCAGAGAAATCATCGCTTTGGCCAATACAGAGGGCGGATATTTATTGATCGGGGTGGATGATGATGGAACCGTAAGTGGGCAGCGGTTTATCGAAGAGGAAGTATTTGTAATGGACAAAGCCATCGGGCAGCATATTCAGCCAAAGTTGGAATATCAAGTGGAAATCTTCAAGCTCACTCCAAAAAAAGGAGTTGCTGTCTTTACCATTCCAAAATCGCCGGAGCGACCACATTTTTTGATGGAGGAGGATAGAAGAAAGGCATTTGTCAGGGTCAAAGACCGAAGTATCCAAGCAAGCAAAGAAATGTGGGAGGTGCTGAAAAGAGGCAAAAATCCACAAGACATCGTATTCACTTACCGGGATAAAGAGGATATCCTGATGAAATTCTTAGGGGAAAACGGTAAAATCACTTTGAAGGAATTTCAGTTTATGGCCAAATTACCCCGATTTTTAGCCTCGAAAACTTTGGTCAGGCTTGTCTTGGCAAATGTCATCAAAATCGTCCCCCAAGAAAATGAAGACTTTTTTACCATCAAGGAATCATAATGGCAAAGCCGTTCCAAATCGCTGATTGAATCCCGCAATCCCTTGCAATCCGCCTGTGTGAATAGCCATAATGTGGGATCCTTTTTCGAAAAAATCCTTTTGGATCAGATCCATAATCCCGAACATCATCTTTCCGGTATAGATTGGATCCAAAGGAATCTGAGTCTGTGAATAAAACCAATGGATGAATTCAATCAGTTCGGGCCGGGATTTCCCATACCCTCCAAAATGGTATTTGTCAAAAATCCGATATTCACTTTTTGGATTGATTTGGTTTTCCCGGATAAGATTATTGATTTCCTCATGGATAAAATCTCCTTTGAGTGAAGAAAAACCGATTAAATGTTGGTGGGATTGAGTGCTTTGCGCCAAACCTGCAAAAGTGCCTCCTGTCCCGATAGAACAGCCTATGTGGGTAAAATCGGAATCACTTTCCGCAAGAATTTCCTTTGTTCCTTCTATTGCCAAAGCATTGGTGCCGCCTTCAGGAATCAAATAAAAATCACCGAATTTTTCTTTCAGTTTATCCAAAAAAAACCCTTCCGTCTTTTTTCTGTAATCCTCCCGGCTGATGAATTCGAGTTTCATTCCCTGGGATATGGCAAAGGAAAGCGTTGGGTTCAGCGGAAATGTTTCTTCGCCTCTGATGATTCCAATGGCCTTGAAACCTTCTTTTTTTGCCGCGGCAGCCGTAGCGTGGATGTGGTTGGAAAATGTGCCTCCAAAAGTCAGCAGAGTAGAAATTCCTTGCTTTTTGGCTTCTTCCAGGTTGTATTTCAGCTTGAAGAATTTATTGCCCGAAACCTGTTCATGCACCTGGTCTAAGCGCCTGACTGCAAGTCTGATTCCTTTCTCCTCCAAAATAGGAAGGTGGATTTCTTGGGTCGATATGGGATTTGACAGGAGCAATCTTTTTCCAATATTCCTGCAAATAACCAAATCTTTACCAAATGCCCTTATTTTTGCAGGATGGCAGACATGATGGATCAGGATAATTTTGAGGAAGAAGAGTTGGACGTTGAGCTCTTTGAGCATTTTAGTTTTACGATTGACAAAGGACAAGCGCCTGTACGGGTGGATAAATTTTTGACTGACAGATTGGCAAATTCCACCAGAAACAGGGTTCAAAATGCAATAGATGCAGGTTTTGTCCAGATCAATGGCAAACCTACCAAAGCCAATTACAAGGTTAGGCCTTTGGACGAGATCAAGGTTTTTCTCGAAAATCCACCGAGGGATACCGAGGTCGTCCCGGAAAACATTCCATTGGATATCGTTTTCGAAGACGAATATCTGATGATCATCAATAAGCCGCCGGGGATGGTCGTCCATCCTGCCCACGGCAATTGGACCGGGACTTTGGTCAATGCCTTGGTGTATCATTTCAACCAACTGCCCACTTTGCCCGGCAATTCAGGAAGACCGGGGTTGGTACACCGCATCGACAAGGACACCTCGGGATTGTTGGTGGTCGCCAAATCGGAGGTTACGATGACAGACTTGGCTAAGCAGTTTTTCAACCATGATATCGATAGGACCTACATGGCTTTGGTTTGGGGAGAACCCGAAGAGGACCAAGGGACAATCATCGCCAATGTCGGAAGAAGTGCCAAAGACAGAAAAGTAATGGATACTTTTGCAGATGGCTCGCAGGGTAAACATGCCGTCACACATTGGAAAGTCCTGAAGCGGCTGCGCTATGTGACCTTGATGCAATGCAACTTAGAGACAGGAAGGACCCATCAAATCCGAGCGCACATGAAATACTTGGGACATCCGCTTTTTAATGATGCGATCTATGGGGGAGACAAAATCCGCAAAGGCACGCAGTTTTCGAAATACAAGATGTTTATCCAAAATTGCTTTGACCTGATGCCAAGACAGGCATTGCATGCTATGTCCTTGGGATTTGTCCATCCGGTGACCAAAAACAGGATCTATTTCGAAACACCACTTCCTGGGGATTTTGCTGCAGTTCTCGAAAAATGGGAGAATTATGTCAAGTATGAGGACTAATTGAAGGCCTGTCTTTGGTTGGGGTAGAAAAGATTTTGGTTTTATATCGGATTTTAAACCGTTTTCTTGAAGTAGCCATTCCCTCTCATGTAAAAAAAGACTAAAATTTTCCTGTCAGTATAAAATCAGGGATGACAAAATCCCTCGAGATGCACAAAAAATTTATAAAAGTAACCGCCATTTAGTAGAAAAATTTATAATTCTGCCTTAGGAAACTCAAAACCAATTATCAAGTATTTAAAAAAGAGGTTTCCGCAATCGATGTAGAATGAAGATAATTTAAAATAAATCTCTTTAAATAAAAATACTGTAAATTTTTGGCTAAAAATTTATATTATTATTAAAGAATCAGATAAGGTGTTAAATTTGCATTGTTATCAATCGATAAAAAGTCCGGTTGAATTGTAGGATTGAAAGAGTGGTGGGGTTTTCCCGAAGGTTCGAATCCTTCTCCTACATCTGGTTATTTTGGGTTTATTGTTAATTGACTAAAGCTGTGAGATTTTGTTTCACAGCTTTTTTGATTTTATCTAAACCTGGTCTTTTGCAAAATTTTATTCCTGACTTTCTTGACAAATATTACGACAAAAGTTTTCGGCAATTATTTTTGGGTTTAATCACTGCTTTTCTTCTTTTGCATTTTTCGATTTTTAAGAATTTCCGTTTGGCGTATTCTCAAATCAAACAAATTATAATTGATCCGAATAAAATCCTGCCATACAAAGTAGTTTTTGTGATTTTTCAGAATTCTTTCATTTGAGCGATTTTTTCTCATTAAAGATTTGTCAATAAAAGTACTTTATTTGAAATAGTATTTTATTTTTAACAAAAAAATAGTATTGTTTTTAAATTTAGTGTAAAAAAATATACTTTTATTTAAATTAATTTTAATAAATGGCTTGGTTTGTTAATTTTGACCCGCCACAAAGCTTAAGGCTTTGTAAACACACCTTGTAGGATGTTGAAACTGGCAGACATGCCCTCCTTTCTCGGGGGTGGAGTTCCTGGTTCTGATCAGGAATGGATAAAGCACACAAAGAGCTCTTTTGTTGCCTAACTTCTCCGTGGAGGTTCGAATCCTCCTCCTACAGCTATATTTTATATTTGGTTTATATATGATTGAGGCTATCGGAATTGGCGGACCAATATCGGATAGTCTCTTTTTTTATCCCTATTTAGAAAGATTCATTAAAATCAAACTATTCAATTTTTGGCCCGCTTAAAATACCTTTGCAGCAGCATCTGGATTTAAAAGCAATTTTCCCAAAAAATTCAAGTCAACTCCCTCTCTGCGGGTGACTTTGTCTGCCCTAATCAAAATCAAAATAGTTGTCCATTAATTTTCCAATCCTTTTGTATTACTTTTGGTGACGGATTCAAGTCTATGGAGGAAAACCAACAACAGGATACTTTGAGATCCAAGAGAAGGAGAAAATACTTGCGTCTTGCAGGTATTGTCATCCTAGTGCTGTTTTCACTTCAGGTGGTATTTTACTTTGGATCGGATCTTTTGCTCCGCAATTTTTTAAAGGAAAAAGTCAAAGTTGCTTCAGGAAATAAGTATGAAATTGATTTTGAGAAGTTTCACATTCTTTTTTTACAAAGGGGAATCACTTTCAAAGGATTGAAGTTGAATCCCGTAGAGGATCAGTTTCAATCCCTTGGGAATTCACCGTATTTTCGGATTTCGGTTCCTGAAATTTCCATTACAGGTCTCAATTACCGTTATTTCAGAAAAGAATTCATTATCGGTACCATAGAACTGGTCAATCCCGAAGTTGATTTGAAGTTGGTACAAAAGGATACTTCCGATGTGTCCAAGCCTTCAGTCTCTCCCATTGTGATCCTTCAGGAAGAAATCAAAAAGTCGTTTCTTGGTACTCAGGTCAAAGAAATAAGGATCAATCAACTTAAAATCGATGAGGCAGATTTATTGCTGAAAAATTTCATTTCTCAAAAAGCAATCAAAGCAGAAAACACCAGACTTCTGGTGAAGGACATTCAGCTTTTGCAGCAAAGGGAACCACGGACGCCTTTCAATGCCAAAGGATTTTCATTCGGGTTCGATAATTTTGAAGTTTTGTTGGCGGACAGTATCCATACCATTATAGCCCAATCTGTCAATGTTTCTTCCCTCGAACAGTACATTAATGCCGAGGGGGTCAAAATTACCCCTGATTTCAGCAAACCTGCCAGTACCTATTTCCAACTTGATCTTGAAGAGCTTCTTTTGAAAGATGCCGATATCAACAGGGTATTCTATACCTCTGAGGTTACAGTGGGCCAATTGAAAATCGAAAATCCCGAATTTAATATATTCACCAGGGAGATTTTGAAGAAAGACCGGGTTTCCAAACCTTTTGATTTATATGCCTTGATTGAGGGTATTCTGGAGTCTGTTCAAATCCAAGACTTTGAGATTGAGGAAGGAAAGTTTGGAAAACGTCTTGCAGATTCCCGGGATACTTACATGATAAAGACAGACCGGATTGATTTCAAAATGGAAGACTTCTATGTTGGTGCAGATGAGTCCAAAAAAAGAAACCAGTTTTTTTATGCTGATAATGCCTCGGTGGAAGTTTATGAGGTAGAATTTGCGCTCAATGACAGCATCCATTTGATTAAGGGAGATTTTGTCAGGCTTTCGTCATTTGACGATAGGATAGAAATTGATGGTTTCAAGCTTTTTCCAGCTGTGGGACTTGAGCTGGATGGTAAAAAAGCACATCTCGACATCAGTGTTTCCGGATTGGACATCACAGAGGCAAACCTCAAAAAAATCTACAACCTTGGAATTATCGACCTGAAAGAGGTCATTCTGGATCAGCCCGAAATTTTACTCAAAAATATTCAAGGGGGACAGGAAAAGGAATCCAAATTGGACCTGACCGAGATTTACAGAGAGTATTTGAATGGGATTTATGTAGAGCGGTTTGAAATCCGGGAAGGGTCCCTCACATTGGACAACAAGGTCAGGGTCCGTCAGGACAGTCTTTCATTTGGAAAAATCAATTTGGTATTAGAGAATTTCGAATTGGATGAAAAGATAGAGATTGCTGATACGAGAGAGGCATTTTTTGCAGAAAACCTTCAGCTGGAGTTGCAGGACTACGCGCTGACGCTCTCCGACAACCTCCATTTATTCAAAGCGGACAGGATTTTTCTAGATACCAAAAGGCATCTTATCGAAATTGATGGCTTTGCAATCCGCCCGCTCTACAACACGCAAATCCAACAAATCTTGGACAGGTATGGCAAAAGCACGACCATGGATATTTTTGTGCCAAAATTTATGGCCAAGGGAGTAGACATCCCAAAAGCTTATTTTGAGGGAATTCTGAGGATCAATGAAATTTTGGTCCCCTCGCCCGACATCAACCTCTACCATTACAAACAGAAAATCCGGGACGGAACTGAAAATGATTTAAAAAGAGGTGAAATTTTGGAGCTGCTGACAAATTATTTTTCTGAAATACAAGTCGATTCGATCAATGTCAAAAGCGCAAGGGTAAATTATCAGAATTTTATCAAAGACAAGACAAGGAGTTTTTCGGAGGATAATGTGACTGTTTCAGTTAAAAATTTTTTTATCAATGAGGCGACTGTCTCCAATAGAATCAACTCATTTTTCTCTGAGGAGCTTGATTTAAGCCTTGCCAATTATGTATTCAATATCGGGAATGGAAAATATACCATTCAAGCCGATGGGATCAATTTCAATACCTCAAGTGAAGAAATCATCACCAAGAATGTCAGGTTAAGCCCAAGCAGCGCTTTTTCTGATAAAACAAAAGTAACTGCCAATATCCCAATACTTTCTTTTCAAGGGCTTGACCTGGAGGCTTTTCTTTTTGACAATACACTCAGCTTGCAGAAGGTTGGACTGATGGGATCTTCTGTGGAATTGCTCATTGACAATGACCGGAAGGAAGAAGCAACGCAGACTGACAGAATTAGAATAAGAGGAGAAAGAACACTTCCCAAAAATATCAGCAATGTGGCCATTGATACCATCGAGACGGTCGATGCCAAATTCAGTTTGGCCTTCAAAGAACAGGGAACCCAACGGGAACTCATCAACACGCAAATAAATTTGAAAGTGTTTGATTTTTCGCTGGATTCAGCAAACATCCAAAAAGGTGAAATCGCCGGATTTTTTGATGGCATCACCTTGGACCTTGATGAATTTTGGCTGACGTTGAGTGACAGTGTCCATCAGGTGACGTTTTCCAAGGTAGAACTTGACACCAAGTACGACGGTGTACTTATCAATAATTTCAGGGTGATTCCAAGAGATTTGGGGGGAAAACCTGGGTTTCCGGTTTTTTCGGGGCACATTCCCACGATCCTGATCAAAGTAAACTCCCTGACTGAGATACAGGCAAGCAAGGATATTTGGCTCAAGCAACTGAGATTATACAGACCTGATTTGGAAGTATTTCTCGATGAGGTGAAAGCACCCAAAAAAGAAAAGCAACAAAAAGAGGAAGGCAAGGAGTTGTTCGAATTTTTTCAGGTAGATGACTTTGAAATCGTGGAGGGAAATTTTTCGATTTTTGACAAAGACGGTTCCAAAAAACCAAGGTACTTCAATGCTGTCAATTTCGAGGTTTTGGGAACAAGGATTGATTTGCAAAACCTTGACCAGCTTGATCCGAACGCACTTCTCAATCAAGATTTTAAATTTTCCCTTCCCAATTATGAAATCCTCCTGAAGGATAGCCTGAACAAGCTCACTGTAGGCTTGATCACAATCAATAACAATGAAATACGGATCAGTGACCTGAATTTTTCACCTAGAGTTGGCAGGTACCAATATGGACGGACGGTGGGGAAACAGACGGATGTGATGGATATCCATGTTCCTTTATTGGTCTTGGATAAGCCAGATTACGACAGGTTCTTTGAGCATGAAGTTTTGGCGGCCAAGTCACTCAAGGTCTCAGATGTTAACGCCAATATGTTTAGGGATAAAAGATATCCCCGAGAAACAGGGATATACCGTCCCATGCCTCAGGAATTGATGAGAAATGCAGGACTGGAACTGAGATTGGACACCTTTGTCATCGAGAATGCGACCATCAGGTATTCGGAGTTTTTTGAAAAAGGAATGGTACCGGGGGAGTTGCTGTTTACGCACATCAATGCTGGATTGTATCCTTTCCATTTATCCAAAAACGAAAATTCCTATCCTTTGGTAGAATCTTTCATGCTTGCCACCGCCAAGCTGAATGGAGTCGCCGACATGAACCTACAGGGGCATTTGTTTTTTGAAGATCCTTATCCCATGACGATCAATGCACAGCTTGGAGAGTTTGACATGAAGACCTTGAACTCAATACTGGAAACCAATGCATTTGTAAATATCGATAGGGGTACCGTCAATGGGGCCGACTGGTCCTTCGTGGCAGACAATGATAAAGCTGTTGGGAACATGTCATTTTTGTATTCCGATCTGCGTCTTGTCCTACTGAACGGGAGAACGCTGCAGCGGGCAAAAGGGAGGGATGCGATTTTGACTTTTGTCCTGAATACCTTTGCTGTCAGGTCAAACAATCCGAGAAGATACCTTAGAAAACCGATTGAAGGGAAGATTTACCAAGAAAGGGATAAGGAAAAATTCATTTTCAACTATTGGTGGAAAACAACCTTCAGTGGCCTGAAAGGAAGTCTTGGACTTGGACAGGCAAAACCGGATAAGGTGAAAAAAGAGCCGAGAGGCGAGAAGCAAGAGCCGAGAGGCAAGAATCAGAGCAGGAAGCAAGATGGAATTAAGGAGGAGGAGTAATCAGTGATCAGTCTCAGTTTGCAGTCGCAGTGGGCAATTTTCAGTTTACAGTGAGCAGTTTGCAGTTGCCGTATTGGCTTCTTGGAAGATTATGGGCCAAGGTGATGCGTAACTTTGAAACCTTAAAACCTTCCAAACCTTTTAATTCTCAACCTTCCAACCTTTTAATTCTCAATCTTCCAATTCCTCAACCCTTTGTCCCCCGAACCATTTCGTTTTTTCCCGGAGGGCCCGGAAGTGTTTCTACAGTCAGTCCCAATTCGGCGAGGGTTCTTTTCAGTTTGCCGGTAGCGCAGTAGGTAACAAATATTCCTCCTGGATTCATCGCATCTACAACCTTATCCAAGATTTCTTTTGTCCAGAGTTCGGGTTGTCTCTTCGGTGCAAAGGCATCATAGAAGACGATATCTGAGGGATAAAGAACAGCATCCTCCAAGGTGGTCTCGTCTTTTTTCATGTTGAAATATTCGGAATAGACCAAACCCTGATTCCATGGAGACTGATGGAGTTTCTTGAAAAAATGGGCATAATGGTAAATCGTAGTGTCCACTTCAGTGTAGTTCAGCTGTTCGTAGATTTCTTTTTCCAAAGGAAAAGGCTCGATTGTATGGTACAAGACAGGGACTTTGTATTGCTCTGCCCAAACGAGGGTCAGCCAGGCATTCAAACCAGTTCCAAACCCGACTTCAAATATCCGGATCGGAAACCTGTCAGGATTGCGCATGAACCATGCTTCCAATCCGTACAACATGAAAACATGGATGGATTCCCGGTAAGCACCATGGAAGGAATGATAAGATTCTTTGAGTTCAGGTAGGTAAATCGAATGTGAACCGTCCTCAGTGGTGATGATTTTGACTTCCCTTCCCATATTTAAACTTTATGTATCAGCACTACGCAATAGGCAGAGATGCCTTCCTGTCTTCCTACGAAGCCCAATTGCTCGGTGGTGGTAGCTTTGATGGATATATTGGAAATATCAGTTCCCATCACTTCAGCAAGACAGGCTTTCATCTCAGGAATATGGGGATTCAGTTTTGGAATCTGCAGACAGACTGTTGAATCGATATTGCCTACTTCGTAACCTTCTTTTCTGACCAGCTGCATTACTTCTCTGAGCAGGATTTTGCTGTCGATGCCTTTGTATTTTGGGTCTTTGTCAGAAAAATGGTAACCGATATCCCTCAAATTGGCCGCTCCCAAAAGCGCATCGCAGATCACATGGATCAGGACGTCAGCATCTGAGTGGCCGACAGCGCCTTTTTCATGTTCCAATTTGATGCCGCCAAGCCAAAACTCGTAGCCTTCCTGAAGTTGATGGACGTCGTAGCCGAAGCCGATTCTGAATTTTGTCATTTTTGAGAAAGACTTGAAATATTAGACTTGAGATATCAGACAAAAACTATAGCTGGTTAATTTGATTTTTTGCTTTGTAGTATATTACTGAAGCGTTTTCTTCCCTCAGTAATTTATTTGCCTGTTTTAGGATTTCCTCAGAAGGGATTTTGATTTTCTTTTCATATTCCAACTGCTGGTAATCTGGGTTGCCTAGATGGGCATTATAAGCCAAATTCATCGCCCTGTTCAATAGCTGTACAGATTCATAGGTTTTCATTGCCTCTGCCTGATTCTTGATTTTGGTCAGTGTATTGACAGATACTGTGGAGGTAAGAAATGTAGCCACGACTTCATCCAAGGCTTTTTCTGCAAGTTCTGCTGATTGGCCCTTTTCCATTTTGCCCGAAAAAACCAACAATCCGGGGTCAATAGTCCCGAAGATATACGCACCGATGGAAGCGAACAAGTTTCCGTTTTTGACCAATTGCTGTTCCAAAATGGAAGAGCGTCCAAAACCCAGAATATCCGTAATCAAGTCAGATTCGAGGAAGCCATCCTGTAATTTTCCCGGCATGTGGTATACTTTGTACAGCGCATCAGTAGGAACATCTGCTTCCACGTACTTTGTTTTTTTACCTTTTTGAGGAAGTTCCTCTAGGACCATATTTTTTGGAATTTGACCTGAAGGAATATCTCCAAACCATTTTTCAGATAATACTTTCACTTGTTCGAGTGTCACATCACCTGCCACTACCATGACCGCATTGTCTGGAGTGTAATTCGTCAGGTAGAATTCTTCAACGTCCAACTTTTGGTAGTTGACGATGTCTTCAATGTTTTTGCCGATTGTCGGCCATCGGTAAGGATGCGTGTCATAGGCCAATGCCCGGATATGGTGGTGGACATCTCCATAAGGTTGGTTGATATAGCGCTGCTTGAATTCCTCGATCACCACTTTTCGTTGGGCCTCAATGGTTTTTTCGGAGAGATTGAGTTGGAGCATCCTGTCAGATTCCAACCAAAAAGCGGTTTCAATATTGGTTGCCGGCAGGGTGATGTAGAAATTGGTAATGTCCGTATTGGTAAATGCATTGCAGGAACCGCCGACTTTTTCCAATTCGGTATCAAAGACAGGGACATTCTTTGAGCTTCCAAACATCAGGTGCTCGAAATAATGTGCCAAGCCGGTTTTGCCGGCAATTTCATTCCTCGAGCCGACTTTGTAGAGGATGTTCAGCACAGCTATTTTGGTGCTCTTGTCCTCGTGAACAATCACCTGAAGGCCATTATCCAGTACAAACTGTTGGTAATTGATCATTGGAAATTTTCGGCTAAGCTAAGAAATAAAAGCAATTTAGGAGGAAATTGTTTTAGGAAAGCAGTTCCCCTTTATATCCGGATTTTTCAAGTGCCTGAAGGATTTCAGCGGCATCTTTATCACTTTCTACAGTCAGGATCCTGTCGGGATCTGTCAGATCAACCTGCCAGGATCCTGCAGCTACTTTTTCCATTTCAGGAGTGATGGTGGCCACACAGGCACCGCATTTGACGTTTGTTTTGAATTGCTTTTTCATAAAAGGAGATATTAGATGTGAAATGTTAGACGTGAGAAGTGAGATGTGATAAATGAGACTAGAACCAAGAAATGAGAAGAGTGACAATCAGATTTTGGCTATTAATTATAATTGTCATTTTCTTAATCTAAGGCTGTTGGTGACTACAGAGACTGAACTGAAAGCCATGGCTGCTCCGGCAATCATGGGATTGAGCAAGAATCCGAAAGCGGGATAAAGGATGCCTGCGGCAATCGGAATCCCGATGATATTATAAATAAAGGCCCAAAAGAGATTCTGACGAATAATTTTAACGGTTTTTTTGGTCAGATGAAGGGTTTTGGGTATTTGGGATAAATCGGAATGGACCAAGGTTACTTCCGCCACTTCCATTGCGATATCTGTTCCTTTTCCCATGGCGATGCTCAGATCGGCAAGGCTGAGCGCCTCGCTGTCATTGATGCCGTCACCCGCCATTGCCACATGTTTTCCTTGGGTTTGTAAATCCTTGAGGTAAGCAGCCTTATCCTGAGGCAACATTTCCGCTTTGAAATGGTCGATTCCGGTTTCTTTGGCCACCCATGCGGCAGTCTTTTTTTGGTCTCCGGTCAGCATGTGAATGGCTATTCCCATTTGCTTCAGTTCCTGAATGGCTTGTTTTGATGTTGCCTTTATGGGATCGGCGATTTTGAATACCGCGATCAATTCAGAGTTTTTGGCCACAAATACCACAATCGCACCTTCTTCCAGAGCATTGGAGGATTCCTCCATCAAGGGACCGTCTATAACCACTTCCATTGAGGCAAGCCATTTGGTAGTGCCGACGCGATAGACATTCTGACCGGCTTTTGCGCTGACACCTTTGCCGGTTTCACTTTTGAAATCGGTGATAATGTTTTCCGAATTGGCCTCCCCAAAAAATCCTGAAATGGCTTTTGCCAAGGGATGTTCACTTTTGGATTCAATGGTTTTGACCACAGCAGCGTCTCTTTCAGTCCATGTTCCACTGTAAAAAGCGCCGATAACTTTTGGATTTCCCTCGGTAATAGTTCCTGTTTTGTCAAGGATCAGCGTGTCGATGGTCTTTCCTTTTTCAAGGCTTTCAGCATCTTTGATCAAAATCCCCATTCCCGCCCCTTTGCCCATGGCAGCCATGATAGCCGTAGGCGTAGCCAATCCCAACGCGCAGGGACAGGCAATCACCCACACCGTAATCAGCGCTAACATTCCCCTCAACCAAGAATCCTCTATTCCGCTAAATCCCCAAATAAAGAAAGTGACTATCCCGATGCCCAATACAACAGGTACAAAAACCCCGGCCACCTTATCCACCAATTTTTGGATCGGAGCCTTGGAACCTTGGGCCGCTTTGACCCTTTGGATGATCTGGGCAAGGAAAGTGTCACTTCCTACCTGTTCTGCCACGAAGGAAAAGCTTCCAGAATCATTGATGGTTCCAGCAAAAACCTTTGCCCCTTTTTCTTTCAAAACAGGAAGCGGTTCACCTGTCAGCATACTTTCATTGACATAGGAAGAGCCTTCCAGAACTTTCCCATCTAAAGGGATTTTTTGACCTGGTTTGATCAAAATCACCTCTCCGGTCTTTACTTCGGCAGTTTTCTTTGAGACTTCCTTTCCTCCTGTCAAGACAATAAGGTCAGTTGGCTGTAGGTCCATTAATTTTTTGAGTGCAGCACCCGTTCCGGCTTTGGCGCCTGACTCCAGGGTTTTTCCCAATAGAATAAAAAATATGATCACCGAGGCGGCTTCGAAATACACATGTACCTCAAGGCCTTTGGAAGCAAGATATTCCGGAAAAAAAGTAGTGAAAGTACTGTATAGATAGGCTATTCCGGTACTCAGAGCGACAAGGGTATCCATATTTGCCTGTCCATTTTTTGCCAATTTCCATGCTTGGGTAAAAAATTGTCTCCCCATGACCAGCAATACCGGGGTGGTCAAGGCCCACATGATATAATTGCCATAAGGTAAATGCATCCAAAACATGCCGATCAGAAAAACAGGCAAGGCTAGAATTCCCGCATAAATCGTATTTTTCTTGAGTTTTTGGTACGCATCAACCTGCATTTTTTCCAAATCCTCCTGCACGATATCTGCTATCATCAAGTCGTAACCTGTAGATTGAACCTGTTTTTGGAGTTTTTCTAAGGAAACGACGGCCTCTTCCCATTCGACAAGTGCAGTATGGTTGGCGTAGTTGACCGACGCCGAAGCAACACCCGGACTGGTTGAAAGGGTTTTTTCAATGGAAATAGCACATGCCGCGCAACTCATGCCTGTAACTGGTAATTCTTTCTTTTTCATTTTCTTTAATTTATTGATAATCCCAAACCATTTTTCCTTCCTGCCTCATCCTCCCGTATCAATTCCAAACCTCGCACTTCTAAATTCGTACTTCGTAATTTCTTCTTCTCCACAAATCTACCTTTGCAACATTCATTGCCTGTTATACTATTTTTGATAAAATTAAACAGCCCGGCCCCCACTCTTGTAATAAGGAAAAAATTGCGAACTTTATCTTTTGTTGCGAAGTTGAATTGACTTGTATCGCCTAAGTGAACGTTGAACCCCAAATCCATGATAAAAAGTACAGTTGATCCGGATTGTACCGGACAATTTTCGGCCTTATTTTTAGATTACATCCACCAGAAGCCTGAGATTTTTCCTTTCTATAACCAATTTCCGAAAATCGAAAATTTTAAAAAACTGATTGAGGGTAAGAAATTCAAAGATGCCCACAGGAAGGTTTTGGTGGAGACCCTCCAACATCAATACCAAGGTATCAAGGAAAGTGAAATTACAAGTCAACAGATACTTTCATTGGGGGATTCCAAAACATTTACGGTGACCACAGGGCATCAACTGAACCTCTTTACTGGACCGCTTTATTTTATCTATAAAATCATATCGACGGTCAACCTTGCCGAGAGGTTGAATCAGGCTTATTCCGGCCATCATTTTGTCCCGGTTTATTGGATGGCGACTGAAGACCATGATTTTGATGAAATCAACTATTTCAAACTTGACGGCAAAAAATACCAATGGAAATCAGATCAAGCTGGAGCTGTTGGGGATTTTGGATTAGAAGAAAGTTTCAAAGCATTCTTTCAGGAAGTATCCGGCTTTGTTCCTGATTTTTTCATGGAAGCTTATCAAAGCTCCGGGAAATTATCAGAGGCAGTCAGGAAATACGCCCACCATTTATTTGGAGAAAAGGGTCTTTTGATTGTTGATGGGAATGAGGCAGCATTCAAGAAGATTTTCATACCGGTAATTCAAGAAGATTTGATCCAACATACACCAAAGGTTCTTGCGGATTCCCAAACAAAAAAACTGGAAGACCTTGGATACAAAAGCCAGATTTTCCCTAGAGAGATAAATCTTTTCTACATGGAAAAGGGAATCAGGGAAAGAATCGAAAAATCCGGTGATATATATAAGGTATTGAATTCTGGAATTTCATTCACTGAAAAAGAGTTGATGGACCACATCGAGGCGCATCCTGAGAGATTCAGTCCCAACGTCGTGCTCCGTCCCCTGTATCAGGAAATGATCCTGCCAAACCTTGCTTATCTGGGTGGCCCCGCCGAAGTTGTGTATTGGCTTCAGTTGAAAGGGATTTTTGACCATTTTGAAGTGCCTTTTCCTACTTTGATGCCAAGGAATTTTGCTGTGGTTTTGGATAAAGCCATAGATAAGAAAATCCAAAAACTCGGGCTTTCAGATGACTTGTTGTTTCAGTCTTTGGAGGAATGGAAAAAGGAATTCATTTCAAACAATGCTTCGATGGATATCAAATTGAACCAAGAAAAGGAAGCATTGGGTATGATTTTCGGGAAATCAGGAAAAACTGCAGCAGAATTGGAGAAAAGTCTCGGCAATGCATTTGAAGCGGCAAAAGTAAGGGCCTTGAAGATTTTGGATCAATTGGGGAATAAAGTTAAGAAAGCGGAGGAGCGGAAGTGGGAAATCCATATCAAGCAAAGACAAGCCATCTTTGATTATATGAATCCTGGAGGCAGTCCTCAGGAACGGGTCGAGAATTTTATGAGGTTTTACCTGGAAGACAATAATTTCATTGACCAGATTGAGGAATTGTTTGATCCTTTTGATTTTTCATATATGATTTTGAGAATTGATCATGGATAAGAAGGCCATCAGGAGAGAACACCATCAACTTCGAAGGGCCATTTCCAATGAAAAGAAGAAGGAGTATTCAGAAAAGATTTCCAAACGAGTCCTGGATTATCTGAATTCCAATCCGGCCATCAGGCATGTTCATATTTTTCTTTCCATTTCCAGGATGCATGAGGTAGACACATTTCCATTGTTGAAAAAATTACAGGAGCTGGGATATAGTTTGTATACCTCGCATGTCAATCCTAACAGCAAGGTTTTGGATACTCTGGAAATCACCGACAACAAAGAATATGGAATTGATGGTTTTGGGATTCCAATTCCAAAGAATGCTAAAGTGATAGATAGCCGTCAGATACAGCTTGTTTTGGTGCCTCTTTTGGCTTTTGATGACAAAGGAAATCGCTTAGGCTACGGCAAAGCATATTATGACCGGTTTTTGGCCTCTTTAAACCATAAAATAATCAAGGTAGGATTATCGTTCTTTTCTCCAGTAAACCAAATCCCCGTAGAATCCCATGACATTGGGCTTGATATTTGCATCACACCTGATATAATTTATGTTTTTTGCCCCTCTTGATGGGATTTGATCAAAGAATTAATTTATTTCGCCGATTATTTATTTAAACAATACTCCATTTGAAAATTTATGAAAAAAACAATTCTAATTCTCGCAGTCCTGTTTTCATTTTTATTTGTCAATGATTCCATGGCACAGTACAATACAGGAATAGGGCTGAGGCTCGGTTCTGGAAACGGCATCACCGTAAAGCACTTTATCAAAAATGGAGCGGCTATAGAAGGAATCCTTTATACAAGGTGGCAGGGCTTCATTATCACCGGATTGTATGAAGTGCATAAGGACATAGACGGAGTTAAAGGTCTGCAGTGGTTTTATGGTGGCGGCGCCCACATAGGTTCGTGGAATTCCAACAAGCGTAATACACCTTGGGGTGATAATAGATCAAGTTCAACAGTCGTAGGGTTGGATGGCATCATTGGCTTGGATTATAAATTCGACAATGCACCCATAAACCTTTCACTAGACTGGAAGCCTGCAGTCAATATCAGTGACAATGGTGGACTTTGGTGGGATGAGGTTGCGTTATCGATCAGGTTTACTTTCTGATATGGTTCCCACTCTTTCGTTTTGTCCAAACCGGAACAAGCAATATAAAGGCTGCGAATTAAGGTAGGTCTGATTTTGCAACATTGAATCATCGTGGTGAAAGTGTAAAAGGCAAAATTTGGCTAAAGCCTGATGAGACTGACGTTCTTGTTTTCCTCCAGCTGAAGCAGGAGGTAATTATAGGAAAGGATAAATTTCTCTGTCATTCTGAGACTTCATCATTTTCAGGAAAACGTTCAGAATATAGAATGACATTTGGCGTTCCGTCATTCTGAACTGGAGCTTGCGAAGGTGAAGAATCTCTCGACTTTCTGAGACCTTCGTTTCTCTTAGGGTGAGGCTTGGAAATACGTCATCTGTAAAATTAAGGTCTCCCAATCATTTCAAGGATATCTAATATGGATGCAGTATCGGCAAAGGTGCCGTCTGCATCCTTTTTTTTTGGAAAGCGCA